>JAQWMF010000052.1 GCA_029246925.1 Porticoccaceae bacterium
GAGATGGTAATGCCAGGTGATAACGTTCAGATGGAAGTTGAATTGATTCACCCGATTGCGATGGAAGAAGGTCTTCGATTTGCGATTCGTGAAGGTGGCCGCACAGTAGGCGCAGGTGTTGTTGCCAAAATTATTGCTTAAGTCCAAAGTGATGTTAAAAAAAGAGGGTATTTTAACCCTCTTTTTTTAACTCTGGACTTTTTTGTAGGCTTTAGAGGTCAGCAAAAGTAAAAAAATGCAATCTAAGCATTAATTAGCTTGACAGGCTTAGGCTGCACCTCTAATATTCGCGCTCCTTTTTAAGGGTTGAGTGGTGCCGAAATTTTTTAAAATGAACGGTTGCCAAGAAATTTAAACGTATTGATAGCGGAGTTTCGCTTCCATGCAGAATCAAAGCATTAGGATTCGCCTTAAAGCGTTCGATCACAAACTGATCGACACCTCAACGCAAGAAATCGTTGAGACTGCAAGACGCACTGGCGCACAAATTCGTGGCCCCATACCCTTGCCTACACGCAAGGAGAGATTCACGGTGTTGATTTCTCCCCACGTAAACAAGGATGCGCGCGATCAGTATGAAATTCGCACGCACAAGCGCTTGATCGACATTGTCGAGCCAACAGAAAAAACTGTTGATGCGCTGATGAAACTGAATCTTGCTGCAGGCGTTGATGTTCAGATTAGTCTGGGCTAATAACAACTGTAGCTGCTCAGCATAAGCTGGGCTTAATTATAAAAGTGTAATGCCTTGAAATAGGCAGCCGTAGCGGGTAAGAGCCCCGTACGCTTGAGAGGTCAAAAAAATGAGTATAGGTCTTGTCGGCCGCAAATGCGGCATGACTCGTGTATTTAACGAGGATGGTGCGTCTATTCCAGTTACTGTGATAGAGGCGACACCCAACCTTATTACCCAGATTAAGTCTGTGGAGACTGATGGCTATTCAGCTATTCAGATTACCACTGGCTCTGTTAAAGCTTCCCGTGTTTCTAAATCTCAAGCAGGTCATTTCGCCAAAGCAGGTGTTGAGGCTGGTCGTGGGCAATGGGAATTCCGTTCGGGTAGTTCAGATGAAGTATTTGAAGTTGGCGCAGCATTAACGGTTGAGCGTTTTGAGCAAGGCCAAAAAGTTGATGTGACCGGCACTTCTAAAGGTAAAGGTTTCCAGGGTGGTGTTAAACGCTGGAACTTCACCATGCAGGATGCAACTCATGGTAACTCCATTTCTCACCGTGCTCCTGGTTCGATTGGTCAAAACCAAACGCCCGGCCGAGTATTTAAAGGTAAGAAAATGGCAGGCCATATGGGTGCTGAGCAGTTGACTACTCAGAATTTAGAAATTATCCGCGTTGATGCGGAACGCAATTTACTGCTTGTTAAAGGTGCCGTTCCTGGCGCGCCTGGCGGTGATGTTGTTGTTCGGCCAGCAGTTAAGGCGTAAGGAGAGTGTCCATGGAATTAGCAATAGCGACACCTAAGGGTAATAAAGGAACCGTTGAGGTTTCTGAAGTAGCCTTTGGCAAAGAATTTAATCAAGATCTTATTCACCAAGCGGTAGTAGCGTTTTTGGCAGGTGCCCGTCAGGGTACTAAAGCGCAAAAGAATCGTTCTGCTGTTTCTGGTGGTGGTCGTAAGCCTTTTCGTCAGAAAGGCACAGGCCGTGCACGAGCAGGAACCATCCGTAGCCCATTATGGCGTTCAGGTGGTGTAACCTTTGCTGCGCAGCCTCGGGATCACAGTCAAAAATTAAACCGCAAAATGTATCGTTCGGCGATGCAGTCAATTCTTTCTGAGTTGGCTCGTCAAGAGCGTTTAATTGTGGTTGAGAAATTTGAGCTTAAAGAGCCAAAAACAAAGGACTTAGTATCTAAGCTTTCTGATTTTGGGTTGAGTGAAGCGCTGATTGTTACAGAAGAAGTGAGTGAAAACCTTTACCTTTCTTCTCGTAATCTACACAAAGTTGAAGTTTGTGATACGGCGGCTTTAGATCCTGTAAGCTTAATCAATTTTGATAAGGTGGTAATTACAGTTGCCGCCCTGAAAAAACTTGAGGAGATATTGGTATGAACCAAGAGAGACTCTTCAAAGTGTTGTTAGGACCGCATATCACGGAAAAAGCTGCTTCAGCTAGTGGGTCAGCGACTCAAGTAGCGTTCAAGGTAGCCACTGATGCCAGCAAGCTCGAAGTAAAGAAAGCGGTAGAGAAGCTCTTTGAGGTTAAGGTTGAAGGCGTGCGTGTGATAAATGTTAAAGGAAAAACACGTCGTACAAAAACTGGAATGGGCAAGCGCAGCGATTGGAAAAAAGCGTATGTGCGTCTTGCTGAAGGTCAAGACATTGACTTTTCGGTTACGGAGTGAGGGTTGAATAATGTCAGTAATTAAAAGAAAACCAACTTCACCAGGCAGACGTTTTGTTGTAAGCGTTGTTACTCCTGATCTGCACAAAGGTGCTCCTTATGCGCCACTATTGGCGACTAAGAAAAAGTCAGGCGGCCGTAATAGTAATGGTCGAATCACTGTTCGTCATATTGGTGGTGGCCATAAACAGCATTATAGAATTGTTGATTTCAAGCGCGACAAAGATGGCATTCCAGCCAAGGTTGAGCGTTTGGAGTATGATCCAAATCGCAGTGCACATATTGCACTAGTCTGCTACGCAGATGGCGAGAGAAGATACATTATCGCACCTAAGGCGGTGGCTGCTGGTGACACTTTGGTGTCCGGTAGTGATGCGCCAATTAAATCTGGTAACTGTCTTCCTTTAAGAAATATTCCAGTGGGTTCGATTGTCCACTGTGTTGAAATGAAGCCGGGCAAAGGTGCCCAGTTGGCGCGTAGTGCGGCGGCTTCGGTTCAGCTGGTTGCGCGTGAAGGCGCCTACGCTACATTACGTTTACGTAGTGGTGAAATGCGCAAGGTTTCCGTTGATTGTCGTGCAACTTTAGGTGAAGTTTCTAACAGTGAGCACAGTCTTCGTTCTTTAGGTAAGGCTGGTGCATCTCGCTGGAGAGGCATTAGACCAACAGTTCGTGGTGTTGCCATGAACCCAGTTGATCACCCGCATGGTGGTGGTGAAGGACGTACCTCTGGTGGTCGTCATCCTGTATCACCTTGGGGTATGCCAACAAAAGGTTATAAGACGCGTAAGAATAAGCGTACTGATAAATACATTGTTCGTCGTCGCAAGTAAGCGAAGACTGATTATTAAAAGAGGAAAGCAAACGTGCCACGCTCTCTAAAAAAAGGACCATTCGTAGACCTACACCTTGTTAAAAAGGTTGAGGCAGCTGTTGAAGCCAACGAACGTCGCCCAATTAAAACTTGGTCTCGTCGTTCAATGATTTTGCCAGATATGGTTGGCCTTACAATTGCCATTCACAATGGCCGTCAACATATTCCTGTTTTGATCAATGAAGAAATGGTTGGTCATAAGCTGGGTGAATTCGCTCCAACGCGTACCTATAAAGGTCACGTTGCGGACAAGAAAGCCAAGTAGAATAGGGGGTTTATTGTGGAAGTAGCAGCCAAATTAAAAGGTGCCAAATTATCAGCGCAAAAAGCGCGTTTGGTCGCTGATCAAATTCGCGGTAAGTCCGCCGAATCTGCGCTAGAGATTTTGCAGTTCAGTGGTAGAAAAGGTGCTGATATTATTAAGAAAGTGCTTGAGTCAGCTATCGCCAATGCAGAGCACAATGATGGTGCTGATGTAGACGAGTTGGAAGTATCGACAATTTTTGTTGATGAAGGCATGACCATGAAGCGCATTAGGCCAAGAGCTAAGGGTCGTGCAGATAGAATTTTAAAGCGCAGTTGTCATATTACTGTGAAAGTTTCTGAGAAATAGAATTTAGGTTCGGGAGTCCATTAAATGGGTCAAAAAGTACATCCAACCGGTATCCGTCTAGGGATTGTTAAAAAGCATTCCTCAACTTGGTATTCGGACAAAAAGGACTATGCAGACAAGCTCTATCAGGATCTCACAGTGCGTGAGTTTATTCAGGAGTCTTTGGGGCATGCGTCAGTTAGCCGTGTTGATATAGAGCGTCCATCGGACAGTGCTCGTATCACTATCCATACTGCACGCCCAGGCATAGTAATTGGCAAGAAGGGTGAGGATGTTGAGAAGCTACGCAAGGAAGTTTCAAAGCGTATGGGATGTCCCGTCCATGTAAATATTGAAGAGATTCGTAAACCTGATTTAGATGCATCACTTGTTGCACAGAATGTTGCACAGCAGCTTGAGCGTCGTGTAATGTTCCGTCGCGCAATGAAGCGCGCAGTTCAAAATGCAATGCGTGCTGGTGCTCAAGGTGTAAAGATTCAGGTTGGAGGTCGTTTGGGTGGTGCTGAAATTGCACGTTCTGAATGGTACCGAGAAGGTCGAGTGCCGCTGCATACATTGCGTGCAGATATCGACTATGCTACAGCTGAAGGCAATACCACCTATGGGGTGATTGGCGTTAAGGTGTGGATCTTTAAAGGTGAAATTTTGGGTGGTGAGGAAGCAGAAATTGCTCCTTCAAAAACTAAGACAAACAAGAAATAAGCGATTAAGAGTAGAGCGAAATGCTACAGCCTAAACGTACAAAATTCCGCAAAATGCATAAGGGGCGCAACCGTGGGTTGGCGCACCGAGGAAGCAAGGTAAGCTTCGGAGAGTTCGCCCTCAAAGCTTCTGGTCGTGGTCGTTTGACCGCCAGACAGATTGAGGCAGCTCGTCGTGCAATGACTCGTCATATTAAACGTGGCGGTAAAATTTGGATCCGTGTTTTTCCGGACAAGCCGATTACTAATAAGCCTCTCGAAGTTCGAATGGGTAAAGGTAAGGGTAATGTTGAATACTGGGTAGCGCTAATCCAGCCTGGTAAGGTCCTTTATGAAATGGAAGGTGTAAGTGAAGAGTTAGCGCGTGAAGCATTTGCGCTTGCGGCAGCAAAACTGCCAGTTGCTACCACCTTTGTTAAAAGAACGGTGATGTAAAGATGAAAGCTAAAGATTTACGCGAAAAGTCGGTTGAAGAATTACAGTCGACTTTAGGTGAAGAGCAAGAAGCCCAATTTAAGTTGCGTATGCAGCAAGCTACTGGGCAGCTTACTGACACTCACAAGGTGAAGCAGACACGTCGCAATATTGCGCGTCTGAAAACAGTTATAACTCAGAAGGCAGGTGAATAGTTATGTCTGATACAAAAACTACTACACGTACACTGACAGGTAAGATCGTCAGCGACAAGATGGATAAATCCATCACAGTGCTAGTTGAGCGCCGAGTGACACACCCTGTTTATGGGAAAATTTTGACCAAATCATCAAAAATTAAAGCGCATGACGAAACAAATGATGCGCGCATGGGTGATATGGTAACAATTGCTGAATGTGCACCTATTTCTAAGTTTAAATCTTGGAAGTTGGTAACCATTGATGAGCGAGCTTTAGCAGAATAATTCTGCTGATAGCGATAGTTTCGGGGAACGAAAATGATTCAAACAGAAAGTTATCTTGATGTAGCAGACAATAGCGGCGCACGTCGTGTTATGTGCATCAAAGTGTTAGGTGGATCCCACCGTCGCTATGCACGGGTTGGTGACATTATTAAAGTTACCGTTAAAGAAGCGATTCCTCGAGGCAAAGTGAAGAAAGGTCAGGTAATGAGTGCGGTTGTAGTTCGCACTAAAAAAGGTTTGCGCAGACAAGATGGGAGCTTAATCAAATTTGATGATAATGCTGCCGTTTTATTGAACGCAAGCAATGCGCCTGTAGGAACACGTATCTTTGGGCCAGTAACTAGAGAGCTTCGCAATGAGAAATTTATGCGAATCATCTCATTGGCTCCTGAAGTACTTTAATCGAGGTTTTAGACATGGCAATGAAGAAAATCAAGCGTGACGACGAAGTTGTTGTTATCGCTGGTAAAGACAAAGGCAAACGTGGCAAAGTGCTTAAAGTCTTAGATGACAACCGTCTATTGGTTTCAGGGGTGCAAATCATTAAAAAGCATCAGAAGCCAAATCCTCAAGCAGGTATTCCAGGCGGAATTATTGAGAAAGAAGCGCCAATACAGGTTTCAAATGTAGCGATCTTCAACAGTGCAACAAGCAAAGCTGACCGAGTTGGCTTTAAAGTGCAAGAAGATAGCACAAAAATTCGAGTATTTAAGTCAAGCGGCGAAGCCGTAGACGCTTAAGGATAGGTAGAGCAAATGGCAAGGCTGAAAGAAGTTTACAATAAAGAAATTGCGCCAGAGCTTAAAAAAGAGCTTGGTTTGGCAAATGTAATGGAAGTTCCACGCATCCTTAAGGTAACTCTTAATATGGGTGTGGGTGAGGCTCTGGGCGATAAAAAAGCGCTAGAAAATGCAGTCGCTGACCTCACGCTTATCTCTGGTCAAAAGCCAGTGGTAAACAATGCCAAGAAATCTATTGCAGGTTTTAAGGTCCGTCAAGGCTGGCCAATTGGAACTAAGGTTACATTGCGTCGTGAGCGTATGTACGAATTCCTAGAGCGTCTCATCAGCGTTGCTATCCCGCGTATCCGTGATTTTCGTGGTATTAGCCCTAAGCAGTTTGATGGCAGAGGTAATTTTTCGATGGGTGTAAGTGAGCAGATCATTTTCCCAGAGATTGATTACGAAAAAATTGATAAGTTGCGAGGTCTTGATATCACAATCACGACATCAGCTCGCAATGATGATGAAGGTCGCGCACTACTGCGTGCCTTTAACTTTCCGCTGAAAGGTTGAGGTAGCAGGCTCATGGCAAAAGTATCGATGGTAGAACGCGAAAAGCGTCGCGCCAAAACAGTTGAGAAATACGCTGCTAAGCGTGCTGAATTAAAGGCAACAATTAGCAATGTTAACGCTTCAGATGAAGAGCGTTGGGAAGCGCAGCAAAAGTTGCAAAAGTTACCCCGTGATGCAAGTCCAAGCCGTCAGCGCAATCGTTGTCGAGTAACGGGTCGTCCTCACGGAGTTTACAGAAAATTTGGTTTGTGCCGAAACAAACTACGCGAAAGTGCTATGCGTGGCTTTGTTCCCGGACTACGTAAAGCCAGCTGGTAGTTTAGGAGCGATATCATATGAGTATGCAAGATCCAGTAGCAGACATGTTGACGTGCATTCGTAATGCACATCAGCGTAGTAAGCCAGAAGTAAAAATGCCTTCTTCAAAGCTTAAAGCCTCCGTGGCAAAAGTTTTGCAAGATGAAGGCTATATTAATGGCTTCAGTGTCAGTGCAGATGTTAAGCCTACATTGACTATAGAGTTGAAATATTTTGACGGTAAGCCGGTGATCGAAGAGATCAAGAGAATGAGTAAGCCGAGTCTTCGTCATTACAGTGGTAGTAGTGATCTACCCCAAGTTAGAAGCGGTCTCGGTATTGCTGTTGTCTCAACCAGTAAGGGTGTGATGACAGATCGAGCTGCAAGAGCTGCCGGTATCGGCGGTGAAATTCTTTGCACAGTATTCTGATAGGAAACAACAATGTCTAGAATTGCAAATAATCCAGTAGCGGTGCCTCAAGGCGTGGAAGTCACAGTAAGTGACTCAGATATTTCCGTTAAAGGCGCGAAAGGAACATTGGCCATGGCCATTAATCCTCAAGTAGAGGTTGTAAAGGGCGATAATGTTTTAACCTTTGCTGCACGATCTGGAGATACTTTTGCACGCGCTATGTCTGGTACTACCAGGGCGCTTGTGAATAATATGGTTGTTGGTGTTACCCAGGGTTTTGAGACCAAGCTTGATTTGGTTGGTGTAGGTTACAGGGCGCAGGTTCAAGGTAAGAAATTAAATCTTACACTTGGCTTTTCTCACCCGGTTGTCTACGAATTACCTGAGGGTGTATCTGCTGAAACGCCAAGTCAGGCAGAAGTTTTATTAAAGTCTGCTGATAAGCAAAAATTGGGTCAGGCCGTCGCTGAAATTAGGGCGTTCCGTCCACCGGAGCCTTATAAAGGTAAAGGTGTTCAGATTTCTGGCGAATATATACGACGTAAAGAAGCCAAGAAGAAGTAATAGGTTAAAACCATGAGCGATAAAAAATTATCACGTCAGCGTCGAGCACGACGTTCAAGAATGAAGATACGCGAGCAGGGCGTTACACGTCTATGCATCAACCGTACTCCGCGACATATTTATGCGCAGGTTATTGCAGAAGGCGGTGCTAAAGTGCTTGCCAGTGCATCAACTTTAGACAAAGAGTTAAAGTCTGAAGGTACGGGTAATGTTACTGCAGCTGCGGCTGTTGGTAAGCTGGTAGCTGAACGTGCTGTTGCAGCTGGGGTTAAAACAGTTGCTTTTGACCGTAGCGGTTTTAAATATCATGGCCGTGTTAAAGCATTGGCAGACGCCGCGCGTGAAGCCGGCCTTGAATTTTAATAGGTAAAAGATATGGCTCTTACAGATCAAAAAGACGCT
>JAQWMF010000053.1 GCA_029246925.1 Porticoccaceae bacterium
GGGTCATCAGAAAAGTCTTCAATGCTAAGCACTAAATTACGAAGATCAACAAAGTTAATATACTTTGGGTCTATATCTTGATGATTATCTGCCAACTCAATGGCAATATCATTAATATCTGTCCACTTTATCATTTATAGTCCCTCTTAATGTCGCTCAGACACCATATTAATGGTGTATTTGGGTATCTCTACCACTAAGTCTTCGTCTTCAACCATCGCCTGACAACTGAGCCTTGAATCTGGATCCAAACCCCAAGCCTTATCTAAGAAATCATCTTCAAGCTCGTCGGCTTCAGGCAGAGAATCTAACCCCTCTCGCACATGAACATGGCAGGTAGTGCAAGCACATGAAAGCTCACAGGCATGCTCTATATCAAGACCATTTCTCAGCGCGGCGGCACAAATACTCTCACCTTTTTCGGCCTCCACAACTGCACCCTCTGGGCAAATCTCATGGTGCGGTAAAAATACAATTTTTGGCATAGTTAGGTTGTCCGAAACCGTTTATTTTAATGCATCATCAAGGCTTAGCCCTGCCAATGCTTGCTTTATACTAGCATCCATGCGTCTGGCGGCAAATTCTTCACTGGTTTTACCCACAATTTCAATCTGCGCGGCTAATTGCCTATGGTCTTCACTGGTATCGCGAAACTGCTGCAACTCTTGTAAAGCCACTTGCAAACACTGTAGCTCTGAATTGGCCAATAATGCACTACCATCTTTATCCATAGCCGCTTGCAGATCTTCCAGCATGCGATCTGCTTCAACCTGCTGTTCACGCAGTGCCCGCGCCTGCATATCATCACGCGCATAACTAACGGAGTCCTGTAACATCTGGGTAATTTCACTATCAGATAAGCCATAGGAGGGCTTAACCTCTATTCTGGATTCAACGCCACTGGTTAATTCACGTGCAGACACATTGAGCAAACCATCGGCATCAACCTGATAACTGACCTGAATTTTGGCACTGCCCGCCACCATGGGGGGTATGCCTCGCAATTCAAAGCGCGCCAGTGATCTACAATCAGAAACTAACTCGCGATCGCCTTGAACCACATGAATACTCATCGCGGTTTGACCATCTTTAAAGGTGGTAAATTCCTGCGCCTTGGCCACTGGAATGGTGGTATTTCTATGGATAATTTTTTCCGTCAATCCACCCATGGTTTCTATCCCAAGCGATAGAGGGATTACATCAAGCAATAACATATCATCGGTAGAGTTATTACCCACCAGAACGTCCGCTTGCTTGGCCGCGCCCATAGCCACAACCAAATCTGGGTCAATAGTACATTTTGGCTCTAGGCCAAATAGCTCAGAAACCTTTTCAGCGACTCTTGGCATTCTAGTTGAGCCACCTACTAACACCACTTCATGAATGCTATCTGCTTTAATATTGGCATCTCGCATTGAGCGCTTGCAGGCTAATAACGTCTGATCAATTAGATCATCAATTAACTGATACATTGTGTCTCGAGTAAGAACCAGTGAACTATCCAGAATGTCCAACTCGACTTGTTCATTTTGTGATAGCTCTTCTTTGGCAGATTTTGCTACCTCTAGAAGTATTCTTTGCTCAACCACATCTAGGGTTTCACCCAATTCCAATTCTGTGCGCAACCAGTCGGCAATTGCATGATCGAAGTCATCACCACCCAGCGCCGAATCACCACCGGTTGCCAACACTTCAAATACACCTTTTGAAAGCCTAAGAATACTAATATCAAAGGTGCCACCACCCAGATCATAAACTGCAACTAAGCGCTGTTGGGACTCATTATCAAATTCTTCTGCATCTAAACCATAGGCTATGGCTGCGGCAGTGGGTTCATTTAATAATCTTAAAACCTTGATGCCGGCAAGCGTCGCGGCATCTTTGGTTGCCTGTCTCTGTGCATCGTCAAAGTAGGCTGGAACAGTAATGACCGCACCATCAAGCATACCGCCTAACGCAAGCTCAGCCCGACCTGACAGCTTTCGAAGTATCTCAGATGACACCTGAATTGGACTGACCGCTCCGTGAACTGTCTTAATTTTGGGCATGCCGCCTTCATCAGAGGTAAACTCATAAGGCAAGGTATCACCGAGGGTTTTAATATCTGCCACACCCCTACCAAGCAAACGCTTAATGGATGAAAGGGTATTTAATGGATCACTGCTATTGTGTTCTGCTGCCTCATAGCCAACACAGCTAACACCTTCAGATTCGTAGTGCACAACTGACGGCAGAAGATTTCTGCCCTGCTCATCTGGCAGAATAACCTCAGAGCCACTTCTGACTGTAGCGACTAAAGAATTGGTAGTACCCAAATCGATTCCCACCGCATTTTTACGCTGATGGGGTTGCGGCGATTGACCAGGTTCTGAAATCTGCAAGAGTGCCACGGGTTATAAATCCTCTAATTCTGCTTCGAGCTCATTGATATCATCAATAAACTTAATCGCAAATTGCATTTTAGCCAAGCTTTCAAATGCCTTATTATACGCTTTTTGCTGATATTGACTGGCAAATTCACTCTGTATTTTTGCCGCAGTCTGCTGCGCTTCAATACTGAGGGAAACCAGTGCCTCTTTAGCATTTTCGCTACCCCTTATCTCAGATAAGGCTTCGCGCAATAACATTTGATCCATCAAAAATTGCCCATCAGACGTGATATGTGTTTCTTGACTGGCATCTAAGTCTTCTAGTTCCAATAAATACTGCGCTCTAGAGAGGGGGGTTTTGATGGTTTCGTAGGCTTGATTAATCGTAGCCGCCGTTTGAACGGCAAGGCGTTTTTCGAAATCACTTTTGCTAGCGTAACGATCTGGGTGAAATGTTTTCTGCAGTGCTCGAAATCTTACCTCAAGCTGCTCAACATCCAGCTCCCAAGCCACTGCAAGGGAAAAGATTTCAAAGAAATTCTTGGAATTATTCAATGCTTAAAACCCGATTAATTTGGATGAAACGAGGCAAAGTTAAATATGGAAGCTTTCTCCGCAACCGCATTCATCTTTAACGTTGGGATTTTTAAACTCAAACCCTTCATTTAATCCTTCCTTGACGTAATCTAACTGTGTGCCATCGAGATACACTAAGCTTTTAGGATCAATAATTAACTGCACATCACCGCAGTTAAAGACCACATCTTCTTCGGCTTTTTCATCGACAAACTCAAGCACATAGGACAGTCCAGAGCAGCCCGTGGTGCGCACACCCAAGCGGATACCAATCCCCTTGTCGCGGTGCTCTAGGTGCCGAACAACATGTGACTCGGCAGACGGCGTCATGGTTATAGCCACGCTTACTTCTCCTGCTTTTCTCTAACGTCTCGAACCGCCGCTTTAATCGCGTCTTCAGCCAACACAGAACAGTGAATTTTCACCGGAGGAAGCGCCAATTCTTCAGCAATCTCGGTATTCTTAATTTGCTCTGCTTCATCGATATTTTTACCTTTTACCCACTCGGTCAATAGTGAACTTGAGGCGATAGCAGAACCGCAACCGTAGGTTTTAAATTTGGCATCTTCGATAACACCTTCATCGTTTACCTGAATTTGAAGTCGCATCACATCACCACAGGCTGGTGCTCCAACCATACCCGTACCCACATTTTTCGAGCTGTCATCCAACTTGCCAACATTGCGCGGATTTTCATAATGATCAATTACTTTTTCGCTGTAAGCCATTTTTTTAACCCCATTTATTTACTTTAAAACATCTCAGACCGCTATTAGTGAGCAGCCCATTCTACCTGATCTAAGTCAACACCATCTTGGAACATATCCCAAAGCGGTGACAACTCACGTAATTTTTCTACTGCATGCCTGACTTTAGCAATGGCGTCATCAATATCCTGTTCGGTTGTAAAACGTCCGATACTAAAGCGTATGGAACTATGTGCCATTTCATCATTTAGGCCGAGCGCACGCAGCACGTAAGAAGGCTCAAGGCTGGCAGATGTACAGGCCGATCCAGAAGATACCGCTAAATCTCTAAGCGCCATAATTAAAGACTCCCCCTCTACATAGGCGAAGCTGATATTAATAATACCTGGCACATGCTGGTTACTTGAGCCGTTAAGGTAGACTTCCTGCATATCAGAAACACCTTCCCAAAGACGAGTACGAAGCTTTTCGATGCGCGCAGATTCTTCTGCCAATAGTTTGGCGCCTAATTTAAAGGCTGCTCCCATGCCCGCAATTTGGTGCGTAGGCAAGGTGCCAGAGCGCATACCACGCTCATGACCACCACCGTGCATCTGCGCTTCAATTCTTACTCGAGGCTTGCGGCGAACATAGAGCGCACCAATACCTTTGGGGCCGTATATTTTGTGAGCGGAGAATGACATCATATCGACATGCATTGAATCGACATCAATAGCAGTTTTTCCCGCACTTTGAGCCGCATCTACATGGAAGAAAACTTTATTTTCGCGACATAATTTTCCGATGGTCGCAATATCATTCAGAGTGCCCAACTCATTGTTAACATGCATAATAGATACGACTGTAGTGTCTTCACGCAATGCATTGGCCACGGCTTGCGGCTGAATCAGACCATTTTTATCTGGATCTAGATAGGTAATTTCGAACCCTTCACGCTCTAGTTGACGACAGGTATCAAGTACTGCTTTATGCTCAATTTTGGAGGTAATAATGTGCTTACCCTTGCGCGTATTAAAGTGTGCACAACCTTTAATCGCCAAGTTATTGGCTTCGGTTGCACCCGAGGTCCATACAATTTCTCTAGGATCTGCACCAATAAGCCCAGCAACATCCGAACGCGCATCTTCGACCGCTGCCTCAGCCTGCCAGCCAAACATATGTGAACGCGATGCCGGATTGCCAAACTGACCTGAAGGGGTCAGGAATTGCACCATAATATCTGCAACCTCGGGGTCTACTGGTGTGGTAGACGCATAATCCAAATAAATTGGAAGATTCATTCATTTCTCCAAAATCAACAGGCCTCTGCCTGCAAGTTATCATCTAAAACCAGCAACTGATCTATCTGTCGCTGGGCTATCTGTTGGGTATCATGCTTAGCCACCAAATCCGCTAGCGAAATACCATTCAAAAATTCATGTATCTGGGTACTCAAATCCTGCCATAGACTATGGGTTAAACAGATATCACCACCCTGACAGTCACCCTTACCCTGACAGCTAGTAGTATCAATTGACTCATTTACAGCATTGATAATTTG
>JAQWMF010000054.1 GCA_029246925.1 Porticoccaceae bacterium
CATACTGAAGAGCATGGCTATCAAGAGGTCTATGTTCCTTATATTGTTAATTCTGATTCGTTATTTGGCACTGGACAGTTGCCCAAATATGAAGAGGACCTATTCAAATTAGACGATGAACGTAATTACTATCTGATCCCCACGGCAGAAGTCCCTGTCACTAATATTCATCGGAATGAAATTGTCGACCATCTGCCAATCAAATATGTGTCACATACGCCCTGTTTTCGCAGTGAAGCCGGTAGTTCTGGGCGCGATACACGCGGTATGATTCGCCAACACCAATTTGAAAAAGTTGAAATGGTTCAGTTTGTCCACCCAGATCAGTCCAGCCAAGCTCATGAAACCCTTACTGGGCATGCTGAAGCAATTTTACAAAAACTGGGGTTGCCCTATCGCACAGTAGTGTTGTGCGGTGGCGATTTGGGATTTTCGTCGGCTAAAACCTACGATATTGAAGTCTGGCTTCCATCGCAAAATACCTATAGAGAAATATCCTCATGTAGTAATTTCACTGATTTTCAGGCGCGTAGAATGAAAGCGCGCTTTAGAAACTCCGAGGGTAAAACCGAATTTCTACATACCATTAATGGCTCGGGTTTGGCTGTTGGGCGCACCCTGATTGCGGTAATGGAAAACTACCAGCAAGCCGATGGTTCTATCGCCATTCCAGAAATCCTACAACCATTGATGGGCGGGAAGACCCTGATTAACTGATGGATTATTTGCCGCTTTTTCATAATTTAAACAATCGTCGCGTACTGGTCATTGGCGGCGGCGAAATAGCACTGCGCAAGGTGCGCTTGGTACAAGAAGCAGGGGCAATAATAACCATTGTTGCCCGTGACTTTTGCTCCGATCTATTAGAGATGGATGCAGTTGATAAACAGCAGGGTATTGGCAATCTCGAACTTATCCGAGCCCCTTATCAGCAGCAGCATATCCACGCACAGCCAGATACGGTATTGGTTATTGCTGCCACTAACGACGCCCAAATAAACCGAGAGGTATCCCAGCATGCGCAAGCGGCTAATATGCTGGCAAATGTAGTCGATGATCCCGGATATTCAACGGTTATTTTTCCCTCCATCGTCGATCGTTCACCGATTCAAATCGCCATCTCCAGCGGTGGTGATGCGCCTGTTTTAGTGCGCCTAATTAGAACCCAGTTAGAAAGCCTATTCCCGGCTGGTATGAGTAAGTTGGCGGCATTAGCAGGTAGATTTAGAGAAAAAGTCAAAGCAAAATTTTCTAATGGAGCGGATCGCAAGGCATTCTGGGAAGACGTGTTTAATGGACCGATTGCCGAACAGGCCTATAACAACAATATACAAACGGCAGAGCGACTTTTACAAGATAAGCTCGATACCAGCACTGAATTTAAAACCGGTGAAGTCTACCTAATCGGTGGTGGCCCCAGCGATCCCGATTTGCTGACCTTTAAAGCGCTGCGCCTAATGCAACAGGCAGATATAGTGCTTTACGATCGGCTGGTATCCAAGCCAGTACTGAATCTTGTGCGTCGCGATGCCACGCGTATCTATGTGGGTAAAACCGCGGGTGACCATTCTGTAACACAGGACAATATCAATCAAAAACTGGTGGATTACGCCTTAAAAGGCTACAGAGTAGTGCGCTTAAAAGGGGGCGACCCGTTTATTTTTGGACGCGGTGGCGAAGAACTAGAGATGCTAGCCGAACAGGGTATTCCCTTCCAAGTAGTCCCCGGCATTACCGCCGCTTCAGGCTGTGCCAGTTATGCGGGGATACCACTGACACATCGAGATCATGCACAGTCGGTGCGCTTTATTGCCGGCCACCATCGCTCTGGCAAGCTAGATCTCAACTGGCCAGAACTGATACAGCCCAATCAAACCCTTGTGTTCTATATGGGACTCAATGGATTAGAGGCCATTTGTCAGCAACTGCAAGACCACGGCCTAGATGCAACCACACCAATAGCCCTGATTGAAAAGGGCACCTCTGAACATCAGCGCGTATTTACCGGAAATTTAGAAACATTGCCCGATATTGTGCGCGCAGCAGATGCCAAAGCACCTACATTGATTATTGTCGGCACTGTGGTCAGCCTACATAATAAGCTCGCCTGGTTTAATCAGGATGCTGTCGACAACCATGAGTGACCAGTTCGACTTTGATCTATTTGTTATAGGCGCCGGATCCGGCGGGGTTCGTACCGCACGCATGACCGCATCAATCGGTAAGCGCGTTGCTATCGCTGAGGTTTCTGATCTTGGAGGTACCTGTGTCAATGTTGGCTGTGTGCCCAAAAAGCTTTTTGTCTATGCGTCACAGTTTCCAGAATTGTTTCACGCTAGTGAGGGCTATGGGTGGAATCAATATCAATCAGCTACCTTTGATTGGGACAGGCTAAGAGACAATAAAACCGCTGAAATAAGGCGTTTAAACGGGATTTATCAGAATCTATTAGATGATAGTGGCGCCATGGTTTTTCGCGGCAGAGCTAAAATAGAGGGTCCTCAGCTTGTGTCTATTAACGGCAAGCAATACAGGGCAGAAAAAATACTAATTGCAACCGGTGGATGGCCGTACATACCAGAGATTCCTGGTAAAGATTTAGCGATCACATCGAATGATATGTTTAATTTACCCAAACTGCCGAAGCAAGCAGTGATTGTTGGCGGAGGATATATTGCCGTTGAATTTGCCGGCATTCTGAATGGTCTCGGTGTAGAAACACAGCTAATTTACCGAGGAAACCAGCTATTAAAATCGTTTGATAGGGATTGCACTCAAAAGATTAAAGACGGGATGATAAATAAAGGCATAAGTATAGCGCTTAACACTAATGTCACTTCCATTGAGAAAAACGAGCAATATCTCACTGTTAACCTCAATAACGGACAATCAATCACAACGGAAATGGTGCTATATGCCACAGGTAGAAAGGCTAATACCCGCGACCTTGGGCTAGACAATACTGCCATTAAATTAAACAATAACAATGCAATTATTGTCGACCAGCATTACTGTACCAATGAACCCAGTATTTATGCCATTGGTGATGTAATAGATCGTGTTCAGCTAACCCCAGTAGCCATTAAGGAGGCGATGGTACTCATTAATCATCTATACGCTGACGCTGTGCATATAATGGATTACACAAATATCCCAACAGCCGTCTTTAGTCAGCCAGAATTGGCCACTGTAGGTTTAACTGAAGAACAGGCGTCACAACAATATGACAATATTTCCGTCTATCGATCAGATTTTAAACCCATGTTTGAGACCTTAGGGAAGGGGAGTGATAAAACATTTATCAAAATGATTGTTGATAACACCAGTGATAGGGTACTTGGTTGTCACATGGTAGGTCATCATGCCGCAGAAATTATTCAGGGCATTGCTATAGCGATTAAGGCAGGCGCTAAAAAATCACACTTTGATTCAACAATAGGTATTCACCCCTCAACTGCTGAAGAATTTGTAACATTAAAATAATATCTATATCAATAGGTTATAAAATACTATTAGTGTAGAATATTAGAAGTTTGCCTTAGCTCGCTCAAGTAGAGAAAAGAGTAAGAACTTCAAATCGGACACTGATTGATCCCCATCCATATCAGCATTGTTGATATCTGACAGTATCGAATGACAAATCTGCCAATAAAAACGGGCTAAATGAGTTGCATCGCTACTACTCAATGATATCGACAGCCTTAAAAACAGGCTAACTAAGCCGCCATAAACACTTGAAAGGTATTTATCATGAGTCTTTTTCAGTTCTGGCGTTGAGCTCATTGCAGCAACAAGCGGAAGCACAGAAGAAGAATCCTTATAAATCGTCGAAAGTCGCTCCACCATCAGATTAACAAAAGGTTTTAGCGGCATCTGCTCTATATTTTCTGACTCTATATCACTTAGCGTCAGCTTAATTTTCTCTATCCAAAGCTCTGATAACGCGTAAAGAATCGCATGCTTGTTTGGAAAGTAGTGGTAGAGAGTGCCAATAGATATCCCAACCTTCTTGGCCACCAGAATCGTTGTCAAATCATCTAGACCCACCGTCTTTAGCAGCTCAGAGGTAACCTTTAGAATCTTATCGCGCTGTTTTCTAGCCCTGTTTTGTACCGGTTCATTTCTTGGGCTTAATTGCTTAACCATACGAATAGTCTCCATTGTTGGCCTAGATAATACCAGTAAACTATTTTTCGAATAAAAGCTCAAGTTATATCGAGTATTTATTCGAAATTTAACTGAAAGACTAAGGAAATCAGATCAGTAAAGCTCGCCATAAACTAGCTTACGCTTACAAAAAGCATTGCAATCAACGGCGAAAATCGATAACCTGTGGTGATAAATAAAAGAACACCGTGACACTGCGTTTACGAATTCTCTCTACAGACATGACCCTGCGTTTTGGTGTTAATAACTATAAAGCCCCTCTCAGTAGTTCAGGTTGTCGCAAATGAACTCATTTAAAGTCTGCTTGGTGCACATTGCTTGCATCCTAAGACTTTTATTTCCTAGTGAGGGTCGTTGGGATAAAAAATGTTGTATGAATTTGATAAAACAGTCTTATTACCAGAAATAGATAATCAGCTAGACCAGACAATTAAAAGCTTTTCTACGCATGATCTTTCCGGCTTAGCTAATTCCTCGTTAATGAATCGCGTAGACAGCAAGTTTTTGCTTCCTGTCAGCTCACTGATTCAGGTTTTAAACGCTTGTAATTCTTCCTATTCTTTATTGATGATTAATGGCATTTCGATTTTTCAATACGACAATATATATTTTGATAACACTGAGCTTCATTTTTACAACAACCATCATAACCGCAAGCTGAACCGCCACAAGGTAAGGCATAGGCACTATGCTGATGTAGGAACAAGTTATTTAGAGGTTAAATTTAAAAACAATAAAGGGCGTACCATTAAAAACCGCTGCTTGGCCGATAAAGACGCCAATAGGGCACTTTCTGACAACTATGCCTTTCTGCAGGATAATGGGATTGATGTATCAAGTAAGTTGATTCCGTCTCAAGCTTGCTCTTATAGAAGAATTAGCCTAGCAAACGACGCTCGAAAAGAACGATTAACGCTTGATTTAAATATTAACTTCGCGAGTAAGCTTAAACAGGCTAAACCTCAAGATAACTATACACTCTCAGACTTTTATATAGCTGAGTTAAAACAAGAAAAATTAGATAGACAATCACCATTTTACCGTTTAATGCGCGAAATAAGTGTAAGACCTATAGGCTTTAGCAAATACTGCATGGGTCAATCACTGACTAATAATAAACACATCAAATCTAACCGCTTTAAGATGAATTTGATGAAACTTAAGAAGGGAGCATAATGAATGAATGACATTTTTGAACCATTTAGTAGTCAATTTTTTCCGTTACTGTTTATCAATACCTTATTTCTGGGGGTATTATTACGTGGTATTTTCTTTCGTCATTCGCCTAAAAGAAATTCCTTGTTTGGCTTTTTTATGTTCGGCACGGGCGTCTTTTTACTGACGCATCTGTTACAGGGCGTTGAAATCTCTATGGGCTTTGCCTTTGGTCTTTTTGCCATATTTGCAATGTTGCGCTATAGAACAGAATCAATTTCTATCCGAGACATGACTTATCTTTTCTTAGTTATCGTTATCTCACTACTCAATGGGGTAGGGCCATTAAATCCGGCAAGCGCTGTATTTGTTAACGGTCTTTTATGCCTTATTGTTGCCATTGGAGAGACTAGTCTGTTTGCGCCAAGAGTTTTTGAAAAAAATATTCGTTACGAAAACATCCACAATATTCGTCCTGAAAATTATCATATTTTAGTTGCAGATATTACTGAACGTACTGGTTTAGATGTAAAAAACATTGAAATCACTAATATCGATTTCCTTAATGATATAGCTAACCTAAAGGTATCTCACAGCGAAATAAAAAAGGGCGTTAAACCAGTAACTAATAATCAAAGCCTGCCTACAACTGAGGCTGAACAAAGTGCTTAACACGAAGCAGGTTGCCTTGTTAACGGTAACGCTTGTAAATTGCTTTGTTGCGCTCTCTGTATCGGCACTTGATATTGATAAGGTCAAAGTCCAGTCAAATATTTTAGACAATACTTTTTTTCAAGAGCTTGATGCTGGGCTTAGATTAAACCTTGATTCAAACCGTTTTGATGGCATTTATCGCGAAGATCAACAAGATGGCTACACATACGACTCACAGCTACGTAGAGCAAGACTATC
Organism: Porticoccaceae bacterium; assembly: GCA_029246925.1. Taxonomy (GTDB): domain Bacteria; phylum Pseudomonadota; class Gammaproteobacteria; order Pseudomonadales; family Porticoccaceae; genus HTCC2207. Next base: position 6,235 of record JAQWMF010000054.1, read on the forward strand.
GCTAAAGCTACCCATCGCCAAAAACTGGTCTAGCAAACTACAGGTTGCCCTTAATGAAGGTGATGATAGCTACGAGATAAAAGATCTTTACATTCGATACAAAGGATTTGATGTTGCCGACATTAAAATAGGGCAGTCAAAAGAACCTTTTGGCCTTGAAAATTTAACCAGTTCTGCAAATACCCTACTGACTGAAAGAGCCCTTGCAGTCTTCGCCCTAGGCAGAAGCAAAGGCATCAATCTTTCTAATTACACCAGTCAATATACCTGGAGTGTAGGCGCCTACAACGTAGAACAAAATGGCAAAGTAAAGGCTGATGGTGACAAGGCCTATACCGCCAGAGCCACATTTAGCCCTGTAAATACTATTGCTAGCTACAATCATATTGGAGTGGCGTATTCAAAAAGGGATTTACAGGGCGCTGAATATGAACTTAAAACCAATGGCGGCGTTGATAGCGCAGTAAACCTTGTAGATACCAAGAATATAGCTGCCGACACTGTTGAGAAATCTGGCGTTGAAATAGCATGGGGCAGGGGCCCTTTGTCGCTGCAAGGTGAATATCAACGGCTACAGATCAATGCATCAGAAGCTTTAGAAAATGCAACCTATGAAGGCTATTATAGCCAGCTATCCTATTTTTTAACCGACGATCACCGAGCCTATAAAAAAGGGCGGTTTACGAGCGTTAAGCCTTCATCCTCTGCAGGCGCATGGGAGCTGATCCTGAGAAAAGGAACCCTGCAGTCTGTTCATATTGGAAGTGCAAACAAAAACACGGATATAGAGATCGTTAGCACTGTTCTAGGTGTTAACTACTATCTCAGCAAACGAATTAAATTTATGCTTAATGCCATTGATACCGATGCATCCGGCATTGATAACGGAAATTCAGGATCTGCACTTTCTCTGCGAGCTCAAATAAAGCTTTAAGGCATATTCTTAAACTTAATGTAAATTATTATGTTTAAGAATTAAATCATTGTTTTAAAATTTATACTTCTCTATTTTTACCCGTTCTGGCACGCTCTTTCATATCAGATTGAATATAGACTTGATCTGTAGTTCCCATGCTGGCATGCCCTAAATCGTCCGCCATATGCTTTAAAGGTCGGGTAGCGATATCCTGCGAGGCACCAGTATGTCGCAACCAGTGCGTTGTTGCCTCCCTGAGGGCTTTAGCCTCTTCAGAAAACCCTTCAGCAAGCATCTTATCGTAAGCCATATCAAATGCCTCTTGCACAATACGTCGTAACTGCCTAGAGCTCATACCACCAGTACCGCGATTTTTAACCACTAATGGTGTATTACTATTAAAGTTGCTATTCAACTCAGATCTATAGGCTTGGTAGCGTTTTATAAAAGGAAATAGGGCGCTAGGCACCGATATATCACGTAGCTTATTACCCTTACCTAGAACCTTTAACCAATGGTTACCGTCCGAATCCTGCCAAAAATGTTGCCATATGGGCTGCCAATTAGGTCTATCGGATAGCTCAGAGACACGTAAATACAGCGTCTTAATAAGCGCGACAACAAATAACATACGCTCATAGGTAGTGTCGCTGTTGGCTTTTTCTTCAGCACAGCTTAAGACATAGTCCCACTGAAGGTCAGATAATCGTTTTATATTTTTTTGTGTGGCGCCCTTAATTAAATAAGGCGATTGCTTGCGAATAGCCGGAATAGGGTTGCCAAATGCATAACCCTCATCGGCTAAATAGTCATAAAAGCAGGAAATAGCTGAAAAACATATCTTTATAGCCTCTCCAGATAGCGTATGCCCCTTAGTATCGGGCTTTACATCCAAACCCCCTGCTAGTGCTTTTTTTCGGTCTTCTTTGCTAATTTTGGCGACAAATGGCCGCCAATTCTCATTTTGACGCCATTCTCCGCCGATTATTCTAAAGCGATCCTGTACCGATTCACCAACCCAAGTGGATGGCGGACTGTGTACAAAGTCAAAAAAAGCCTCTAATTCAGGGCGCTTCAGCTGAATTACGGTTTTATCGGCAACTGTCCATGACCATAACAAAAGACGCTCAACTTCATTGCGATAGCTACGATAGGTAGCCTCACTTTTACGACTGTAGCTTTTTAGGAATGCCTGAGTATGCAAAAAGTCCTGACTGACTTCAGCATTATGCTTAATAAGCTCATCAATAAATAATTTAGAATCTGGATAGTCATTAAGCATTGCCATACCCATAGGCAGACGTACAAATGTTTTATGGGCATCAAATAAAGGGGTCGCTTTAAATTTGGACATAACACAGCTCACATTAATAAATGTTAAAACTATACTGAATTCAGCATTCTAGCGTTGTTGTACTGTATCAAGCCTTATATCTAATGTCTAGCTATGTCCACTAATTGAGATTAGAGGAAATAATAAGATAGCCTGCATTCAACCCTTTCAAGCTAACAATAAACAATCCATAAAACCTGTAGCTCGTTGTTAAATACAGTATCGAAAATATTATGCTAAGCAATAAATTAACCTGTGATGTAAATATCGTCACTAGATTGTTATCAATCATAGTTTTATTACGTATAATCAATATGAAGCAATCGCATTAAAAAGGAAATCATGCGCCAGCTAACCCTTCTGACAGTATTTATATCCGCCCTCCTTGTTACTCTTGTATCTTCCAATGCACAAGAGCTTTCTGATATTACGCCAGAATCACACCATACAAAGCTGTTTCGAGAAATAGTTACACAGCTAGCTACAACGCATTATTCCTCGCAGGCCATTGATGATCAGCTATCGCAGACCTACCTCAACACCTATATAGATAGATTGGATTCACCCAAGCGCTTTTTCTTAGCCTCAGACATAACAGAATTTCAGAAATGGCAATACAAACTAGATGACTTAGCTAAGCGCGGGGATGTCACTGCCGGGTTTTATATCTTTAACCGCCTACGTGAAAGAGCCACCCAGCGCTTACAAAATAACATTGAGTTATTAGAAAACAAGAAGCATCAATTCGATTTCACGCTTAACGAAGAGATTTTCTTAGATGCGGATGATCGCGAATGGTTTAAGGATTCTAAACAGGCAGATGATTTTTGGCGCAGAGCTATGAAAGACTCAATGATCCGCCTAATACTTGGCGGTAAAGAGCAACCGGAGGCTCGCAAACTCCTTATTAAGCGCTATAAGGCTCTGTTAAATCGCTACACGCAGCGCAACAGCAAGGATGTCTTTCAGCAATATGTGAATGCTTTTGCATCACTCTACGATCCACACTCATCCTACTTTACGCCGCGATCTTCAGAGAATTTCCAAATCAATATGTCACTATCCCTTGAAGGAATTGGCGCACAGCTCACTACCGATGATGAATACACCGAAGTAGTTGATGTGATTACCGGAGGCCCAGCGGATATACAGGGCATTTTAAAGCCCAAAGATAAAATTATCGGTGTTGGGCAAGGTGATGAACAGATTGTCGATGTTATTGGCTGGCGGATCGATGATGTGGTTGATCTTATTCGCGGTGAAAAAGGCTCTGTAGTGCGCCTGCAAATCGATTCAGGTGGCAGTAGTGAGAACATCATCTCAATTGTAAGAGACACGGTTAAACTCGAAGAAAAGTCCGCTCAAAGTAAGATTATCAATATTGAGAATGCAGGCGAAAAATACAAAATCGGGGTTATTGAGATCCCAACATTCTATATGGACTTTGAAGCCTATAGAAAACGTGATCCTAACTACAAAAGTACCTCGCGCGATGTTCGCAAGCTGTTAGAAGAACTTAAACAACAAGCCGTTGACGGTGTGGTGCTGGACCTTAGAAATAATGGTGGTGGCTCATTGTATGAGGCCACTGCCCTCACCGATCTATTTATCGATTATGGCCCAGTCGTTCAGATTCGCGACGCCAATAAAAAAATCTATCGCAATCAACGCGCAACGTCTGAGGCTTATTATGATGGGCCGATGATGGTACTTATCAATCGTCTTAGCGCCTCTGCCTCCGAGATTTTTGCAGGCGCAATTCAAGACTATGGTCGCGGCCTAATTGTTGGCAGTCAAAGCTATGGCAAGGGAACAGTTCAAACCATGACTGACCTAAGTAACGGCCTATTGAAGCTGACTGTATCAAAGTTTTACCGCGTTTCTGGTGGAAGCACACAGCACCGCGGCATTATTCCTGATATCGCTTACCCTTCAATGTTTAACTTTGATGAAATTGGTGAAAGTCACTTAGAAAGTGCCCTTCCATGGGATCAAATTCATCCTGTGCCTCACCAGCATTCAGATCAACTTAGTAAGATTATTGCGCCTTTGACCAGTGCCCATAAAAAACGTGCTTACGCTGATGCCAATTTCTCTAGCATGGCTGACCAACTTGCTCTCACTCAAGAATGGCGAGAAGAAACACGAACCAACCTGAACCTAAAGCAACGCAGAAAGCGCGATAGCAGCTTAGATGAATCTCTGCTCGCTATAGAAAACAAACGTCGAGTTGATCAAAAGCTTAGACCTTACCTGAATATTAAGGCTTGGGAGGCAGCGCAGGATGAACAAAAAGAAGACGATGCCCCTATAACGGAGAGTGACCCTATACTCCATGAAACGGGCTTTATACTCAGCGATCAAATTAGATTGTTAACCACTAAAAATACTGTATCGAAAAAAGCCAAAATGGTCGGTCATATCAATCACTAATTCGAATAATTATGAGTCAAAATATAAAATTAATATCTTTTAATGTCAATGGGTTGCGGGCTAGACTTAATCAATTAAATACGATTATAAACCAGCATCAGCCAGATATTATTGGCCTTCAGGAAACCAAGGTTTCAAATGAAGAATTTCCATTTTCTGATATAGAAGCACTAGGATATAAGGCCAGCATTCACGGTCAAAAAGGCCACTATGGCGTTGCATTTTTAACCAAAATTACCCCATCAAATATTCAGTGCGGCTTTCCAACCGACTCTGAAGATAGTCAACGTCGAATGATCCACGCTCAATTTGACGTCAATGGTCACATACTTCATCTTATCAATTGTTATTTCCCACAGGGCGAAGGTCGTGCTCATCCTACCAAATTTCCTGCAAAGCAAAAATTCTACGCTGATCTTTTAGAGTATCTAGATACCAACTTTAGTGCAGATGATGCGGTGGTTGTCATGGGTGATATGAATGTGGCCCATAAAGATGCTGATGTGGGCATTAAACCGGAAAATGCTAAACGCTGGCTTAAAACTGGAAAAAGTGCCTTTCTGCCAGAGGAAAGAGAATGGCTTCAAGCTCTTCTAAACTGGGGTCTTATAGATAGCTATAGGGCAGATAACCCTGAAAATGAAACCTATAGCTGGTTTGACTATCGCAGTAAAGGATTTGATCAGGAGCCTAAAAGAGGGCTTAGAATAGACCTCTTACTCGCCTCGCCCGCCGCCATGGCGCTGCGCACTGATACAGGAATCGATCTCGAAGCAAGAGGCCATGAAAAGCCCTCAGACCACTGCCCTATTTGGATTGATTTACTGCTGTAGTGCTAATAATTAGCAGCATAAGGTTTTCAGGAGAGCTTAGACTCTAACTCAGGTAGAGCGGTAAATAAATCTGCGACCAACCCATAATCTGCAACAGAGAAAATGGGTGCATCTTCATCCTTATTGATAGCAACAATGACTTTACTGTCTTTCATCCCTGCCAAATGCTGAATTGCACCAGAAATACCCACCGCAATATACAGGTCTGGAGCAACAATTTTACCGGTTTGTCCTACCTGCATATCATTGGGAACAAAATCAGCATCTACCGCCGCTCTGGATGCACCAACCGCTGCACCGAGTTTATCGGCTATCCTGTAAAGCAAATCAAAGTTATCGCCACTAGCCATGCCGCGACCACCAGAAATAATGATATTGGCTGCGGTTAATTCTGGACGATCCGATTGCGCCAGCTGCTCATCAATAAAACTGGAGACTGCCATATCATGAGTCTGATCGAGTGCCTCAATACTGGCAGATCCGCCCTCTTCTACAGGCGCATCAAAGGCTGTACCGCGAACTGTAATTACTTTAATAGCATCCATAGATTGGACGGTGGCGATTAAATTACCGGCATAAATTGGACGCTTAAAGGTATCTTCACTAACTACCGCACAAATATCTGACATTGCCTGAACATCGAGCAACGCAGCCACTCGAGGCATAATATTTTTAGCCGTAGTCGTTGCTGTCGCTAGAATATGGGTATAGCCCTGAGCTATATCTGCAATTAAAGGCGCCATATTTTCCGCAAGAAAATGCGCATAAACTTCATTATCTGCAATAAGCACCTTATTCACATTAGGGATCTTTGATGCTTGAGCTACCACCGACTGACAGTCATTCCCAGCAATGAGAAAGTCAACGGTCTCCCCTAGCTGGAATGCGGCTGACAGCGCGCTGAGGGTGGTTGGATTCAATTGCTGATTATTATGCTCAGCGACAACTAGAATACTCATGAGATCACCTTTGCTTCATTTTTTAGCTTATCCACTAACTGGGCCACATCATTAACCATTATCCCCGCCTGACGCTGAGCTGGAGGCTCTACACCAAGAAGCACAGTCCTAGCCGCTACATCAACGCCCAGCTCCTTAGCGGTAACTGTAGCTAGAGGCTTTTGCTTTGATTTCATTATATTGGGTAAAGAGGCATAACGAGGCTCATTAAGACGCAAATCAGTAGTTACAACGGCGGGCAAGGCCAATTTAAGTGTTTGAAGACCGCCATCAATTTCGCGAGTAACGGCTATCTTGCCGTCTTCAACAGCCACCTCAGACGCAAAGGTCCCCTGCGCACAACCCAGTAAACTGGCCAACATTTGACCCGTTTGATTGTTATCACCGTCAATTGCTTGCTTGCCCATTAAGATAAGATCGGGGTTCTCGTTATCACACACCGCCTTAAGACACTTAGCCACCGCTAGCGGCTCTATGCTTTGCTCTGTTTCGACTAAAATAGACCGATCCGCCCCAAGAGCGAGTGATGTACGAAGCTGCTCTTGCGCCTGTGCGCTACCAATAGTAACGGTAATTATTTCACTGACTAACCCTTTTTCTTTTAGCCGAACAGCTTCTTCAACTGCGATCTCACAAAAAGGATTCATAGACATTTTTACATTTGCCAGGTCAACATCAGAATGATCTGCGTTGGCTCGCACCTTTACGTTGTAATCAACCACTCTCTTGATCGCCACTAATACTTTCATTAGAACTCCATTTTAAATATCTTCACGACAGCCTTCCTAAAAAATCAACCAATAGGCTTTTATGTAAGTTTAGTTTGCACAAGGATTGGCTATAAATCAAACAACTAGCGGCTTCATTGCGACCCATCAGTCACATTAATAAAGCACTCAAAGGTGGCAATTGTGGGTAATTTTATACATTGTAGGCATGTGCTAAAAAGTATTTAATAGACCTGAATCATAACAAGGGGCATAACTTTGACTCGTGAATCGATGGAATACGATGTGGTAATTGTGGGTGCTGGCCCCGCCGGCCTTTCTGCTGCCTGTAGACTCAAGCAGTTAAATCCTGAATATTCTGTATGCGTGGTCGAAAAAGGCTCTGACGTTGGGGCGCATATTTTATCTGGGGCCGTTTTTGAGCCCACTGCTCTCAATGAACTTATACCCGATTGGCGATCAAAGTCAGCCCCTGTTACAACCGAGGTAACTGACGATCATATTATGCTTTTAACCAACAGCCATAAACAGATCAAAGTGCCCGCTATATTTGCCCCTAAAACCATGAAAAATCATGGTAACTACATTATTAGTCTCGGTAAATTTTGTCGCTGGCTTGCTACACAGGCGGAAAATTTGGGTGTAGATATTTTTCCTGGCTTCTCTGCTGCTGAAATTTTATATAACCAAGAAAACCAAGTATACGGTATAGCCACTGGCGATATGGGCTTAAGTCGTTCAGGCGATAAGAAAGATACTTACATGCAAGGCATGGAATTACATGCAAAATACACCCTATTCGCAGAGGGCTGTCGCGGTCATTTGGGCAAGCAACTGATTGCAAAATATAATCTTGATAAGGGTAAAGACCCACAGCATTACGGTATTGGTATAAAAGAATTATGGAAAATACCGGCTGAACAACATCAATCAGGGCTCGTTGTCCACACCGCTGGATGGCCTCTCAATGAAAGCCATACTCTAGGTGGCGGTTTTCTTTATCACTTAGAAGACAATCAGGTAGCCGTTGGCCTTATTACCAACCTCTCCTACAGTAACCCACACCTTAGCCCCTATGATGAATTTCAACGCTATAAGCACCATCCTACAATCAAAAAACATTTAGCAGGCGGAGAACGTGTTACCTATGGTGCTAGAGCTATTACAAAGGGTGGACTTCAGTCTCAACCGAAAATGTCGTTTCCGGGCGGCCTATTGATTGGCGATGATGCTGGGACCTTAAATTTTGCCAAAATTAAAGGCAGTCATACGGCAATGAAATCAGGTATGGTTGCTGCTGAATCAGTGGCTAAGGCACTCGCCAATAAACAAGCACTTACAGAAATTGCCGAATTTTCTGAAAATTACGAAAAATCATGGGCCTATAAAGAATTACACCAGCAAAGAAACTTTGGCCCAGCCCAACATAAATTTGGTTATCTGTTAGGATCAGCCTATGCGTTTGTTGATATCAATATCTTTAATGGACTACTACCCTGGACCCTAAGCGATACCGTAGCTGACCATGAAACCATGCAAACTGCAGATGAATGCAACACCATCATCTATCCAAAATATGATGGTATATTGAGCTTTGATAAGCCTTCGTCGGTATTTTTATCCAACACCAATCACGAAGAGGATCAGCCCTGTCATCTACAACTTAAGGATCCTGATTTACCTATTAACAACAACTTGCCAGTTTATAACGAAGCAGCACAGCGCTATTGCCCTGCTGGCGTATATGAAGTGGTTGCTGATTCAGACAGTAGTTCAAAATTTCAAATTAATGCACAAAACTGTGTTCACTGTAAAACCTGTGATATCAAAGAACCCAGCCAAAATATAAACTGGGTGTCCCCTGAGGGTGCGGGCGGACCAAATTACCCCAATATGTAGCTAATGACTACGCTTGAAAATCACCCAGTGAAAACTGACAACCCAAGCTATCAAGGATCAATTCGCTTTTGCCGTTGGCTAGGGGTTGTTCACGACCCCAATCTACAAGCTGATAATAAACCGTGCGGCTTACTAAAGCATTGAGATTATGTCTAACAGTTACCATAGGAAGTGCGACACCCTCAGTTTTACGCATAATTAAAGGGTGATCCTTACCTAGCAAAATTTGATCATCCGTAGCTGTGGACAACGAAATGACTTGAATGCCATCTCTAGAGATTCGCTTGGTTTCAATGATATAAAACGGGGCAATATCTACCTGAATTTGCCATTTTTCATTGGGAGTCACTAAATAATAATTGCCTTCTTCAACCTTTAATATTGAGGAAAAAAGCTTAACTATTGCCGGCTTTTTAATTTCACTTGATTCATGAAGCCACCTACCCTCTCTATCGATACGTAGGTCCATATCGCCCGATTTTTCAGGGTGCCATAGATGAACTGGAGGTAATTTCCCCGAATGCTGACTGGTTTTTTTAATGAGATCAGCAAATAATTGTTCTAAGCTGATCAAGGGCCTCACTTGGATTTACTTTTTTTACTTGAGGAACCGTCATCAGCGTGATATTGACCTTGGTTGCCCATAGTAACGCCAATATTGGCAATAAACTCCATTAGCTCTGTAGTATCGGTTCTGTAATTCCACGTTTTATTAAAGCATAGCTCAACAGCACCCTGAGCCAGAGCCCAGCACGCGAGATAATGAAAATGGGGGGGGACATCTTCAAGGACACCGCGATCAATCAACTTGCTAGTTAAACCTGTGAGTGCATCCTCATTGGATCGACGAAGCTGGTATAACTCTTCAACTTGACAAGCAACATCATCAGATTCAATCAATCGATCTTCTAGCTGCTCAACAAGCCTATCGAGTTTTGGATTTTCTAATCGAGCTTGAAAATAAGACTTTGCAGCAGCACCAGAATCACCCGCTTCGGCGCGATTAATACCCTCTGTTAAGCTTTTGGTAATATTGCGCTCATAGTCCAAAATTATTCTGATCAAAATTTCGTTTTTAGTGAGAAAATGCTTATACACAGTCCCCTTGCCGATCGCCGCACGACCGGCGATTTTAGATACCGTTATACGATCAATGCTTTCTTCTAAAAATAGCTCTATGGCAGCGTCGATAATTCTCTGCTCTCGCGCCAGAAAAAGTTTCTTTTTCTCACGTATTCGATCAGCACTGGAACTATTATTTTGCATTAGATTAGGCCGGAAAAAACATAGTTATAGAGTGAGAGCGCGATTGCTGGCACGAATAAATTCTCGCTTTAGGTCAGCAAATGTCTGAACCGCTGGAAACTGCGGAAACTCATTAATCACATTGTCAGGTGCATGGAATAAAATACCCGCATCAGCCTCTGCCAACATAGTGGTATCGTTATATGAGTCACCTGCTGCAATGGTTCTGTAGTACATACTTTTGAAACCAACAATAGCCTGACGCTTTGGGTTCGCTTGACGAAGTCGGTAATTCACGACATTGCCACTATCGTCAGTTTCTAGCTTATGGCACAACAGTGTCGGATAGCCCAACTGTTTCATCAATGGGCTGGCAAATTCGTAAAACGTATCTGAAAGAATCACCACTTGGAAGCGCTCGCGTAGCCAGTTTACAAAATCAGCCGCACCCTCTAGAGGTGATAAGGTTGCAATAACCTCTTGGATTTCATTTAAACCCAGTTTATGTTGACGTAAAAGATCTAGACGATACTGCATTAGCACATCATAATCCGGTTCATCTCTGGTTGTTTTCTTAAGCTCTTCAATACCAGTTTTTTCGGCAAACGCTATCCAAATTTCTGGAACTAATACACCTTCAAGATCTAAACAAGCAATTTCCACAACAAATCCTCAAAAAAGTAAGTGAGTACTCTACTTAAAATATATTTTACCTGCAATGAACCATTGCAAATCATTCAACTATATTAAGATCCTACGACATAACGCTTAGATGTTCTATCGATTGATCGAGGTTTTTGATATAATTTTGCTCTAAGCCAAAATCGTTTTCGGAAGAATTTTCCGAAATTAAAATTTCAGTCACTTAAAGCCCACAATAACTATGAATGATACAATTAATATTACAGATATAGAAAGCGAGCTAGCCTCTAAAGCACCTCAACAAATATTACGTTATGCATTAGAAAACCACAATAATATTGCGGTATCTTTTAGTGGTGCTGAAGATGTTGTTTTAATCGATATGGCGCACAAAATTCGCTCTGATATCAAAGTGTTCTCTCTAGACACGGGTAGACTACATTCAGAAACCTATAAGTTTATCGATCGTGTGCGCGATCATTACAATATTGATATCGATATCATCATGCCTGAAAACGATAAGGTTGAAGCTTTAGTTAAAGAAAAAGGTTTATTTAGTTTTTACAAAGATGATCACAAGGAATGCTGTGGTATTAGAAAAATATCGCCTCTACGTCGTCACCTATTAACCCTAGATGCATGGGTTACCGGTCAACGTAAAGATCAAAGTCCAGGCACAAGAGCTAATGTACCGGTTATCCAAGACGATAAATTTTTTGCCAAAGAAGGCAGCGTTTTAACCAAGTTTAACCCCCTATCTAACTGGTCATCTCAACAAGTTTGGGACTATATACGAGCTTTTGAAGTTCCTTATAATGAACTTCATGATCGCGGCTTTGTCAGCATTGGTTGTGAGCCCTGCACCCGCCCAACAGGACCAGGGCAACATGAGCGTGAAGGTCGCTGGTGGTGGGAAGAAGCGACGAAAAAAGAATGTGGCTTACACGCAGTAAATATTCAATCAGAAAGTTAATCTGCAGCTAAAATCTAGCGGCTGTTGCCGCTAGATCTTTTAGACCATCATAGATTAAAGTGTTGGTAGCTTTAGGGTAGAAAAATACGCATCCCTAGCCTGTTTATTTGGCATAGCCATCACAGTATCAATAACATCTCTTGTGAGATGTGGTGCAAACTCCCGAATAAAGTCATACATATATCCGCGTAAGTAGGTGCCCTTTCTAAATCCAATACTGGTAACACTAGAATCAAAAAGATGCCCCGCTTCAATCGCGACTAAATCGGTGTCTACTTCAGGATCGTATGCCATATGCGCCACGATACCTATACCAAGCCCAAGCCGCACATAGGTTTTAATGACATCAGCATCAGTCGCTGTAAATACAACATTAGCGTCTAAGCCTTCCGCTGCAAATGCTTCATCAAGCTTTGAGCGCCCAGTAAAACCAAACACATAGGTAACAATAGAATATTTAGCGACATCAACTAGTGTGACATGTTTAAGTTTTGCTAGGGGGTGGTCTTTGGGGACTAAGATGCAACGATTCCATCGATAACAGGGCATCATAATTAAATCAGTGAATAGCTCTAAGGCCTCCGTAGCTATAGCAAAATCCACCGTACCCTCTGCTGCCTTTTCAGAAATTTGCACCGGTGTTCCCTGATGCATATGAAGGCCAACCTGTGGGTATTTATGAATAAATTTCTCTATTACATCAGGCAATGCATATCGGGCCTGAGTATGGGTTGTCGCTATATCCAAACTTCCGGATTTAGGGCTTTTATGTTCTTGAGCAAGTTGCTTGATACTCTCCACTTCGCGAAGGATATTGCCAGCGATCGATAGAATCTCTCTCCCAAACGGGGTTATTTTGGTCAGATGTTTACCACTTCTAGAAAAAATCTCTGCCCCTAACTCATCTTCAAGCAATCTAATTTGCTTGCTGACGCCTGGCTGAGATGTATAGAGACTAGCGGCGGTAGCCGATACATTTAAGTTATGGTTAGCCACTTCCCATATATAACGTAGTTGCTGTAATTTCATCTATATACACCTCTGATCAACAAAAAAATTTAATTTGTTATTCGTTTAAGCTATAAAACTATATAATTTTATTCTTTCTTTGAATACTTGCCAATTGTTAAAGTAGCGGCAACTCTAAATAAGTCTGTTTTTTGATGATTGAATTACTCTATTTTATTTGTGCAGGTGCCATTGTAGGCCTAGCTATTGGATTAACCGGTGTTGGTGGTGGATCGCTGATGACACCATTTTTAATCCTTTTTGGCATTCCCTATCATGTTGCAATTGGTACAGACCTTTTATATGCCGCCCTTACTAAGGCTGGAGGCATGGTTACTCATGCCCGTCAAAAGACCATTGAATGGCGAATCATGGGACTTCTTGCCCTTGGTAGTATTCCTGCTTCATTATTGACCACCCACTTTTTAAGTCGTGTTTTTACCGATTCATCTGACTATCAATCCATATTGACACACAGTTTGGGGATTATGCTTGTTTTAACCTCTATTGTTATTATCTTTCGAGGAAGACTGAGTGCAGATGCACCGCAAAAAACCCTCAAACCGAAAAAATATTCCGATATTATTGTTGTATTTGCGGGATTATTCTTAGGTATCTTTGTTACTCTTTCTTCTGTCGGGGCCGGCGCATTTGGCGCTGCAGTTTTGATGCTGCTATACCCCTATTTAAAAACTGTAAAAATTATCGGAACAGATATAGCTCACGCTGTACCTTTAACTTTAATTGCTGGGTTGGGTCATTTCTTTGTCTTAGGCAATGTAGATTTAGTGTTGCTAGGTAGCCTATTAATAGGCTCACTGCCAGCCATACACTTTGGTACAAAATTAGCTAAACGTATACCCAGTGATTTGCTGCAAACATTGATAGCGTTGATATTACTAGGATTGGGAACCAATTTTATTGTCAGTTAAATCTAGCTTTTACGGCTATTTGAGGTCTCATTAGCTACCCCATGAGGCACATGACCTGTAGCTACATATTCACTGGCGGATGTACAGTGAACCTGCTGGTCATCGAAAAACACATCGGCACCAAAGGATTTTAAGAAATCACCCTTACTCAGCCCGCCCAAAAATAAACTTTCATCAATTCGCACATTCCAGTCACGTAGCGTTCTGACAACACGTTCGTGGGCAGGTGCTGCTCTTGCAGTAACCAGTGCAGTACGAATGGGGCATTCACCACTGGGAAATTCTGCCTGAAGACCTTGGAGAGCCACTAAAAAGCTTTTAAATGGGCCGGGGTCTAGAGGCTTATGGGCTGATTTTTTTTCATTCTCCGTAAATGCATCCAACCCCTGCTCTTTAAATATCCGCTCCGAAGCATCACTAAATAAAACCGCATCTCCATCAAAGGCAAAACGTAATTCATCAGAATCTTTGGTAGACCCTTGGGACGGTAGCAATGTTGCTGCTGCCATTCCGTTATCTAGGGCATTCCGAACATCCCCCGCATTGGTCGAGAGAAACAGATGACAAGCGAATGCAGATACATATCTATAGGGGCTATCACCGCCAGAAAAGGCCGCTCTAGTAATTTTCAAGTCATGATGTGCGATAGAGTTAAAAACTCGCAGCCCAGTGTCAGCCGAGTTGCGTGAGAGGAGAATAATCTCAACCTTGGGCTCACCACCCAACTTTTCATTAATACGCAGTAATTTAGAGGCTAAAGGAAATGCCTCACCAGGCTCGAGAATATCATCTTCATGTTGGCGTTGATATTCTGCATAGGCAGCAACACCCTGCTGTTCATAGATCTCATGACTATCACGCATATCAAACAGTGCGGTTGATGATATAGCGATCACTAACTTTGGTGGAGATATCTTTGACATAATAACTAATTGGGTTCCACTTGTGGCCGTGTATCTTCTTGCTGAAAATACTGCTTAGTTAGCTTGAATACAACTGGAGATAGCAGCAAAAGCGCCAATAGATTAGGAATCGCCATCATACCGTTTAAAGCATCAGACATTTTCCAGACTAAACCAAGACTCATCTGAGTGCCAGCAAACACGCCAACGACCCAGAGTATCCTAAATGGCATAACTACCTTTGGCCCCAATAAAAATTGGGCACAACGCTCACCGTAATAACTCCAACCCAGCATAGTAGTAAACGCAAACAACGCTATGCATAGCGATAATATATTACCACCAAATGGCAATGTGGCATCAAATACCATCAGCGTCATAGCAGCACCCTGAAGCTCAGAATTCCAAACCCCAGAGACAATCAATACCAAGCCAGTCATGGTACAAATAATCAGTGTATCAATAAAGGTGCCTAACATGGCAATAGTGCCCTGCCTGACGGGGCTATTGGTTTCTGCAGCCGCATGAGCAATCGGCGCTGAACCCAAACCTGATTCGTTAGAGAAAATACCTCTAGATACACCCATTTTTAATGCAAGCATAACCGTTGCACCTGCAAAACCACCGGTTGCCGCTGTACCGTTAAAGGCGCTATCAACAATAAGTGCAAGTGCCGCAGGTATTGCAGATACATTTACCGCTAAAATAATAAGTGTGGACAATAGATAAATCACCGTCATTAGGGGTACTAATTTTCCGGCAACCTGAGCAATCCGCTTAATACCGCCAAGTAATACCAAGGCAACCAGTAACGCCATCACAAAACCACTGACCATCGTTGGAATATCAAAATTATTTAACAGTACCTGTGACACAGTATTTGACTGAACGGTATTGGCCAAACCAAAACCTGCCAAGCTACCAAATAATGCAAATAGAAATGCCAGTGGCTTCCAGCGTTTACCGAGGCCATTTTTTATGTAATACATGGGGCCGCCGACTTTTTTACCAGCAGCATCTGTTTCGCGATAGTTAACCGCTAGCACAGCTTCAGCATATTTCGTTGCCATACCAACCAAGGCAGTGCACCACATCCAAAATAGCGCCCCAGGGCCACCTATACCGATTGCAGTGGCTACGCCGGCGATATTACCCGTACCTACTGTAGATGAGAGCGCTGTCATTAAGGCATTGAACGGGCTTATTTCGCCCTCACCACTCCCTTTTCGACCTTTTAATAATTGCCTAAAAGCATAGGGTATACGGGTAATGGTCATACCGCGCAAACCGATGGTAAGAAATACCCCAGTGCCCAGTAAGAGGGTTAGCATTATTGGACCCCAGACAATGCTGTTGACCGCATTAATTATTTGCTCAAACATAGTTATATCCATTCCCTTTGTACTATTATTTTTGGCCTTTAAGACACAGTAGGTCCAGCCCAATAACTAAATACTATGTCACTAACCACAGGAAATCGAGTATTTTTTTAAGGCACACAGACAGAGTCTAAGTACCAGATTTGAAGATGGAGATAACAAAATGCCCATACCGAAAAACGATATGGGCATTAAGTGAAAAAGATTAGACGGTTGATTAGCCTAATATTGGCAATATTAGATGGCTTTAATTGTTCCTTTTGGTAAAACCGCGTGAACAGCTACCTTTTGAAACTTAAGCTCTTGACTATTACCCACCTCAAGAATCAAATACTCTGATTCTAGTTTAGTAATTTTACCCAACATACCACTGGTCGTAACAACCTCATCACCCTTAGATAGGGAACCAATTAGATTATTGTGCTCTTTTTGGCGTTTTTGCTGAGGTCTAATCATTATGAAATACATAAAGATAAAAAGACCACCAAACATAATAAAAGTAAACATTGGGCTTGGCTCGGCTTGAGCAGCAGCATCTGCGTAAGCATTTGAAGCGAATAACATAATAAACGTCCTTTAAATAAATAAAATATTAAGAATTAAGATTGTTTGTAATCCAATCTAACAGATCTTGATGATGAGTTTTTGTTTTTACCTTCTCCATCACCATGACAATATTGCTCTGTTTATCAATCACAAAGGTAGAGCGCATAACACCCATATACTCGCGACCCATAAATTTCTTAAGGCCCCAAGCACCAAAGGATTCCGTAACCGCATGATCCTCATCTGACAGCAGTTTAAAATTCAGTTCCTGCTTATCTTCAAACTTAACTAATCGATCAACAGAATCAGGGCTAATACCTAATACAACAGTATCAATCGCTCCAAATTCAGCATAGGTATCACGAATACCGCAGGCCTGAACAGTACAACCAGGTGTCATCGCTTTTGGATAAAAGTAGACAACCACATTCTTATCACCGGCGTAATCAGCTAAAGAAACACGACTACCTCTCTGATCTAAAAGAGTGAATGCTGGCGCTTGGGTTCCAACTTTTACAAATCCCACTGGGTTACCTCTGTTATTAAAACATATAAATTAGAAACTAGGGTTACGGAAGAAGATGGGCAACGCCCTCTTTCTCTTCTGTAAGCTCCTGCTCGGTAGCGGACATTTTGCTACGAGAGAAATCATTAATGTCTAGATCTTGGACAATTTTCCAATCACCTGCTTCACAGGTGCAAGGGAAAGAGTAAATAAGTCCCTCAGCAATGCCATAGCTGCCGTCACTATACACGCCCATACTGACCCAATCGTCTGATTCTGTACCCTGAACCCATGTGCGCATATGGGCAATCGCCGCATTCGCTGCCGATGCAGCACTTGAAGCACCGCGTGCTTTAATAATAGCAGCACCACGCTGTTGTACCTTAGGAATAAAATCATCCTCGTACCAATCTTGATCAACCATATCGATTGCTAACTGCCCGTCAACCTTAGCATGATGTAAATCCGGATACTGAGTAGCTGAGTGATTGCCCCAAATAGTCATATTCTTAACATCATTAATTGTCTTGCCCGCTTTTTCCGCTATCTGACTCATAGCACGATTATGGTCAAGCCTTGTCATCGCAGTAAATTGACGAGGGTCAATATCCGGCGCATTACGTTGAGTAATCAACGCATTAGTGTTTGCTGGATTACCAACCACTAGCACTTTAATATCGCGGCTTGCATTGTCGTTAATGGCTTTGCCCTGAGCAGAAAAAATAGCCGCATTAGCTTCCAGCAAGTCCTTTCGCTCCATACCAGGCCCTCGAGGACGAGCACCCACTAGCAATGCGTAATCAGTATCTTTAAAAGCAATATCAGCTTGATCAGTACACAGGATACCTGCAACTAATGGAAAGGCACAGTCTTCAAGTTCCATAGCGACACCCTTTAAGGCATCTAGGGCTGGAGTAATTTCAAGCATTTGTAAAATAACAGGTTGATTAGGGCCTAACATTTCGCCTGCAGCAATACGAAATAATAGTGAATAACTAATCTGTCCTGCAGCACCAGTAACGGTGACGCGAACGGGTGAATTCAAAGTATATCTCCAAAAAATTGTTAATCTTAAATGAGGCTATAAAAGGCTGGATATTATAGTGCTGATTAAAAAAAAAGCACCATAAAACCCAGTTTTGATAGGACTATTACTATCTATTTAGCATATTAAGCACAAAGCTGCTGATAAACAGCTTTCATTTCTGAATAGAGGTCATCTTTAAACGATGGCAAGTCGGTATCTAATTTAGCCACAATGTTAACAAGGTGCTCGTTATCTTCCTTACCACCCCATTGCTTGTGGTAACTACCATCTTGATAACCGTGATCCTGTCTAAAAAAGTTCAATACGTTTTTACCCACATAGGCAATATAAAGCTGATCAAACTGCATATTAATACCTTTGACCAGACCCACAAAACCGTCGATATCAAAATCTTTGGTAACTAAGGTGTTGGCGGTAAATTGTTCAAGGTTAATCGCAAAATCACCAGAGGCTTCAACATCATTAAAGGCTTTAATCACTGAATCGCAAATAGCATCTTGAGACTGATCTTTAAGCAACAAAAGGCTTAAACCAAAGTGCCAAATATCAACGAGTTCAAGCGCAATTTGATTGACATCAGGCTGCTGTTTTTTCCACCATTTCCAGCCGTGATGATCAAGAAGTTCAGCACACTCAATCCAGATAGCGCGATACCACTCAAAGTCCTGCTCTCGCCAATCCTCTTTAACTTTTGAATTCATGCTATCTTGAAGTTCAAGCATGGTTGAAATTTGTTGCTTCATAATAGATCCTTAGGCGCGTACAAAGCCGTTTGCGACTTTTTCACTGCCAATTGTTGTATTAGGGCCATGCCCAGTTACCACTACCGCCTCTTCATCAAGGCTATAGATTCGTTCTTTAATTGAGGTCACAATCTGATCAAAATTACCACCCGGCAAATCTGTACGCCCAATACTTCCTAAAAACAGTGTATCACCAGCAATTAATGTTTTGTATTGTTCAAACCAAAAGCTTACAGAACCTGGGGTATGACCCGGTGTGTGAATAGCCACACCGCCACAACAATCTAACGCTTGATCATCATGCAGATAATAGTCAGGGTCTGGAAGTGAAACCGTTGGCACACCAAACATGGCACATTGCTGCTCCACTATATCCCATAGAAATTGATCAGATTCATGCAGAAAAATAGGTGCTCCCGTCGCTTTTTTCATCTCTCCAGCGGCCAATATATGATCAAGATGAGCATGGGTATGAATAATAGCAACCACGGTTAAATTAAGCTCTTTAACTAGGGCCAATATTTGATCTGCATCACCGCCCGGATCAATCACTAATGCACGGCCTGATAATGAGTCGCCAATTACAGAGCAATTACACTGCAGTGGCCCAACAGGAAAAGTCCTAATAATAAATTGAGACTGCGGTTGTTGATTATCAGACATATTGCAACTCTATTATTGACTTATGTTAAATAATTTAAAGAAATTATCCGTAGTAATCTCTGCTAACTCTTCTATATCTACACCCTTTATTTCTGCAACACACTGGGCCACTTCATAGACATTTTTGGGTTCATTCTGCTTGCCGCGATAAGGTACTGGTGCCAACCAAGGAGAATCAGTTTCAACCAATATCCTCTCGAGTGGAATTTTTTTTACAACATCGCGTAAATCATCAGCATTTTTAAAAGTAACTATACCCGAAAATGAAATATAGAAACCAAAGTCCATGGCAGCCTTGGCCATTTCCCATGTCTCAGTAAAACAATGCAATACGCCTGCAGAATCAGATTGGTGTTGTTTAAGCAGTTTAATCGTCTCTTCTCGAGCATCACGAGTATGAACAATCACCGGCTTTTCAACTTGCTTTGCCGCCAACAAATGACGGGTAAAGCTTTCATGTTGCCAATCATAACTATCAGCGCTATAAAAATTATCTAGGCCTGTTTCACCAACAGCAATCACCTTGGGCAATTTTGCTAAATCTGTAATTTGCTCAACTGTAGGTAATGACAACTGTTCATCTTGCAGTGGATGAACACCCACCGATGAATAAATATGATCGTATTTAGCGGTAAGATCAGCTAATGATTTAGAGCTCTCAAGATCAACTGCAACAGTCAGTAAATGAGAAATACCACGCGCCTGAGCATCAGAGATGACGCCCTCAAGACCACCCTCTCTATTTGAAAGATCCAAGCGATCAAGATGGCAGTGGGAATCTACTAGCATGCTATACCTTTAAAATTATGTTGTTTTTAGGCGGATACTATTTTCGAGCCTGAAAAATTTGCACCCATTCTATAAATAACTCCTCCCAAAGTAACTGTGTATTTAAGGGAGAGCCCGACAAAAGCCATTCGCGAGCTTTTATTAATTTATCTAAAAAAACAAACAATGCAGGATTCAGGTTGTTTTGCAATTCGCCAACCATTAATCGATGCACATAACTCAGAATCCATGCGATAAGATCCTCCGGAGTATATTTTTGACAGGCCTGAGCTGCTGCAAAGGGTGTTTCATCTGAATTTCGCATAGCATCAAGCAGAGATTCAACCTGCTGTCGATTCTCAAACCCACTGCCAGTAGCGTAGTCTAGAGCTAGCAAAGGCTGACCATTGGCCATATCTAATAGCTCAGAAATATTAACCTGTTTATCTTCTAACCGTTCCGATAACCATTGCTGAGCTATTGCTGCAGAGGGTATTCCCAAAGATTCAATTTGGCATCGACTGCGAATAGTCATTGGTATCGCGCTAAGTCTACTTGATACTAAAATTATTAAGGTATTAGGCTCGGGTTCTTCTAAACTTTTTAATAGCGCATTTGAAGCCGCTATATTCATAGCTTCTGCTGGGTAAATAATTGCAACCTTCCAACCACCCTGCTGAGAAGTTTTGACGACTGATTCACAGAGCGCACGAATTTGATCCACCCTAATGTATTTACTATTCTCTTCTGGCGACAGTCGATAGAAATCCGGATGAGATCCTGCCTTAAGTGTTAAACAACCACTACATTGACCACAGGCAACACCTTTATCAACTTGACTACAGAGCATTCTGTAAGCCAATGCGTGAGCCAAATGCTCCGCCCCAACACCCTCAAGTGCATTCACTATAATTGCGTGAGGAAGACGCTGAGTATCAATACAATCATTAAAGGTTTGCCACAGGTCTTTATGCCACGGAAGAGGAGAAAAGCGATCCTGTAAATTCGATATAACTTCGGTCACTGGCTAGATATCTCATCTTGGTGTTTATTTAAAAAATTACATAAGACAAGGCTAATTTGCTGCTGCACCTGAACCAAACTGTTTGAAGCGTCTATCACTTTGTAGCGCTCAGGAGATTTTTCAGCCATAGATAAGTAAGCCTGACGAACACGGTTAAAGAAATCGGTTTTTTCTAGTTCAAATCGATCGGGTTCACTGCGCTTACCTGCCCGCTCTAAACCCAACTCAACAGGCACATCAAGAACAAGCGTCAAATCAGGGCGCATACTCCCCTGAACCATAGTCTCAAGACTCTCAATTAAAGCATTACCCATTTCGCGCCCAGCGCCTTGATAGGCATAGGTGGCATCAGTAAAACGATCACACAATACCCAGTTACCCATTGCCAACTGCGGCTCAATAACTTGATCAATATGTTGCGCCCTACCAGCAAACATCATAAGAAGCTCAGCTTTGCTACAAACCTGTTCTTCTCTATTAGAAAGAAGCACTTCTCTTATTTCTTCTGCCAGTGGTGTTCCACCGGGCTCGCGAGTATTAACAAACGAGATACCATTGTCGTCTAACCACTGCTTAATATAGTCAATATTTGTGGTCTTACCGACACCCTCAGTGCCTTCAATGGTTATAAATCTGCCTCTCATAGATGCTTAACTCTAGAAATTATGGTTTTTTAGGTGCGGACTGATAATCTTTAACACGCTGTTCAATCTGAAATTTTCTCACCGCCTCAATATGCTGACTTATAGTATCAGAAAAATGATGGCTACCATCACCTCGAGCGACAAAATATAAACTGGAACCGGACTCTGGATGTAGCGCCGCCTCAATTGAAGCCAAACCGGGCATAGCTATTGGCGTAGGCGGCAGCCCATCAATTCTATAGGTGTTGTAAGGCGTGAAATTCCTCAGATCACTGCGACGAATATTCCCTTCATAGCTATCACCCATGCCATAGATTACCGTTGGGTCAGTTTGTAATCGCATCCCTTGCTGTAAGCGGCGAACAAATACGCCGGCAATATCTGCTCTCTCATCAGCTTGACCAGTCTCTTTTTCAATAATTGAGGCCATAATTAAAGCCTCATAGGGCGTTTTGTAAGGCAAATCACTAGCTTTCGACTGCCATGCAAGTTCAAGCTCTGCCTGCATACGGCTATGAGCCTGCTTCAAGATAGAAAAAACATTATCGTTTTTACTGTAATAATAGGTATCTGGAAAAAACCATCCCTCAGGATGATCTATATCGGCACCAATTTTTGAGAACAATTCCAGCTGATACATATTTTTTACAAATGCGAATTGCGGAATTTCTGCTAGCTGTGATATCCACTGCTTGAATGACCAGCCCTCGAGAAAAGTAATACTGTGCTGAGCAACATCACCCTGAAAAAATTTATTGATTAGGGTATTTGGTGTATCTACTGAAGAAATCCAATAGTCTCCTGCCTGAACCTGATCCTTTTTAACCAGCCTTGCCCAACCTGTTACTAGAAGAGGATAATTGATGATCTGCTGGTTGCTAAGCTGATTGTTGACAAGTTTTAGATTACTCCCTTTTTCAATAGAGAACAGATACCTACCCTGAAAATCCAAAACAATATCGCCTGATAAGGTAATCGGATTATTTAATTGATTCCACACAAACAGATAGCTCACCCCAAAAAAAATAGGGAAAAGCAAACTAAATACTATAAGTAAACGACATTGAAATTTTTTCATTGATATTGTGGATATAACTCAATTAGCTTTTTGCGTAGCATAAGAGTTTGTTGATCTATTGGCAAAGACTTAACCCATTGATTTTGATGATTATACATTGACCCTACAGAGGCTAACCCTCTAATTGAATTGCAAGTCAGTAAAACCTGAGACTGAATAAGCTCATCCCTACTTATTTGGGAAATGGAAACTGGAATCTCACAGGCAGGAAAGATTTCCTCAATCATCACTGATCGCATGACACCAGCAACACCTACCTCTTTAAGACAGGGTGTTATCCACTGACCTGAATTATTTTTAATAAATACATTAGCTGATATTGCCTCAACTAAGCAATTAGACTGATTAAACATCAATCCTTCATCATAATTCTCACAGCGCCATTCATTTCGAGCAACAATTTGATCAAGTCGATTAAGGTGCTTAATACCCGCGAGAGGCTGATTGGCCGACAATCTATGCTGACAAAATCGAACAGAAAGTGGTTGAGTGCGGTAATATGAAATATCTTCAGGTAAATTGGAATAACTACAGATAACAGTGGGCTCAACCCTCTTTGGCGACTTATAACCACGCCCGCCTATTCCAGCAGTGACCATTACTTTGACCACACCCTCAGAGACAGACTCTGCTTTCAACTGATCTACAAATGAATTAACGTACTGCAAAATAACCGTAGATTCGATAGGAATATCAAGAGCATTAGCGCCATCAGCAAACCTAGAAAGATGACGGTCGACTAATCTTAGCTGCGATTGATTAAGTAAAATGCTTTCAAATAAACCATGCCCATAGGCGAGGCCACGATCACTGAGAAGGCTCAAAGGTAAGCTGTCAGCAACAGGCTGACCATTAAGGCTGAACAAAGAGTTTGAATTTACCATAGCCATCAACAGTTAAAGTTATATTGGCTATTATGACAAATATTTGACGCATAAAAAAACCGCCCCCTGTTGGGAGCGGTTTTTTCGAAATCGGAATTACCCGTTGGCTTGAATATAATCAACCGCATCTTTAACCGTTGCGATTTTTTCAGCATCTTCATCGGGAATCTCTGCGTCGAATTCCTCTTCAAGAGCCATAATCAATTCAACAGTATCCAGAGAATCCGCCCCTAGGTCTTCAACAAAAGATGAAGTTGATTGGACATCATCTTCTTTAACGCCAAGTTGCTCAGCGACCATTTTAATTACGCGTTCTTCAATGTTACTCATCGTTGTGTATCTCCTTTCAAGAAACCAGATGGTTTATTTAAAATAAGGCCTGAACCTTAAGTTACCAAATTCATAGTGTTCAGGTCGCGCATTTTACCGTAGATATATTAAAATGCTAGTCCGAACAACAAAAAAATTACGATTTACGCCAAATATGGCGATTAACCCATGTACATACCGCCATTTACATGGATAGTTTCTCCAGTGATATAGGCTGCTGAATCACTAACTAAGAAACTCACCACTGAAGCAATCTCATTGGGATCACCCAATCTTCCTAGAGGTACTTGGCTAAGCATAGACTCTTTATGAACATCCGACAGGTCTTTAGTCATATCCGTGGCAATAAATCCCGGTGCCACAGTGTTGACAGTGATACCTCTAGAGCCAACCTCCTTAGCTAGAGATCTAGCAAAACCAGCGACACCAGCTTTGGTCGCAGAATAATTGGTCTGACCCGCATTACCCATAGAACCAACTACCGAGCTAATATTAACAATACGACCCCAGCGTGCTCTGGTCATAGGCTTTAAACAGGCTTTAGATAAATGGAATATAGAAGATAGATTAGTGTCTATAACATCAAACCACTCATCATCTTTCATACGCAATAAAAGATTATCTTTAGTAATACCTGCATTATTAATAAGAATAGTAGGTGCAGAAAATTTTTCACCCACCTGCTCTAACAAATCGCTAATTGACTGACTATCAGTCACATTGAGCACCATACCAGCACCATTGATGCCCTGATCCTTAAAGCGCTGATCAATTTTTTCAGCACCTGAAGCTGAGGTAGCCGTACCTATAACTGTATACCCTTGATTGCCCAACTGATCTGAAATAGCCGCACCAATTCCTCGGCTAGCACCTGTTACAAGGCAAACTTTTTGTTCTGTTGTCATGCTCTACTCCTGTGAGGACTATATTATTGCAAGTGCAGCATCAAAATCAGCTGCGCTTTCAGTGGCTACCGCCGTTAAATCACGATCAATTCGCTTGGACAAGCCGCTCAAAACCTTACCTGGGCCGCACTCAACCAAGGTGCTAGCGCCACTTTTTTTCAACTGTTTAACGCAGTCAACCCATTTAACCGGACTGTATATCTGCTCAAGCATTAACTCCTTAATAACTTGAGGATCCTGTTCATTTTGCGCATGAACATTATGCATTATAGGCACTTCTGGCGCTCTAAATGTAACAGAATTAACCATTTCAGCGAGGTTATCCGCCGCAGGCTTCATTAATGAGGTATGGAACGGCGCACTTACAGGTAATGGCAAGGCACGTTTAGCGCCGGCAGATTTACAAATGTCCATAGCGCGCTCAACAGCATCATTCGAACCTGCTATAACCACCTGCCCCGGTGCATTAAAGTTAACCGCATCGACTACGCCCAAGGTATTAGCTTCCGTGCAGGCATCTAAAATTGCCTGATCGTCCAGACCAATAATTGCCGCCATAGCACCCTGACCTACTGGAACTGCCTGTTGCATAAATTTACCACGGGCCTCTACGATTCTAAGCCCATCCGCAAAGTCGATCACATTAGCACAGACCAAAGCTGACCACTCACCAAGACTATGACCCGCCATCTGGCTCGGTACAGCACCCTGCTTTTCATTCCACAGTCGCCATATAGCAACACTACAGGTTAAAAGAATAGGCTGAGTGCGCTGGGTAAGGTTGATATCTTCCTGAGCGCCCTGCTGAATCAATTGCCATATATCATAACCAAGCACCTCAGATGCCTCGTTAAAGGTCTTTTCAATAATAGGGTTTTGCTCAGCTAGTTCAGCTAGCATGCCTATTTTCTGAGAGCCCTGACCGGGGAAAACAAACGCTAAATTAGTCATAATAGATACTCAATAATAGTTTTTAATGATTATTTTGGGCTAATAAAGGTGATAGCGCTGAGGGTAACTGGTGTCGAGCAGCATTAATCGCCCTCTCCAAAGCATTGGCAAAGCCTTGAACATCTGCACCGCCATGACTTTTTACCACAACACCATTAATACCTAACAGATAAGCACCATTAAATAAGGAAGGCTGTATAGATGCTTTCAGCTCGGCTAAACCACCTTTAAAATCAGCAGACAGAGCCGGAAGCTTTTGATAAATATGCCTGGCAACACCTTCGCTGGCTTTAAGTGCAACATTACCGCTAAATCCATCACAGACAATAACGTCTGCTAGACCTTGAAAAATACCATCGCCTTCAATAAAACCCTGATAATTTAAAGATTCGTCAGCCTCAAGCATTTCAGCGGTGGCCTGAACCAAATTATTGCCTTTTCCTGCCTCTAACCCAACATTTAACAAACGCAGGGTTGGATTATCAATTTCTAAGGCTAAATTAGCTGTATGAGAGCCTAAAACCGCAAACTGATAAAGTTGATCCGCAGAACAATCGACATTAGCCCCTAAATCAAGCATCAGCTTATTGCCGTTATCAGTAGGAATTTCAGCACAGATAGCAGGACGTGAAATACCCGGCAATGTACCCAAAATAAACAGGCTTAGAGCCATTAAAACACCGGTATTACCGGCACTAACACAGGCCTCAGCCTTACCCTCTTTAAGTGATGTAAGGGCAAGAGCCATAGAAGAATCTTGTTTAGAACGAACGGCAAACGACGGTTTGTCATGACAATCAACCTGTGATGCACAATGACAAAGCTCGAGGCGAGATACAATACTGGGGCTTAGTGTTTTATCGATGCAATCCTGCAACGCAGAACGATCGCCAAAAACAAGAGCTGTGACATCAGAATGATGAGACAGCGCGCGAATAACAGCCTCCATAGTTACACTGGGCCCAAAATCACCGCCCATTGCATCTATGGAGATCTTAACATTCATGGTCAGAAGACCGACGTATTATTCAGCGGTGGTCTCAACCACTTTGCGACCACGATAAAAACCGTCAGCGGTCACATTATGACGAAGATGCTTCTCGCCACTGGTTGCATCAGTAGATACAGTTGAAGCAGTTAATGCATCGTGCGAACGACGCATACCACGTCTTGAACGAGTTTTTCGACTTTTTTGAACAGCCATGGGTACTCTCCTTAAAAAATATTAACAGCTACTATCTTTTGAGCTGCTGTAAAACACTAAAGGGACTGTCTATAGCAGTCTCTTCCAAATTAGCATCAGCCTTTGAATTAAAGGCGCTACCTGTACATTCTTCAATCTTGTGATAATTAACGATTGGCAGTGCTAAAAGCACTTCATCCTCAATCACAACATTTAAATCTGCTATTTTATCAACTACGATCCAAGGTTCGTAGTCAGGGGCAACATTGGCTATATGATCTTCAGACCAAACAACCTGTAGCGCAATAGCAGCATTAACCTCTACATTGACCAAATCTAAGCACCGCTGACAAACCAAATCAACACAAACAGATGCCTTACCAGTAACCATTGATTGTCGTGACTCATCTAATGAAAACTGAAGGGATGCTTTTAAAGCACCAGAAACAGCTTCTACTGAATCGTTCAACCTGGTTAAATCCTTAGTAGCAAATTCACCCTCAAGCGCTATTCCTTGAGCGGCTAATTTGCGAGGATCTATCTGAGTAGGCAATGCCATAGTTTTCGACGCTATCAAGTTAGGCGCGCATAATAGGGTTAAGACTGTGAATAGTCAAAGAAAATCGCTTAAAATAGCCTCATATAAGCATTATTATCATAAGAGAAACTGACCCATGGCCGAACCCTTAATACTGGCATCATCATCTATCTATAAAAAAATGCTACTAGAGCGATTAAATATTAGCTTTACCTGTGAATCACCTAACACCAATGAACAGCCATTGCCTAATGAAACACCAAAGTCACTGGCTATTAGGCTCGCAAAAGAAAAGGCGCTAGCCGTTCTCGCCACAAACCCCAGTGCCATAGTTATAGGCACCGATCAGGTTGGAGAGCTTAATGGCACCATTGTAGGCAAACCAGGTAACTTTGATCAGGCCCGACATCAGCTGGCACAGCAGTCTGGACAAACTGTCTATTTTCATTCGGCTGTATCGGTTGTTAAAACCCTTGCTAGCGGGGAAATAGCCAATAAATCAACAATAAACACCACGCGCGTGGTATTTAAACAACTATCGATTATTCAAATTGAAAACTACCTGCACCAAGAAAAACCCTTTGACTGTGCAGGAAGCTTTAAATCAGAAGGCTTCGGGATTAGTCTTTTCAGTAGCATCAATAGCGACGACCCAACCTCACTGGTAGGATTGCCGCTAATAAGCCTGTACTCGATGCTAGAGGAATATGGCCTTACAGCAAGTAATAACACAAATTAGTTATCTTGGGCGCTAGAAATTGTGATTTCTTGTTCCTCTCCATATGCTCCTTCACCGCCCTGAAGAAATAACTTTAAGGTATATATATGGGTAGTTTTTTCCGACTGCTCTGAACAAGGAGGCACTCAAATTACTAATTATTTTGGTGAGAGGTGATTCATTCGTTGTAGCATAAATAGACTCTAAACCTGAAATTGCCGCTAGAGCATTACCACAGCCATTTCCAACCTGAAAGTCCTTATCACTTGAAATAATTGGCTTGGGTTCAATAAATGTAATGTCTTTATCTTCTTCACAAAGAGCACGTGCCACCTTTCTATTTTCACTACTAATGGTAGCTTGAAGGTCTTTGGCAGATATATTTTTAATTATACTTGGCATGATAAGCCGATCTTGCTCGAACTTTACGCCCAAATTGTATGAAGACAAAGAAGATAGTGGAGTAATAAAATTGCGTATCTGTTGGTTATTATCTGCACTATCAGTTTCTGACCCTATAAAAATAGTACTGTAAATTTGCCTATCACCGAAGGATACTTTTTTACGTTTCGCTTCATCGATATAATCAGGTGTTTTAGGATCTATATCAATAACTCTAGTAATGAGCATACCTTTGTAGCCCTTAATGCCTAATTCATAAGAGCCATCTGACATTACTTTTGTTCTATTAAGCTCCTCACCGGATTGAGAATAGGCAACTACCCAAAGATTATTTTCTGAAGTAACAGGCCCAAGTACTACTTTTCCAGTAATAGTTACTGTTTCAGGCTGTTCTTAGTCTTCAACTAGTGGGGTTTTATTGATGGTATCTGGTTGAAAATTTGGATCTTTCTTAGGGCTACAGCTTGTAACCATCAAAAGTATACCTAGCACAAAAAAAGCCCGAAAAGCTAATTGTCGCATTTTTTCTCCATTCCATTGGACGATTGTCAAGTTTCTAAAAAAACACAACATCCTTGCTGTGTATAACTACATTCAAGATAGTAAGAATATCTATTTTTTTTAAAATATATTGTTCTTTTAGGGATAAAATATACAATATAGTATAATCTTTCAAAGTGAAGTAAGAAGTATTGGGGTATTAGACTCGAATAGGAAAACCCCTTGCTAACGAAAGAGAAGAAAAAATCTTATTTTAATTTAATAATAATCTTTAACTAATTGTTTTAAATGTATTTTCTAATTTCGGAAAAGCAATCTATACAGGCTACAGGATTGTATTTTGAAAGCCGATCTGCATGATGCGCCCCATAACTGACGCCAAGCCTAGGCATATTTATACGTTGCGCCATATCCATATCATACTCAGTATCACCTACCATTAGCGCCTGATCAGCTGTTACATTGAATGCCTCAAGTAGCTCTGCCAGCATCAGTGGATCTGGCTTGGATGCCGTTTCATCGGCGCAGCGTGAATCGTGGAACAAATCATCGATATTTGATGCTTTAAACGCTCTATTCAGTCCCGCTCTACTCTTACCAGTAGCCACTGTTAATTGATAGCCGGATTGCTTTAATCGGTTCAAAACTTCAATCACATAAGGAAAAAAATCACTTGGGCCAGCATTTTTAGTTCGATAATATTCTGAATAACTGGCAGTGATCTTGCCAACCATCTGCTCATCAGCATCGGGAAACAATCGAGAAGCAGCCTCTCTAAGACCAAGACCAATGATGTCGGCGGCCTCATCAAAGGTGGGCACCCTAAGGTTATTTAATCTGGCAGCCTCCTGCATACAATGAGCAATACGTGATACTGAATCGCAAAGAGTGCCATCCCAATCAAAAATTAGTAGTTTATATTTATGCTTCATACTGTTCATTTTAGCTTATTGAGGATATTTTTTAGATCATTTGATAATGGCGCATCAACAGAAATTCTTTCATCCGAAATTGGATGCATAAATTCCAGTGAATTAGCATGTAAAAATAGGCGTTTTAAACCTTGTCCACGCATATTTTGATTGAATATAGAATCACCATATTTAGGGTCTCCAGCAATTGCCTGCCCTGAAAATTGACAGTGAACGCGTATTTGATGGGTTCGACCCGTTTCAAGGCGTATATCAAGCAATGTTGCCTGATCAAATGTCTCAGCAATCTTAAAGTGAGTTACGGAGGCCTTACCCTCAGCATCAACTCTCACCATACGCTCACCCGAAGACAAGGTATTCTTCTTTAACGGTGCATTGATTGTTGACTTACCCTTAGGCCAACGCCCCATCACTAAGGCCTGATAGGTCTTTTTAATCTGTTTTTTTTGCATTTGCTGCTGCAAATGGACTAAAACTGCCCTGCTCTTAGCCAGCATTAAGCAACCAGAAGTTTCACGATCAAGACGATGAACAAGCTCTAAAAATCGACTTTCAGGTCGATCAGCACGAAGGCCTTCAATTACTCCAAAAGACACACCACTGCCACCATGAACAGCTATACCGCTAGGCTTATCAATTACAATTATTCCATCATCCTCAAATACAATGCTGTCATTGAGACGTTTGCGCATTTGACTGCCGGGCATCTCAGAGGACTGTGGTTGAGCGGTACGAATAGGTGCTACACGAATAATATCGCCAGCCTTTAATCGAGTATCTGCTTTTACTCGACCCTTATTAACACGCACCTCACCTTTTCGCAAAAGGCGATATATACGAGATTTTGGCACGCCTTTTAGCAACCTAATAAGAAAATTATCAAGCCTCTGCCCATCATACTCAGCATCAACAGTATGAAAGGTAACGGCACCAAAGGGATTGTTTTTTTCGATATCTGACAAGATTTTAAATACACTTGAGGAATTAAATTCAATTATACCCTATCTATTTTTTATATTTCATAGAAACTACCTAAATTGACAGCCTATAATCAGGCTAATAATTAGTCTAAAAATTCTATTTTGCAGATCAGTCTTCTAACAATAACTCACACACTAACTAAAAATAGGCTCAAACCATTCGAATTAATAGGGTAATTCAACTAATAAACAGCCTAATCAAACATATAAATTGTAGAAACAGCCTATCATTGCTACAATGCAGGCGATTTCGAGTTAATTGAAGTGCAAATAAACAGCACAGAACCGAAAGATTTATTATTCTATTTAAGAAAGAATTTGTAGTTGCTTGCCATACATACAGCGGCAGGCAATAAAAAGATAAGCTGAGAAAGCTCAGTCGGATTACAACAAGATTAGATAAAAAGCTTGTGATCATAATGCCCCGAACAAAGATGAGCATTATGCCTATAAATGGCAGTATCACAGCATGAGAACTGTGTTATTGATAGTTTCAGTCTCCAATTGAGACCCAGTAAACTCAATAACTCATCTGGGTTGGCTAAACGCCTCCCCGATAAATGGTTACATCTGCTTAAGATGACCTATGTAGCGTTTTAAACCGCTATTCAAAGGATTATTGGCCCGCCTAACGGCCCCGAAAACCCTTACGGTTTGCAGATGGATCACTGCCCTAAAGCACTATGCCGCTAGATATCGGTACAGGCTTTATCTCTCTATCTCCTCTTGCCACTCTACTGCAGCTCGATCACTTTAATTATTTAAGGTGTTATATATGAAACGTATGTTAATCAACGCATCCCATACAGAGGAGATGCGAGTTGCAATGGTCGATGGACAGAGACTTTACGATCTAGATATCGAAAACAGAACCAGAGAACAAAAAAAATCCAATATTTACAAAGGTAAGATCACCAGAGTTGAGCCTAGCCTTGAAGCGGCATTTGTTGACTTCGGCGCAGAAAGACACGGATTTCTACCACTTAAAGAAATTTCCCGCGAATATTTCAGTAAAAAATCCACAGAAAATGGCCGCGTTCGTATTGTAGACGCGATAAAAGAAGGCCAAGAAGTTCTGGTCCAGGTTGAAAAAGAAGAGCGCGGCCAAAAAGGCGCGGCCCTAACAACCTTTATTAGTCTTGCCGGTCGATATTTAGTATTGATGCCAAACAATCCGCGAGCTGGTGGTATCTCACGAAGAATTGAAGGCGAGGATCGTGCCGAACTACGCGAAGCTATGCGCGCACTTCAAATACCAGATGGCATGGGCGCTATTGTCCGTACCGCCGGCATAGGTCGTGCAGCTGAAGAATTGCAGTGGGATTTGGACTACCTCCTACAGCTTTGGGGTACGATTACTGAAGAAGCAAAAGATAGCAAAGCACCACATTTCTTGTTTCAAGAAAGCAATGTAATTGTTAGAGCAATTCGTGATTATCTGCGTCAGGATGTCGGCGAAGTTATTATTGATAACGAAGAAGCCTATGCTTTAGCCGCTGCGTTTATTGGCACAGTGATGCCTGATTTTAAAAGCAAGATTAAATATTACCAGGATGAAATTCCGCTATTTAATCGCTATCAAATTGAAAACCAAATTCAAACTGCTTTCCAGCGTGAAGTTGCACTACCCTCTGGCGGCTCAATTGTTATTGATATAACCGAAGCAATGGTATCTATTGATATCAACTCATCACGAGCCACTAAAGGCGGTGATATCGAAGAAACAGCTTATACCATTAACCTTGAAGCAGCTGAAGAGATTGCTCGTCAATTGCGTCTACGTGATGTCGGCGGTCTTATTGTTATCGACTTTATTGATATGCTGAATAATCGCCATCAGAAATCAGTAGAAAACAAGATGCGTGAAGCGCTAGAAATTGATCGCGCAAGAGTCCAAGTTGGGCGCATCTCTCGCTTTGGCCTAATGGAGATGTCTCGACAAAGACTGCGACCATCTCTTGAAGAAACCATGTCGAAAATCTGCCCAAGATGTCAGGGTCAGGGCACTATTCGTGGCACTAGATCTCTTGCGCTATCCATTCTTCGATTAGTTGAAGAAGAAGCTCAAAAAGAATATAGCCGTGAAATTAGAGCCATTGTTCCTGTTTCTGTTGCAACTTTCTTACTTAACGAGAAACGTAGTGAGATTACTGCTATTGAGTCTAGAAATCGCATTAAAATCACCGTTCTTCCAAATTCTGAAATGCAGACACCTAATTTTGAAGTAGTTAGAATTCGAGCACAGGATGAAGATGACTCCGATTTTAGCTATAAAATGGCTGGAGAACTAAGCAAGCCCGATCTATCCGTCGAAGCGGATAGTAATCAGTCAGCGCAAAATATTCCTACACCTGCGGTTAAGACCATTGTTCCCAACACTCCTGCCCCTCAGATTGAGGTGAAAAAGAAATCTCCGAGCCTTGTTCAGCGTCTTTGGAACAGTATGTTTGGTGAGCCTGAAGAAAAAGAGCAGCCCAGAAAACAGAACAGTCGCAACAAAAACCAGCGTGGATCACAGCAAAGACGTGGCAAGCAAACCAACCAGCGCGGTCGTAATAATGACAATAGATCACGTCGAGGTGAGAAACCCACACAGGAAAAATCAGATAACAGTCCAAAGCGTGATTCAAAAAATGATCAACGTCAAAATGACAATCGATCGAAAAACCGCAATCAGCGCAACCAGCGCAATAATCAGGTTAAAAATGACAGTAATAACACGGCTGAAACTAAAGCAGTAACTGACAACAGTCAAAAGGATGATTCTGCTATTAAGCGTCGCCCAGACGAACGCAAGCGCGGCCCGCGTAGACGTCGTCGTAGACAAGATGTTCCACAGGAGATGCTAGAAAACACTGTAGATACGCC
>JAQWMF010000055.1 GCA_029246925.1 Porticoccaceae bacterium
GCCTTAAGCACCGGTGCACTAATACCCAGTGTTTGAAATTCGTTAGAAGACATGGAAATACCTTTGGTTATGCTCTCATTGGCGAGAGGTCGCGGATTATACGCTTGTCATAAGTATTTTTATAGTGTAATTCTTGTGTAAAATATCTGCCATTCTAGTCAAGGGTACGATAAGACCTTATTTAGTCATCAATTTAAAAGATTATTCTATTTAATTTATAGAATATCCACCCATCAAAAAGTAAAGATGGATGGATATTTTTCGATTTATCACAGTCATTGCATAAAAAATAACGGCAACTATCTAATTGCATGTAGAAATGACGCAATTTACGCATTTCTATAAATTAAGTAATCTGTTGCTATCTAAGATTTCCCATCTACTTTTTGGTTACAAAATGATGATTATTATTGTAGTCAACAACAATCCCTGTAATGCAAGAGCTAACAACTATACATAAAATTGCGATACATCGGTTTTTTCTGGCCTGAAAAGAATTTCCTCCAAAGTAATTTTCCCCTATATTGTTTTGAATAGTTATAACCGGTGGGTTTTGCACTGGGTTAAGAGGTGGATTAATTGGGCATAAGCCAATTTGAGCATTAAACACTGATCCTTGATTATTATTAGGTATTTGACGGGGCTGAGACTCAACGAAACGTACATTTCTAGTGGTATTTCTTGGAATATAGATGCCTCGAGCATCACTTGAAGAAATTTCATCTATGGCTGCCTCACTATATATTTGGCCTAGACTAATATCATTCCAATTATTTCTGTATAAAATGCCAGTTACTTCACGGCTAGAAAGACTCTGAGGAATAGATAGACGAATAGATGCCTGTACCTGTACATGCCTTAGCTCAATATCATCGCTTATATTGATCGCATCTTCCTCGCTTATATTGATCGTATCTTCCTCGCATATTTCTTTTTTATCTTTTGCCGGTGGAAGCGGCTTCTCTTTGTCTCCACCCTCAAGTCCTCGATGATGACTTTCAGTAGGACAGTATTCAATAACCGCATTCCATAATGCCGCAACCGCTTGTTTGCTGGTGTCATCTAGCGGCTTAGATAATCCAGAGCCCTGTTTATCCGCATCACGACTGTTTATCATATCTAGTACGGGCTTTGACTTCTTTACCACCTGCAATAGATAATCCTTGTAGTTTTCTCGAAAATGCAAGCCCATACTATCGAAATAATGATTAAAACCCGAGTGATCCATAGAATGCCAATCAGACCATGACAGACCATCAACGCGAAGATCCAACAGGTCTGTGTTATTTGTTATCTCCAAGATTAACCAGTGGTTTTTGTACAGCGCTATAATCGCCAAATTTTCAGCACCTTGCTTGGATGTCTGTTTAGAAATAAACAAATCATTACGCCTTTTCGTGGAGATATTTTTAATCGAAAAACCATGTAAATCAGTTTTTTCCAACTGCTTAACAGCGCTAAACAGCGGTTTTTTACTAATACTGCCAAGTGCATCCTTTTTATTGCCCAAATGAAGACCAGAAGCTTGCTTTTCCATCAACTCTATAAAATCCAATAGCTCAGGCGCTTCTTTGCTGTCAATAAAATACAAAGCCGGAAACAGTACTGTATAAAAAGCCTGCCTTTGAAACAGATATTTTGTGGTCGGGTTAGCGCTCGATAATAGATCTTTCTTTATCCCACTGAATTGAGCCAACTCTTCTATTAATTGATTATCTGTGATGGGGAATTTATCAGCATTAGCTATAGTGAGTAATAATTTTATCGCTCGATAATTTTCAAAATAATGCACATGGTCATTACCGTGCTCAGCTAGCGCTTTATCTGCACCTTTTTCCAGCTCAAAAGAGGAAACATAATTTGGAGTATACTGCCCATACTGCATTTTTAAATCAATATAATCCCTGTTTGGGTCTGGGATTATATCAGTGCTATCAGGGTATGTAATAAGCTTGACACCCTGCGCCTCTCGCTCAATACCGATGACAGGAAGTGGGTATGATAGCTTGGCATTTTGATCAATAACGCCCTGTTGATTAGTCTTAAAAGACCCTATCGCAGTGGGAATCAATAAATTGGTATTCTCCCAAGCTACATGATGAAACGTATTCCAAAAGTTAGCTCGCCAAGAATCATCTGCATATATATTATCGCCAAACAAATCAATTTGATAAGCCAATCCATTTTTATAGCAGCGGTATGGCATCTGAATATTATTATCCTTGGCGTTGGATAGAAAATTGTGATCACACAGATAGTTGGAAAAAAATCGTCCGCCACCCAGTAGATTTAAATGAAATTGATTGTCTGAGCCTTTTTTATACCGCAAGGGGTGCACAGTATACTGTTGCTTTTCACCCACTTTTTGATGATGGATAATGGACTCTAATAGTGGGGAACCATAGTAATTAATCGGGTTAAAATAAATACTGCTCTTCCAGCTCTTATAATCACTGAGCACGGGCTGATCTGTATCGAAAGAATCGGCGCTATATTTATTCACCACTGCCAATAGTCTTTGATTGGCATCACAGTCGTAATCAATATGAGTAACGATTTTTGCGTCAGAGCGCCAATGGCTTATTAGCTGGTAATGATTGGGGTTATTTGAACAGCTGTCCGGCGCATAAATTTTGATTTCTGACGCCTCACCGCCTGTCGTTTCCGGATTAGAAAAATGACGCACAATATAGCGATTATCCTTGAGGTCGATGGTGATTCGATTTCCATCGCCTACCTTATCCTGAGAGGTGATAATCCAGCTGTGACCAATTTGGTCATTTTCTTCAATCTGCAACTTATCCTTGGAAGAATCATAAGTGGTCCCGTCCAAAACAATCTTTTGAAAATGATAACCAGACCTGAGTCCACTGGTATTCAATCCCATCTGATTCCATAGCATTTGCCCTTGCAACCACATCAATTTATCGGTTTCTTTATAATCTGTAGTCGATAAAAACTTATAAAGTTGGTGCCAGCCGCTTTTAGCTTGATTGATTTTGAAGGGCATTAATATATTTTTTAGACGCTTAAATTCCTTATTTATCTCACCACTAATTTGATCCTCTACTTTGTCTAACTTGACTGCAAAGTTATCTCCTTCTTGCTGACCTATATAAATCATAAGGGGAATAGCTGCTACCACAGAAGATGCAGATTCAAAACCACCTACCGCTCGTATAAACATGTTTTTAATTTGATTGGTCGTATAGCCCAAAGCACCCTCCGTCGCCATAGAGCCATAGTCCATACCCACCTCAAACTCTTCGTCTGCTAGCTCTTCATCATCATTGTTGTAGCCAGACGAGGTTGCTTGTACCAAAGGATACCTATGAGAATGACTCTCTAGGTGATTGCTTACAGCCTGTAATGCACCATAAAATGCGTGGTTAGTACGCAAGGCTTCACCCTGTTGTTTTAGATGCATAGCTATATCGGCTTTAAGCTCAAACCAATGACCAAAATCAACCATGCACTCAAGACTAACGCCCGATAGACAGATGCCCATAGAATTTGTGGAATGAGCATGCTCCAACCGCTGCACCAGCGATTGATCCTGAATATGGTCAGCCAATAGCATAAGCGCTTTGGGCTCATAAGCTGCCCGCTGTTTATGCTGTGACTCCGCCGTTAACCACTGGGCAATATGATGTAAATTATCCTGATATTTGGTGATAACTCTTTTAACTTGAGGATAGTGATCTGTACCTCTGGCGGTATCCTCCAAGGTCTTTAAGAAGTTTATAAAATCCACAAAACCAAGCCCATCACTGTGATATTGCGCGCTGTCTAGAGCATCAATCATCGTCTGAATTGGACTGATGGGCTCTAAGGTGATGGTCACACCTGACCTCACCTCAGAGGCGTCAGAGACAAAACCTAGCGTAATTTGGTTGCCATCAATCACTACAGTCTGATCTAGCGAACCCGAGTAATGTTGTCCATTGAGCTCAATATAATCATAAGAATATTCCGTCTCTCCCTTTAGGGTGACTGTGACGGCATTTGCATGGATAAATTGATGGCTTAAAAGCGCTATATTCTGATTGTTAGGATAGACTTGCTCTGCGACTATTTCACACTGTTGCCAAGGCCACCACCAAAAAGTAACAGTTTTACATGCTTTACGAGTCTCATGCGGAGTGGTGACCGTCAAGGTTGAATTGTTATTCGATTGATTTTCAATATCCTTCAAATTGTTAAGCAGCTCAATGCGTAATAAATCTATCGCAGTTTCCTGCAATAGCTGTTGCGCCGCGCTTTCGATTTCAGCTGGGTTCGTATCATTATTACCATGATCTATATTAAGTATGTAGTCGGCAGTATTAGCCTGTGCCCCTGAGTTTAAAAAAACCATACATAGAACGCATAATAATTTGCGGCTATATACGGTAAATTCGCTTATTGATAGAGTATGGTTTTTGCATAATTTTATAAAAGCACTAAAAAAATAATGTATTAGCATGTTGATCTTCCTTGAGTTAGAAATGAGTCTCCATCAAAAGCGTATTTATCAGTATAATTTTGTATAGCGGGTCGTAGTAAAATACTCGTAAGTTTTGCAGAATTAAGCACATAAAATTTATACTGTTATCCTCAATTAAGTCGAAATAATAAGTTTTATTATCAGCCTAAATGTAATTATTACTGTAGCAGGGGATAAGAGGTTTAACCTGTTGATAAATATAATTAATTACTAATATATAAATTATTTATATCGATATTTATCAATCAGCGAACTAGAAACTGTATCAATTTACTATTTAAATTCTGTTGCTAAAGATATGGTATGTAAGCGCTATACAAAAGGTATGTATTAAATAATGTTGCCTATTTTATATTTAGACAATTATTTGCCTTTAATAATGTTTATTAATGTAATATTCCTCATTGTGCTAAATGAAACATTTATTTAATGGTGTTAAAAAAATAGCGGGAAGAATATGAGTCTAGAAGATAATCGTCGCGAATATGATGTCGGTAAATTAACCCGAGAATCGCTGCTGGATGATCCCTATGCACAATTTGATTTATGGATGAAGCAAGCGCTTGAGGCTAATATTCAAGATCCCACCGCTATGAGTGTAGCCACTGTGGATAGCAAGGGTCAGCCTTGGCAGCGCATGGTATTGCTCAAGCATTTTGATAAACGTGGCTTGGTTTTTTATACCAACTTAGAAAGTCGCAAGGCTCAAGAAATACAGGCCAATAACAAAGTTTGCTTACATTTTCCTTGGCTACAGCTAGATCGGCAGGTAATTATTGGTGGTCGTGCTGAGCGGCTTTCAACTGCCGAAGTGGTAAAGTATTTCCTCAGTCGCCCTCAGGGTAGCCAGCTGGCCGCATGGGCATCAAAGCAGAGTACTGCTATTAGCTCAAGGCAGGTATTGGAACAACAGTTTGAGGCTATAAAACAGAAATTTGCTAAAGGTCAGGTGCCGTTGCCAGATTTTTGGGGTGGCTATCGTGTGGTACCCGATGAAATCGAGTTTTGGCAGGGTGGTGAAAACCGTCTTCACGATAGATTTAGCTACCAATTAAATGGTGATAGCTGGGATATTGTTCGACTATCGCCTTAATATTGTATATGGGTAATAACAAAAAATCGTTCACCATCGGGCGTCTTAACCTCTACCTCATCATCCACGCACTTGCCTATTAGGGCTCTTGCCATAGGCGAATCAATACTAATCCAATTTTGCTCGGCATCGATTTCATCAGAGCCTACTAGACGGAGTCGTTGAGGCGGTGCATCTGGATTATCTTGATCTTCTAGCGTTACCCAAGCGGCGAAAAATACTTTTGAAGTATCTCTCGGTTCATCCTCAACAATGGTGGCATCCTCAAGACGTTTACTGAGGTAGCGCACACGGCGATCAATTTCTCGCAAACGACGCTTACCGTAAATATAGTCGCCATTTTCCGAGCGATCACCATTTTTTGCCGCTTCATGGACCACTTGAGTGACCTGAGGGCGCTCCACTTTCCACAGTTGACGAACTTCCGCGCGCAATTTAGCAGCACCATCAGCGGTAATATAGGGCGAACTTTTAGGGGCGGGTGGTCTATAGCGAGACATGCATTAACCGCCTTGCTTTAAATTGAAAATATCTGAATAAAAAGCCAGTTCGGCCTCCATAGCGCGAATAATATTCTCCGATTTTCTAAACCCATGACCCTCATCTGGAAACTTGATATACACCACATCTATGCCTTTTTTTTGCAGGCTCTCAACCATCATTTCCGCTTGATTGGGGGGTACCACCTTATCTTCCAATCCCTGTAGAAAAATCACTGGGCAGTTAAGCTGATCTATATGGTGAATAGGGGAGCGCTCTTTATAAATTTGTTGCTGTTCAGGATAGGGCCCCACCAATTTATCCAAATAGCGTGACTCAAATTTATGGGTATCGCTCACTAGGGTTTCAAGGTCGCCAATACCATAGAGACTAGCGCCTGCCTTAAAGGTATCGGTAAAGGTAAGGGCGGATAATACGGTATAGCCACCGGCACTACTGCCGCGGATAATACAGCGATCCGCGTCTACCTTCTGTTGCGCAACCAAATAGTTGATAGCGTACTGGGTATCCTCAACATCGGCAATCCCCCAAGCGCCCGCCAGCGCATGGCGATAATCCCGCCCAAAACCGGTGCTGCCACGGTAATTGATATCCACCACCGCAAAGCCTCGATTAGTCCAGTACTGTATTTTTAGATTTAAACTGCAGTCAGTAGCCCCTGTAGGGCCACCATGACAGATTGCGATGACGGGTGGCAATTCCTTATCATTACCTTGGTATTGGTTGTGGGTTGGCGGGTAGAAGAATGCCTGTACCAGTTTATCATTGGCTGTGGGAAAGCAGATAGATTCAGGCGTAGCAAGATTATCTGATTCTATATCTAGGGTGGAGGGAGCATATACGGATGCCGATATTTCCTGTTGGCAGACAGCGATAATGCAGTCGGCAATATTGGGGGCGCCCGCCACCATATAAAGTCTACCCCCATGACAGCAGACTGCTTGCATGGCGCTGTAATGGCAATCTACAGCACTCATTTTGCCGGTGGTTATATCCAAAAATCCGCAGTGCCAAACAGCCTGTTGAGTCCACAGGCAGGCGATAGTATTGGCATCGATAAAATCATAGGTAGACATACCAAACTGCCATAGGGGTGTAGCAAATTCTGCCGGCATATCCAGTACAATACCGCTATCGGCAGAGTAGATATTCCACCAGTTATTGCGATCGGAAACATAATAAAGCTGATTGTCTGGTGACCACTGAGGTTGAAATATGGCCTCATTGCCATCAGCTCCCGCCACCAAGCGCTTTTTAGACAGACTGTTGCCTTGAATATCAGCACGCCATAGCTGGGTGCTATCCCATGGCATATGGGGGTGATGCCACTCTATCCAGCACAGGGTTTTGCCATTCGGGCTAATGCGAGGGTAGGCGTAAAAATCAGCACCTGAAACCAAGCGTTGTAGCTGGAGGTTATCTTTATCCAGCGAAATCCCCACCAGATAATTCTCTGCTTCAGTCTGACCATTATGCTGTTCACAGACAGCAATTAATCGGTTATTGGCGCTATCGACAATCAGGTCGGCAAATCGAGGACCGGTGTCAGTGATAGCGGTTGGTTGCTGATCGCTGCCTATATCCAATCGATAAATGCGCTGATCGCTAGCATTGACAAAGTAGAGCGTATTTTCTAATAACGCATAGGCCATACCACCGTATTCATGGACACGACTATAGTGGCTAAATGGAGTGGGCAATAGATCCTCAATAAAACCCTCTTCAGTTAGACTGACAATAACATTACGTCCCGCTTCTAAGGGGCGACTTTCCACCCAAAATAAACGCTGGCCATGGGACTGCAGACAGGCGAGTCTCGGTGTGGCGCTGGATACCTGTTCAGGGCTTATAGTGGAGGGCCAAGTGCCGTAAGCTTGTTTGGTTTTCATCAACTTAGCCGCCTGACAACTTGACCGAGTAACCCATTTTTTCAAGCTGACCTTTGAGTATTTCGCGCTGATCGCCTTGAATTTCAATAAGGCCATCTTTAATAGTACCGCCAGTAGAGCAGGACTTTTTTAACTGTTTGGCTAGTATTTTTAGTGCGCCAGCGTCTAAGTTAAAGCCAGATAAAATAGTCACTCCTTTGCCTTTGCGTCCCTTGGTTTCGCGGCTAATACGAATAATGCCATCGGTTTTTACCTGCGGCTTAGGCTCGCTCTGCGGTTTAATACGACCTGTTTCAGTGGAGTAAACAAGACGCGATTCTTTATTTGGCATTGATGTTTCTCAAATATTGGACGGTTTAAAGGATTATTACTAATTTTACGTATTTAATCATCAATTAAACCTAAGCTTTTTGTTATTTGATGCTATTAAATTGACTCCTGTAGCTAAGAGCCTCCTGATACTGAGGAATATCTGGTACCTCTATTGCGGATAAGTCGGCAATACTGCGTGCTACCTTAAGTAATCGATGGAAGCTTCTGGTTGACAGCTTATAGCTATTAATAGCGCGATCCAAAAAATCCTGTTGTGGTTGATTTAACGGGCAGACTTTTTTGAGCTGCTGGTTATCGAGGCGTGCATTGACAGTGCCCTGTCTGGCCATCTGTATGGCTCTGGCATCACAGACACGCTGACCAATTTGTTGGTTTGACTCGCCCTGTTGTTGTGATTCAGTCTGAAAAAGTTGCCTATTTTCAATATTGTTAACGGGAATATGCAGATCGATACGATCCAAAATAGGACCGGATATTTTACTCTGATAGCGGGCTATTTTTTCGGCACTACAGTGGCAGCGTTCGCTTCCCATATAGCCGCAAGGGCAAGGGTTCATTGCAGCGACTAAT
Organism: Porticoccaceae bacterium; assembly: GCA_029246925.1. GTDB lineage: Bacteria > Pseudomonadota > Gammaproteobacteria > Pseudomonadales > Porticoccaceae > HTCC2207. The sequence continues at coordinate 8,873 of JAQWMF010000055.1, forward strand.
TGAAATTGTGCAGGTAAAGAGAGCTGAGCTGCGGCGCGAGAAATATGTATTTGACCGGATTCAAGAGGTTCTCGCAAAACCTCTAAAACAGATCTCTGAAACTCGGGCAATTCATCGAGAAATAAAACCCCCTGATGCGCTAGGGATATTTCTCCCGGCTGTGGTGTGCTACCTCCGCCTACAATAGCAATTGCTGAGGCACTGTGATGGGGCGATCTAAAGGGTCGCTGAAGTATATTCTTTGGTGTATGTTTTTTGGCAAGTGAATGAATACAGGCAACCTGTAGTGCCTCCGTTTTGGACATGGGTGGCAATATGCCAGCGAGACGTCCCGCCAGCATAGACTTTCCTGTACCAGGAGGGCCAAATAAAAGCATATGGTGACCGCCGCAGGCGGCTATTTCTAGCGCGCGTTTAGCCTGTTTTTGACCAATAACATCCTGTATCTCAGGATATTGAGAATCAGTATTGGGAATGCTTGAAATCCAGGTTGGTATAAGTTGTGTTTGATACAGGTGCGCAGATACTTCCAGTAAATCGTTTGCGGCCAGAACCGTTATTGATTCGACTAATAATGTCTCATCTGCGTTATGCTTGCTGATAATTAATTGTTTATTATTAGAGGCGCAGGCCATCGCTGATGGCAGTATTGCTTCAACCCCACGCAACTCACCCGACAGTGCTAGCTCTCCAATAAATTCGTACCTAACTAATGGTTCTTTGGGGACTTGATCTGAAGCTGCCAAAATACCAATTGCAATAGCTAAATCAAATCGGCTACCACCCTTGGGCAGCTCTGCTGGCGCTAAATTAACAGTGATGCGTCGATTGGGGAATTCAAACTTGGAATTAATAATAGCGCTGCGAACGCGGTCTTTGCTTTCCTTGACGGCGGTTTCTGGCAGGCCAACAATATTAAATGCGGGTAGCCCATTTGAAAGGTGAACTTCTACAGACACCAGAGGTGCCTGCAAGCCTAATTTGGCTCGTGTATTAACTATAGAAAGTGACATCCGATGTCCCTAATGGTTACAGAATACTGAGGTACTATGTGTCCGTAAGCGTTTTTTCCAGCTGAGCTAGTTGTGCTTCGAGTCGTGTAATTTTTTCTCTAGAGCGCATAAGAACAGATTTTTGCGCCTCAAATTCTTCCCTAGACACAATATCAAACTTATTAAATAGATTATTGGTCGCAGCCTGAAGGTAGGTCATTGCCTCAGTATTAAGTGCTTGAGATCCAGTCATAACTATATTGAGCTGATCTTTTAATTGCTGGTAGAAGTCTTCTGGTTTCATAGATAAATATTCCTTAATGTCCCTAACTGTAGCAAATTTAATGGTGCTTATCATGGTAATTTCAGTCTCACCAAATAGATGCTTTGCTTGGATGCGTGAACCATATTGGTGCGCCCGCCCTAAATTTGATCAAATGGGTTGCACGTAATGAGATTATGTTGGGGTATATTATATTTTTGCGTTGTTATTACAGGTCATTTTAAAATTTGCTACGCTATATTGGTGCATTCGCCCTAAATTTAATCAAAATATTTGCACTTAACTGGATCATATTAGGGGCTTTTTTGCATTTTTTGTTAGTTTTCTCTCTTGGTTTAAAAAGTTGGCACGTTATATGCATTCTTGTTTCTGCGTATTTGAAAACAACATACTTTTAAAGCGCAAGATTTATTTAAATCTTGGGAGATTTAAACAAAAACTACTTTACTGGTGAGGAGACGTTTTAAACATAACTTCATTAGTAGACATTTTATTTTAGTTTAAAACAACGGGTGACAAGTTCGCTCAATGGAGAATTTAAATGAAAATGGTTACGGCAATAATAAAACCTTTCAAGCTCGATGAAGTGCGAGAGTCTTTAGGTGAGCTTGGTGTAACAGGTGTCACTGTTACCGAAGTAAAAGGATTCGGCCGTCAAAAGGGTCATACAGAACTCTATAGGGGTGCTGAATACGTGGTAGATTTTCTACCAAAAGTGAAGGTTGAAGTTGCTTTAGCGGATGATCAAGTTGATTCTGCTGTCGAAGCAATAACAACGGCTGCTAGAACCGGAAAAATCGGTGATGGCAAAATTTTTGTTACCAATACTGAACAAGTAATCCGAATCCGTACCGGCGAAACCGGTTCCGAAGCGATTTAATTAGAGGAATTATAAAATGACTGATATCTTTCAACTTCAATACGCACTAGACACCTTCTATTTCTTGGTGTGCGGTGCATTCGTAATGTGGATGGCAGCTGGCTTTTCGATGCTAGAAGCTGGTTTAGTTCGTTCTAAGAACACCACTGAAATTTTAACCAAAAACGTCGCGCTATTTGCTATTGCCTGTACTATGTACTTAATATGCGGTTACGCAATTATGTACGGTGGTGATACTTTCCTAAGCGGAATCGCTGGTGACGGCGTTGCTGATGACTGGACTTATGCACCTGCTGCTGACTTCTATTTTCAGGTTGTATTCGTAGCAACGGCTATGTCGATTGTTTCTGGTTCTGTTGCTGAGCGCATGAAACTATGGTCTTTCCTACTATTCACCGTAGTTATGACCGGCTACATCTACCCAATGGAAGGTGCTTGGACTTGGGGTGGTGCTTCAGTATTTGGCATGTACACTCTTAGCGATCTTGGTTTCTCTGACTTCGCTGGTTCTGGTATTGTTCATATGGCGGGTGCTTCTGCAGCATTGGCTGGTGTAATTTTACTTGGCGCTCGTAAAGGCAAATATGGCCCTAACGGCCAAGTTAACGCTATCCCAGGTGCTAACCTTCCAATGGCTACACTAGGCACATTCATTTTATGGATGGGTTGGTTCGGCTTTAACGGTGGTTCTGTACTAGCTACTGCATCAGTAGAAAGCGCAAACGCTGTTGCAATGGTATTCTTGAATACTAACGCTGCTGCTTCTGGCGGTCTTATTGCGGCTCTAATCGTTGCTAAGCTTCTATTCGGTAAAGCTGATCTTACTATGGCACTTAATGGTGCACTAGCGGGTCTGGTTGCTATTACCGCTGAGCCTTCAACGCCAAGTGCTCTTCAGGCTACTCTATTCGGTGCCCTAGGTGGCGTATTAGTAGTATTCAGTATCCTAACTCTTGATAAGCTAAAACTTGATGATCCTGTTGGTGCTATCTCTGTTCACGGTGTTGTAGGTCTATTAGGTCTATTACTAGTACCAGTGACAAATGATGGTTCTACCTTCCAAGGTCAGTTGATCGGTGCAGCTACTATCTTTGTATGGGTATTCGTAACCAGCTATATCGCTTGGTATGTCATTAAAACACTTATCGGACTCAGAGTATCTGAAGAAGACGAAGCAAATGGTGTAGATTTGGCTGAATGCGGGATGGAAGCATATCCTGAATTCACAAGCTCAAAAATCTAAGTTTCTGCTCTGTAAGTATACCGGGGCCCTGTGCCCCGGTTTTTTTTGTCTATAAAAAAATAGGGATAAATTTCTAGCTATACTGCTTATTACAATTTAATATTTATTGCAAAGATGCAATATAATGAAATAACAGGTATCTTTAGTAGCTACTAATTAAATTTTTATTATGAGGAGTGCATTATGTTTTTGGTGTCAGCCACAATAAAACCATTTAAATTGGATGATGTTCGCGAAGCTTTGTCTGATGTGGGTGTTCAAGGGATAACCGTCACTGAGGTTAAAGGATTTGGGCGCCAGAAAGGACACACCGAATTGTACCGTGGTGCAGAATATGTAGTCGATTTTTTGCCTAAGGTTAAGTTAGAAGTTGTAGTAGCAGATGATATTCTTGATGCCGTTATAGAGGCCATCGAGAAAGCCGCTAAAACAGGTAAAATTGGTGATGGCAAAGTATTTGTTTACAAAGTTGAGCAAGCATTGCGTATCCGTACCGGTGAAACTGGCGAAGACGCATTATAATTTCCAGTATTATCGTCTAAGCTAGTAATATATAGGCAACCCTTTACAGGTTACGGGGTTGCCTTCTTTCAGAAAAATTTCCCTAGGAGAGTGTTTTGGGCTTAACCACTAAGTCAGGTCTTTTGTTGTTTATATTGGTGCTTTGCTGTTTTTTTGGCGCAGCAAAATTTGCTGTTAAAGATGAGGCTGTTGAAGTTACTCAGCCGGAAACCAATTTTTCCGACGCGGAAAAAGTTGCTGTTAAAGATCAGGCTGATGAAGTTTCTCAGCCGGAAACCAATAATATGCTTACAAACTTGCTAACCGCAAGGCCAGATCTGGAGTTCTCGATTGTCGGTATGTCGCCTGTTTCTGGGGTTTATGAAGTGCAGGTTAAAAATGGCCCTTTGTTATATGTGCATGAATCAGGTGAGTATTTATTTCAGGGTGATCTACTTCAGATAAAAGCAAATGAAATTATTAGCACCATGGAAGTAAGACAAACCAATAAAAGACGTGAAAATTTTGCTGCGCGCTCAACTGAGGATATGATTATCTTCAAGCCCGAGGGTGAATCTAAAGCAATTATGAACGTATTTACCGATGTTGATTGCGGCTACTGTAGGAAATTTCACCAAGAGGTGCCAGAGCTTAATGCTATGGGTATAGAGGTTAGATATCTAGCCTTTCCACGAGCAGGCATTCCATCAAGTTCCTACAATAAAATTGCCAAGGCCTGGTGTGCCGAAGATCAACAGGACGCTCTGACCAAGGTTAAGTCAGGTCGTGCAGTGGATGTGGAGGTCTGTGAAGACAATCCGGTTGCTGAGCAGTATGCTTTTGGCACACAGCTGGGAGTTACTGGTACTCCAGCGATAATTTTAATGGATGGTACTTTGATTCCTGGATACCAGCCGGCGAAAAAATTTGCTGAAGTTTTAGGCCTTACAATCAACTAAAATAATTATTCAAAAATAACCCGAAAATTCCTCAAGATAGTATAAAATTGGCGGCATTGACAGCGATCGACTAGATGGTTACTGTTGCCGCCGTTTTTTCATAAATAAAAAATCTAAAGAATGACTACAAATTGGAGTGTTATCGTGCGATCTGTGCAAGTCGGTATCTGTGGTTTAGGAACAGTGGGTTCCGGCGTATTTAATGTAATATCACGCAATTCAAGCAATATTAATGATCGTGCAAACTGCGACATCAATATCTTGCAGGTCGGTGCTCGTCGAGATAATCCAGATTGTGACACCGCATCTGTCGACGTTGTTCGAGATATCTTTGAGGTTGCCAAAAACCCTGATATCGACATAGTTGTTGAATTGATTGGCGGAACTACGGTTGCCTATGATCTGGTAATGACGGCACTCAAAAACAACAAACATGTGGTGACAGCAAATAAGGCATTGATTGCCGAACATGGGATGGAAATATTTTCTTTTGCTGCCTCTAAAGGACTTGTTGTTGCCTATGAAGCGGCTGTTGCTGGTGGAATTCCTATTATTAAAGGTCTTCGCGAAGGCCTTTCTGCTAATAAGATCAATTGGATCGCTGGAATTATCAACGGTACCACAAACTTTATTCTTACCGAGATGGATACTAAGGGTCGTGATTTCAACGATGTCTTGGTTGAGGCTCAGGAAAAGGGCTATGCTGAAGCAGATCCAACCTTTGATGTAGAGGGTATAGATGCAGCTCATAAGCTGGTTATTTTGGCCTCTATCGCCTTTGAAATGCCGTTAACATTGGATGGACTGTATACCGATGGAATTACACAATTAGAGCCGCAAGATGTCGCCTACGCTAAAGAATTGGGTTACGCGATCAAACATCTGGGTATTGCCCGACAAACAGAGCAGGGTGTTGAACTTCGTGTTCACCCTACATTAGTGCCGCATAAAAGCATGATTGCCGGCGTTAACGATGTAGCTAATGCGGTAATGGTCAATGCTGATGCCGTGGGCACAACGCTATTTTGTGGTCCGGGTGCTGGTGCAGAGCCAACCGCATCATCGGTTATTGCGGATATTGTGGATGTGGCTAGAACTATTGATGCCTCAGCTGAGGTCAAGGTGAATGCACTTGGCTGTCCAATATCACAGTTAGAACAACGGAATATCATGGCGATTGAAGAGATTGAAACCAGTTTTTATATGCGTTTCTCCGCCCTTGATAAGCCGGGTGTATTATCAGATATCACCAAGATTATGGGTGACTCTGGTATCAGTATCGAAGCGATTGTTCAAAAAGAGCAACCTGTGGGTGAGGATTACGTAAACGTGATTATCGTTACCAATGTCACCCAAGAAAAGCTATTAAATACTGCCGTTGAGCGTATAGAAAAGCTTGAAACTGTTCGTGATACCATTAAATTTATCCGCGTAGAGCATTTGGATCAGTAAATGAAATATATAAGTACCAGAGGCGGCGTAGAGCCAAAAAGCTTTGAAGATGTTGTATTGACAGGTCTTGCTGAAGATGGCGGTCTGTTTGTGCCAGAGCAATTACCCAAATTTAGCGTTGAAGAAATAGCCTCATGGGGCGAGCTTTCCTATGAGGAATTAGCGCTTAAAATTATTACGCCATTTGTGGCTGGGTCGATCCCTGAGCAGGATTTGCGTCAACTGATCGAAAAATCCTACGCAGGCTTTCGTCATGAAGCGGTAGCGCCACTGGTTCAAGCGGGTCACAACCAATGGATATTGGAGCTTTTTCAAGGTCCAACCTTGGCGTTTAAAGACTTTGCATTGCAATTTTTGGGTAATCTTCTGGATTATATTCTTGCCAAGCGCGACCAAAAAGTGGTGATTATGGGCGCTACATCAGGTGATACCGGCTCTGCCGCGATTGAAGGCTGTAGACATTGTAAGCATCTAGATATCTTTATTCTTCACCCCTACCAGCGCGTATCAGAGGTTCAGCGTCGTCAAATGACTACTGTTCTGGAAGATAATATTCACAATCTGGCATTGCATGGCAATTTTGATGACTGTCAAAATATGGTTAAAGCCAGTTTTGCCGATCAGTCTTTCTTGCCGGAAGGTAGACAGTTAGCTGCGGTTAATTCGATTAACTGGGCGCGTATTATGGCTCAGATTGTGTACTATTTTTGGGCGTCCCTAGCCTTGGGTGGGCCGCATAAAAAAGTATCATTCTCAGTGCCCACAGGTAACTTTGGTGATATTTTTGCCGGCTATTTAGCGAGCAAGATGGGTCTTCCGATTGAGCAGTTAGTGATCGCCACCAATCAAAATGATATTTTGCACCGCTGTATTAGTGATAATGACCACAGCACACAGCCGCTTGAGCAAAGTTTAGCGCCAAGTATGGATATTATGATTTCCAGTAATTTTGAGCGCCTATTGTTTGATCTGTATGACCGCGATGGACAGCAGATTGCCAATCTAATGGCTGATGCTAAACATGGTCATATGAAACTAAGTGATACAGCATTAGCCAAAGCAAGAAAACTATTCTCAAGTTATCGCTGTGACGATAATGGTATGGTTGAGGTAATTCGCGCTACCTATGAAGATAGTGGTTATCTACTGGACCCGCATACGGCGATTGGTCTGGCGGCAGCACGTGAATGCAGCAACAATAAAGCGACGCCAATGGTAACGCTAGCTACAGCGCATCCAGCAAAATTTCCGGATGCAGTTCGGCAAGCTGGATACCCTGAAGATCCTGCGCTACCGCCTCATATGGCCAATTTGTTTGATCGTGAAGAGCGCTACACTGTGCTTGATAACGACCAGCAAGCCGTTCAGAAATTCATAGCGGAAAATATTGTTTCCTAGATTAAACCTGTAGTAATAAATTGCAGACATAAAAAAACCGGCATCAGCCGGTTTTTTTACCAATTGAATAAATTACTTCGCAGCTAGCGCTTTAACTTTAGCGTTAAGGCGGCTCTTATGGCGCGCAGCTTTATTCTTATGGATAATTCCTTTGTCAGCCATACGATCGATGACTGGAACCGACGTAGTATAGGCTTCTTGGGCTGCAGTAGCATCGCCACTGTCGAGGGCTGCATCAACCTTCTTAATGTAGGTACGAACCATTGAGCGAAGGCCAGCATTATGCTGACGTCTTTTTTCGTTTTGACGTGCGCGTTTTTTTGCTTGTGCTGAATTAGCCACTTG
>JAQWMF010000056.1 GCA_029246925.1 Porticoccaceae bacterium
GTTCTTGCTGGCGCGACGGTACTCTCAACCTCTACCCGAAACTTCCCCAACCGTTTAGGTGATGGCGCCAATGTTTATTTGGCATCAGCCGAACTTGCATCAGTGGGCGGTATTTTGGGACGCTTGCCTACCCCTGAGGAATATATGCAATATGCCAGTAAAATCGACTCCATGGCCGATGAAATCTATCGCTACATGAACTTTGATCAAATTGAATCGTTCCAGAAGTCTGCCGAGCAAGGTAAAACCATTGCTGCTCAACAGATTGTTGAAGTGAGTTAAGATCGATTTAAAGTTATAAAAAAACCCCGCATTTGCGGGGTTTTTTGTAGCTGTCTAAATAACTCTTCGCTTACATGTAAGCATTACTAGTATCAGTGTGGTCAGTGGAATCCTTAACCCCTTTAAGCTCAGGGATTTTTTCCATTAGGGTTTTTTCCACGCCCTCTTTGAGGGTTAAACTAACCGATGAACAACCCTGACAGCCACCCCCAAATTCAAGCACGGCAAAACCCTCATCCATTGTTGCAAGGGATACATTACCGCCATGAGAGGCGAGACCCGGATTAATTTCACTGTGAAGCAGATAATTAATTCTATCTTCAATAGGACTGTCATCGGTCACGTTGGGAACACGAGAATTGGGGGCTCTAATGGTTAGCTGTCCACCAAATTTATCCTCGGAAAAATCTACTTTGGCATCGTCGAGAAAGGGAATGCTACGTGACTCAAAGTAAGCATTAAACTTGTCGTATTCGATAATCACATCTTCTTGGTTATGCTCACCTGGCCTGCTATAGGCAATACAGGTCTCCGCTTTTGGCGTTCCCGGATCGGAGATAAACATACGAATGCCAATACCTTCGCAATTCTGCTTTTCGAGCAGCCCTGCAAGATAGTCTTGAGCTGATTCTGTGATAGTGACATTAACCATGAAGTAAATTCCAACCTAAACCTGAGTAAAAGACTTGGTTATTTTACGACATACGCGGTCTAAACAAAACTTTTCTTTTTTATAAATACTGGTATCATGCTCTTCCATCAAAATATTTTGATAAAGCACTAAATAAAGGCGCTAGAGCATTGTATGCATAACAACGGACACAGAATAATTCACACATCCTTACTGGATGCCGCACAGCAGCGAATTCTGCTAATCGATGGCGCCATGGGTACTATGATCCAACAGCACAGTCTTGAGGAGGCGGATTTTCGCGGCCAGCGTTTTGCCGACTGGGATTCTGAAATCAAAGGTAATAATGATCTGTTAAGCCTTACTCAACCGCAGATTATTCTGGATATTCACCGCGCTTATCTTGAAGCGGGTGCAGATATTATTGAAACCAATACTTTTAACTCCACTAGGGTCTCGCAGGCTGATTACAGTATGCAGTCGCTATCTGCGGAGATTAATTTCGAATCTGCCAAGTTAGCGCGACAGGCGGCTGATGAGTTTTCGACCCCCGATAGACCGCGCTTTGTTGCGGGTATTCTTGGCCCTACCAGTCGCACCGCGTCTCTATCGCCCGATGTTAACGATCCCGCTGCACGCAATGTTACCTTTAATGAATTGGTTGAAAACTATTGCGAATCAACCGAAGCTCTTATTGAGGGTGGCTGCGATATTATTATGGTGGAAACCATATTCGATACCCTAAATGCTAAGGCGGCACTTTTTGCGGTGCAATCAGTATTTGAACAGCTTGAGACTGAACTACCCATAATGATCAGCGGCACTATTACTGATGCCAGTGGTCGTACGCTATCGGGACAGACTCCCGAGGCTTTTTGGAATTCAATTCGCCATAGCGATCCAGTTAGCATTGGCCTTAACTGCGCGTTGGGGCCGGATGAGTTGCGCCCTCACCTATTAGACATCTCCAATGTGGCCGATACCTTGGTCACCGCACACCCCAATGCGGGGTTACCCAATGAGTTTGGCGGTTATGATCTTGAGCCTGAGGCGATGGCCGCTACCATTTTGGAATTTGCCCAGTCGGGACTATTAAATATAGTCGGCGGCTGCTGTGGTACTACCCCAGATCATATCCGCGCTATTGCCGAGGCAGTAGCGGATATTGCACCGCGCAAGATTCCACACATCGAACCGGCCTGTCGTCTGTCGGGATTGGAGCCATTTAATATCAAACAGGATTCTCTGTTTGTGAATGTCGGTGAGCGCTGTAATGTCACTGGCTCGGCAAAATTTAAACGGCTGATTCTCGAAGAGAATTACGATGCGGCGCTACAGGTTGCTCTACAACAGGTGGAGAACGGCGCTCAGATTATCGATATCAATATGGATGAGGGTATGTTGGAAGCCATTCCCGCTATGGTGACATTCCTCCATTTGATCGCTTCGGAACCAGATATTTCACGGGTACCGATTATGGTGGATTCCTCGAAGTGGGAGGTGATCGAAGCTGGGCTTAAATGTATTCAGGGCAAGGCGGTGGTCAATTCCATCAGCCTTAAGGAAGGTGAAGAGGAATTTGTCGCTAAGGCACGGCTGTGCAAAAAATATGGTGCCGCTATTGTGGTGATGGCCTTTGATAAGCAGGGTCAGGCAGATAACCTCGAGCGCCGTCAGCAGATTTGTCAGCGCAGCTATGACCTGTTGGTCAATCATATAGGCTACCCCGCTGAGGATATTATTTTTGATCCCAATGTATTTGCGGTGGCCACAGGTATTGAGGAACACAATCGCTACGGCTTGGACTTTATTGAAGCCACGAGCTGGATTAAGCAAAATCTACCCCACGCCTTGGTGTCTGGCGGTATTTCCAATGTGTCGTTCTCATTTAGGGGCAATAACCCGGTGCGCGAGGCGATTCACTCGGCATTTCTGTTCTATGCTATTCGCCAAGGACTGACCATGGGTATTGTTAATGCGGGTCAGCTTGCTGTTTACGATGAGCTCCCCCCTGCACTGCGAGATGCGGTGGAAGATGTGGTGCTCTATCGCAATGAGCAGGCAACAGACAATCTTTTAGCCATTGCCAACGATTATCGTGGCGACGGTCAAACCAAAGCTAAAACTGAAGATCTCAGCTGGCGTGAAGCCAATGTTAGCCGACGCCTTGAACATGCCTTAATTAAGGGCATTACTGCTTATATTGAGGAAGATACAGAAGAGGCCCGCCAACAGGCAGACCGCCCATTACATGTGATTGAAGGCGCGCTGATGGATGGCATGAATATTGTTGGTGACCTATTTGGCTCAGGCAAAATGTTTCTGCCGCAGGTGGTTAAATCTGCCCGTGTAATGAAACAGGCAGTGGCCTATTTACAGCCCTATATCGAAGATGAGAAAGACGAGTCTGCCAGCAGTAACGGTAAAATACTTATGGCTACTGTAAAAGGCGATGTTCACGATATTGGTAAAAATATTGTGGGCGTGGTTTTGCAGTGTAATAACTATGAGGTGATTGACCTCGGGGTGATGGTGCCCGCGGAAAAAATACTGCAGACGGCAAAAGATAAACAGGTGGATATTATCGGCCTTTCTGGGCTTATTACTCCCTCCCTGGATGAAATGGTGCATCT
>JAQWMF010000057.1 GCA_029246925.1 Porticoccaceae bacterium
ACTCGACCCCTAATTTCGACACAGATACCAATGATTAGCTTTGGTCTCAATCAACCAGATCTTGGAAGCTTTGGGATTTTAGAGGGGATAAAAGAGGGCTATTTATCCTATGGTATTGAGCGCCTAATGCGGATCGATCAAATTGCGTTAAAAGGTACGCACAACCTTGCCAATGGGCTTGCTGCTCTGGCGCTAGGTCAGGCTGCCGACCTGCCGATGCAAAGCATGCTAGAGACCTTAAAAACATTTAAAGGTTTGCCGCATCGCTGCCAATCAATTGTAGACATTAATAAAGTGAGTTTTATTAATGATTCCAAAGCAACTAATGTCGGGGCTACGGTTGCTGCCATTAGAGGTTTTGGAAATAAGGATAGCAAGACTATCGTATTAATTGCCGGTGGGCAGGCTAAGGGGCAAGAGTTTTCAGCCTTGGCGTCAGAAATTGCAAATTTTGTTAAATTAACCATATTAATTGGCGAAGACAGCAAGAAACTTGCTTCGGCGCTTGGTGATAGCTGTGAATTAAAATACGCAGAATCTCTTGATGCGGCGGTAATTGAAGCCAGCCAATCAGCTGTTTCGGGGGATACTGTGTTGTTGTCACCAGCCTGTGCTAGCTTTGATATGTTTGATGGATTTGAGCAGCGCGGCAATTGCTTTGAGGCTGCTGTGAGCGCGCTTAGCAGCGCGCAGGGGTCTGTCCAATGAATCAAACGATCCCAATGAAAAATATGGCGCAGAGAAATGATAGTTGGTATTTCGATGCCAAGCTATTGATACCTGCTTTAGCGCTATTATCAATTGGACTCGTAATGGTGGCCTCTGCTTCATTTAGTTATGCTGACCACAGATTTGGTGATCAATTCTATTTTGTAAAACGTCATTTCGCCTATCTTATTATTAGTCTGGGTGCCATTGGCGCTGGCTTTTACGTATCTCCGTTTTTCTGGGCCAAATACAGCTTAGTATGGATACTATTTTCAGTTTTATTGTTAGTTGCGGTGCTTGTTCCTGGTGTAGGGTTAAATCTGAACGGTAGTCGTCGTTGGTTAGGTGTTGGCGGCTTTACACTGCAGGTCTCTGAGTTAGTTAAAGTGGCTACAGTGGTTTTTTTAGCCGCTCAGCTTGAAAAATACCGAGATACTCTCAGTGATAGTTGGTCCCAGTTTGGCAAGCTAATGGCCGTCATTATTCTGCTATCTATATTACTTATCTTAGAGCCTGATTTTGGTTCTGTAGCCGTTCTTGGTTGCACCTTTATGGCGTTGTTATTCTTGGGCGGCTCTCATATACGTCAATTTTTATCCGTTCTGGTATTAGCCGGTTTATCGTTTTGGGTGATGGCTACTGCAGCACCATACCGTATGGCGCGATTAACAGCCTTCTTAGATCCGTGGTCGGATCAATTTGATTCTGGTTATCAGTTAACTCAATCATTGATCGCCTTTGGTCGTGGTGAGCTATTTGGTGTTGGTCTAGGTCAATCCGTGCAAAAGATGCTGTATTTGCCCGATGCGCATACAGATTTTGTGTTTGCAATTTATGCAGAAGAATTTGGCTTTATTGGTGTGGTTTGCCTAGTCGCGCTTTACAGCTTTTTTGTTATTCGTATTTTACAGCTCGGTAAAAAAGCGATTAGTAAGCGAAATTGGTATGCCGCCTACGTGCTCATTGGCTTTGGGTTAATCCTGAGTGGACAGGCATTTATTAATCTAGGTGTAAATGCTGGCTTACTGCCAACTAAAGGGCTAACACTGCCGTTTATTAGTTATGGTGGAAGTAGCTTGATAGTTTGCTGTGCCATGTTAGGCATGATGATGCGACTGAGTCATGAGCTTCAGCGAACCAAAACTGTCTCAGGGAGGTCTGGTTATGAAAAATAACAAACCATCCCTAAATACAATGCGCGTGATGATAATGGCAGGCGGTACGGGAGGGCATGTATTCCCCGCCTTAGCTGTTACTGAAACACTCCAGCAACAACAGGTGACTGTTTCATGGCTGGGTACCCGCAAAGGAATTGAAGCGGAATTAATTCCAAAGCAGGGTATCGAATTACATTATCTAACGATTGAAGGACTTCGTGGTCGCGGTCTATTGGCATTGCTAAGAGCGCCCTTTAAATTGGTAGCCTCAGTTATTCAGGCTTGCTCGGCGCTAACGAAATTTAACCCCTCAGTAGTGCTGGGTATGGGGGGCTTTGTCTCAGGTCCTGGTGCTATAGCGGCTAAATTAAAAGGTATTCCGCTAGTTATTCATGAGCAAAATTCAGTAGCAGGCACAACCAATAGACTGTTAGCAAAAATGGCTACCTGTGTTATGCAAGGATTTCCAAATACCTTTAAGCAAGGGGATCACTGTGGAAATCCAGTGCGAGCCGAGATAGCAGCCATAAAGCCGCCCGTTGAACGATTTGCAGATCGACAGGGGCCCATGAGATTGCTTGTGCTAGGAGGTAGTCGGGGGGCGCTGGCAATCAATCAGCTAATACCAGAAGCGCTGGCAAAAATAGAGCCGCAGCAAAGACCACAGATTCTCCATCAAGTGGGTGGTCAGCACCAAAAAACTACGCAGGACCTGTATATCGCGCAGGGACATAATATTGAGTCAGAAAGCATTCAGATAGTGCCATTTATCGACAGCATGGAAGAGGCCTACGAATGGGCTGACTTTGTAATTTGTCGTTCAGGTGCACTGACAGTGGCTGAATTAACAGCGGTTGGTTTAGGCGCGATTCTTATTCCGTTTCCCTATGCCATTGATGATCACCAAACCACCAATGGTGAGTGGTTAGTCAACTCAGGGGCAGGGCTAATGATCCAACAACGAGATATAAGGTCACAGGATTTGGCGGATCAAATTGTCAATCTAGCCAACAACCCAAATACACGCTTAACGATGGCAAGCAATGCAAGATCACTGGCCAAAAATGGTGCTGCAGAGCGTGTTGCTGAGGTATGTATGGAGGTCGCAAATGGGTAATGATTTGAATTTTCAGCCGCCTGAAATGCGTAGAATTAGCCGTATTCACTTTGTAGGTATCGGTGGCAGTGGTATGAGCGGCATTGCTGAGGTGTTATTAAATCAAGGCTATCAAATTTCCGGCTCAGATATCAATGTCGGCCAAACTATTAAGCGTCTTAAAGCCAGTGGTATGGAAATTTTTAAAGGTCATGCCAAAAATAATATCGATGGTGCTGATGTAGTGGTTAAATCTTCCGCAGTGACCTTGGAGAACCCCGAAATAGCCGCTGCTTATGAGTTGGGTATTCCCGTGGTCAGGCGAGCCGAAATGCTGTCTGAGCTAATGCGCTATCGTCATGGGGTTGCTGTTGCTGGCACTCATGGCAAAACAACCACAACAAGCTTGATTGCGGCTATTTTTGCCGAGGCTAAACTCGACCCTACATTCATTGTTGGAGGTCGAGTCAATAGCACAGGTACAAACGCCAAATTAGGTGCTAGTCGATATATTATTGCTGAAGCAGATGAAAGCGATGCCTCGTTCTTGCATCTTCAGCCTATGGTCGCAGTGGTTACAAATATTGAGCCAGACCATATGGAAACCTACGGCTTTGATTTTGATCAGCTGAAAGCCACCTATATTGAATTTTTACACAACCTACCATTTTATGGGTTGGCAGTGGTTTGTATTGATGACCCAGTAATACAAGAACTAATAAAGACAATTGGTCGACCCACACTGACTTATGGGTTTAGTGAGACTGCCGCTTATCGCATAACGGAATTTTCGATGATAGAGGGGCGAAGCCAATTTGTTATTGATCGTCCAGATAATCAGTCAACCCTAACTGTCAGTATGAATATTCCAGGGCGCCACAATGCTTTAAATGCAGCAGCAGCTATTGCCATAGCCAGTGATGAGGGTATTTCAGAGAAAGCCATTGTTGCCGGTCTAGAAAAATTCTGTGGTGTAGGTCGTCGTTTTGAAACCATTGGTGACTATCCCGTTGAAAATAATGGCAAGACCGGAACGGCGACACTCGTGGATGATTACGGTCACCATCCTACCGAATTAAAAGCAACCATTGATGCAGTGCGTGATGGCTGGCCAGAAAAGCGTTTAGTAATGGTATTTCAGCCTCACCGCTATAGTCGCACCAGAGATCTATATGAAGATTTTGTTCAGGTTCTCTCTGAGGTTGACCTGTTAATTATGCTAGACGTCTACGCCGCAGGCGAAGATCCTATAGTGGGTGCTGGCAGTAAAAATCTTTGCAATAGCATACGTCAGCGCGGTGCTATAGACCCTATATATGTAGAAGACATGGAAGAAATTCCCAGCCTTGTAGCTGGTTTAGTACAAACGGATGACATAGTTCTGACTCAGGGAGCAGGCAGCGTATCAAAATTAGTCGCTATGCTGAAAAATAGTCAATTAAAGCCAGTCGAGGAGTGTAAAGAATGACTTCTCAAGTGACTAAATTTGGCAGAGTTGGTGTGCTCTATGGTGGTCATTCATCAGAGAGAGAGATTTCGCTTTTAACCGGCACTGCAATTATTAAAGCCCTGCAAAATCAGGGTATTGATACCATGGCTATTGATGTTAAAGAGCATCCAATCGAGGCGATTTCTAAGGCTAATTTAGATTGTGCGTTTATCGCCTTGCACGGTCCAGGTGGTGAAGATGGAACCCTTCAGGGCGCTCTAGAATATCTAGGAATACCCTACACTGGAAGTGGTGTAATGGCTTCAGCCTTAGCCATGGATAAGTTGCGTTGCAAACAGATTTGGAAAGGTATTGATCTGCCGACAACTGATTTTGCTTCGTTAAATCAAGCAACAGACTGGCAGCAAACCATTGATAGTTTGGGCGGTTGTTTAGTGGTTAAACCTGCTTGTGAAGGCTCTAGTGTTGGCATGAGTATTGCCGAATCAGCACAGCAGCTAAAGCAAGCTTGGGAATTAGCCTATAAATATGATGCCAAGGTGATCGCAGAGCCGCGGCTAATGGGCGAGGAATACACAGTTGCCATTCTGGGTGGTCAAGCTTTGCCATCGATAAAAATTCAAGCTAATGCAACATTCTATGACTACGAAGCCAAGTATCTATCGAATAAAACTGAATATTTTTGTCCGTCAGGTCTAGATGCTCAGCGAGAAGCTGAGCTAGCGCAACTCTGTATCAATGCTTTTAAAAGCATTGACGGAAAAGGCTGGGGTCGAGTCGATGTTATGACCGACCTTAATGGAGAGTTTTATGTTCTTGAAGTCAATACAGTGCCCGGTATGACCAGTCATAGTTTAGTACCTATGGCAGGCAAAGCCGCAGGAATGGATTTTGAAGCATTGGTTCTAGCAATTTTAGAGGAGTCTATCCGATGAGTCGCTCAGAACAGCAAATTAGCTCAAGTTCTTCGGAAGACAGCCGCGGTGTTGTCGATAAGCTTATGGATAATATCAGCAAGATAATGACTCTGCTTCTATTTTGCAGTATTGCCTACGGCGCCAACCTTGCCATTCAGCATCTAGACAAGCCAATTACCAAGGTAAGTATTGAAGGTGCATTCAAATATATTGATCACCAGCAATTGGTTACATTGGTTAATAGCCAGATGAATGGCGGCTTTATCACTATTGACCTTAAGGCGTTGCAAAATGTCCTTCATCAACATCCGTGGGTGGCAGATGTTAGTGTTCAGCGCCAATGGCCAACTTATTTAAAAATTAACGTCATTGAGGAAGTGCCCATTGCCCGTTGGGGGGGTGATGCATTTCTCAACAGATTGGGTGATAAATTAATTATTGAAGACAACAGTCATCTGGCTAATTTGCCGCTGATGACCGCTGAATTTGGCAGTGCATCAGAAGTGATGAAGCAATATCAACGTTTAACAGACCTTTTACTTCCAACTGGATTAAAACTATCAAAATTAAAACTTGATCGACTAGGTGCCTGGCGGATTGAAACTAGTAGCGGTATTCAACTTATTTTGGGTCGGAATCAGGTAGGCGAGAAAATAAGACGCCTAGTGCTCGTTTGGGAAACTGATCTTAGTCACCAATCCAGCAAGATTAAAACTATAGATCTTCGTTATCCAAACGGCCTAGCGGTCTCATGGAAAAATAGAAAATCGGTTGCTGCAATTGAGTTAAATGATAAATCGGACGAATTGAGGAAAGTGACTATTATCCACGGATGATAGATAACTGCAGAGGAAAAAATGGCAAATACAAATGAACAAAACATGATCGTTGCACTAGATATAGGCACATCTAAGGTGGTTGCCATAGTGGGTGCAGTTAATGTCAGCGGTGAACTAGAAATTATCGGCACAGGTATGCATGCATCAGGTGGTCTCAAAAAAGGCGTTGTTGTCAATATAGAAGCCACGGTGAATTCTATAGAGCGAGCAATTGAGGAAGCAGAATTGATGTCTGGTTGTTCAATTCACTCAGTTTACGCGGGTATTGCAGGTAGTCATATTCGCAGTCTGAATTCCCACGGAATTGTTGCTATCAGTGATCGTGAGGTACAGCTGATTGATATTGACCGAGTGATAGATGCGGCAAGAGCCGTGGCAATTCCCGCTGATCAAGAGATTCTTCATGTATTGCCACAGGAATACATTATTGATGATCAAGAAGGTGTTCATAAGCCTATTGGTATGTCAGGGGTTCGTTTGGAGGCAAAAGTGCATTTAGTGACCTGTGCCGCCAATGCATCACAGAATATCAAAAAATGTATTCGACGCTGTGGTCTTGAGGTAGATAACGTTGCTCTAGAGCAGCTAGCTTCAAGTTATGCAGTATTGACAGAAGATGAAAAACAGCTCGGCGTAGCGCTTGTAGATATAGGGGGTGGAACCTCCGATATTGCCATATTTACCGAGGGAGCAATTCGTCACACCGGCGTTATTCCAATTGCAGGTGATCAGGTTACCAATGATATAGCGATGGCGCTGAGAACGCCTACGGCTCAAGCCGAAGAATTAAAGATTAAATATGCCTGCGCTCTGGCTAAGTTGGCGCGTCCCGAAGAGACCATCAAGGTTCCAAGTGTGGGAGAGCGGGATGCCAGAGACATGTCGCGGCAACTCTTAGCTGAGGTTGTTGAACCAAGATATGACGAGTTATTTACCTTGGTTCAAGCTGAATTAAGGCGCAGTGGATTTGAAGAGCTAATTGCAGCCGGCATTGTTCTTACAGGTGGCACTTCAAAAATGGAAGGTGTTTGTGAATTAGCGGAAGAAATATTCCATATGCCAGTTCGAATTGGCACACCAACTGGTGTTAAGGGTTTAAAAGATATAGTCAACAATCCCATTTATTCAACTGGGGTTGGGCTTTTGCAATTTGGTGTGCAAGAGCAGGCAAGGCAAGGTTTCAAGGAAGCAGTAAATCAGGATGGTAATAGCATACTGGAGAGAATTAAGAATTTTTTTCAGGCGGGAGTATAGACTCAAAACCATTGGTTTTGATGTAAATTTTTAGAGGCGCATAAAAAGGGGAAACCTATGTTTGAACTAGTAGATAGCATTCCAAAGAATGCAGAAATAAAAGTGATAGGTATTGGCGGCGGTGGTTGCAACGCTGTTCGTCATATGATGTCTAGCAATATTGATGGAGTAGATTTCATCTGTGCTAACACCGATGCTCAGTCACTTAACGATATGTCGAATGCGACAGTGTTACAGCTTGGCGGAAGTCTAACAAAAGGCTTAGGCGCTGGCGCTAATCCTGAAGTAGGCCGGCAGGCAGCAATTGAAGATAAAGACAGAATTGCTCAGGCCTTAGATGGTGCTGATATGGTCTTTATTACCGCCGGTATGGGTGGCGGAACAGGAACCGGTGGTGCGCCAGTGGTAGCAGAAGTTGCCAAGCAGATGGGTATTTTAACGGTTGGTGTAGTCACTCGTCCCTTTGGTTTTGAAGGACGCAAACGAATGGAGCTTGCCAATCAGGGGATAGCGCAGTTAAAAGAACGTGTGGATTCATTGATTATTGTTCCCAATGAAAAGCTACTTCAGGTATTAGGTAAAGATATGACCGTTCTTAATGCCTTTAAACAAGCCAATGATGTCCTTTTTGGTGCTGTTCAAGGTATTACTGATCTTATCTTGCTAGATGGTTTAATTAATGTGGATTTCGCCGATGTGCGCACTGTTATGTCAGAAATGGGTATGGCAATGATGGGTACCGGTGAAGCCAGTGGTGAGGATCGCGCAGTTGTAGCAGCAGAAGCTGCGGTTAGATGTCCATTGCTAGAGGATATCAACCTGCATGGTGCCAAGGGTATTTTGGTTAATATCACTAGTGGTTATGATCAAACCTTGGGTGAATTTGAAGAAGTGGGTAATACAGTTCGTGAATTTGCCGATGAAGATGCCACCATTATTGTGGGTAGCGTATTTGATCCAGGTCTTGAAGATCAATTGCGTGTTACGGTTGTTGCAACAGGTCTTCGCTCACCCGCAGAGCAATCAGGTCCACGCGCAGTCATCGTCGATAATCAACCACCTCGCAAGGTGGGTGGTGATATAGATTACGGACAGTTAGATCGTCCAACTATTAATCGTACTAGAAGAGCAACAACCCTGCATGGCGGCAGTGAAGCTACTGCAAGCCAATTGGATGCACAGTTAGATTCTGAAACGGACTACCTAGATGTACCAACATTCTTGCGTAAGCAAGCAGACTAAAACCGCTAGCAACCTCCTGCCACCGCGCCTCGGATTATATCCTTGGTGGTAGGAGGGCTTGTCTGTTAGAATGCACGGCCTGCATATAGTGAGCTGTGCTATTTATGGTTAAGCAAAGAACATTAAAAAATGCCATACAAGCCACGGGTGTGGGTCTCCATACCGGTGAAAAAGTGTATATGACACTTCACCCATCAGCGCCAGATACTGGTGTTGTGTTTCGTCGTACCGATCTAGATCCAGTGGTAGAAATCCCAGCTAAAGCAAAAAATGTTGGTGATACCACGCTTTCAACTACCTTAGTCAAAGATGGTACTCGGGTTTCAACTATTGAACATCTTATGTCCGCGCTTGCTGGCATGGGTATTGATAATTTAATTGTCGATGTTTCAGCGCCAGAAATTCCAATTATGGATGGCAGTGCGGCGCCCTTTGTATTCCTATTGCAGTCTGCGGGAATACAAGAACAGGATGCGCCGAAAAAATTTATTCGAATAAAGCGACCTGTAACCGTTAAACAGGACGGTAAAGAAGCGACATTTAAACCATTTGACGGTTTTAAAATAAACTTTGCTATAGATTTTGATCACCCTGTATTTGAAAGCCAAACACTTAATGCAAGCATTGATTTTTCTAGCACCTCATTTGTGAAAGAGGTCAGTAGAGCCAGAACATTTGGCTTTATGCATGAATTTGAATATCTACGCGCCAAGGGTTTAGCCCGCGGCGGTAGTCTTAATAACGCCATTGTGGTCGATGAGTCTCAGATTGTTAACGAAGACGGACTGCGCTTTGAAGATGAATTTGTTAAGCACAAGATTCTCGATGCCATTGGCGATCTATACTTAATAGGTAACAGTATTATTGGTGAGTTTGATGCCTATAAATCGGGGCATGGTTTAAACAATGCATCTCTGCTTGCGCTTATAGCTGAAGAAGATGCATGGGAAATGGTAACCTTCGTTGATAACGCAGACGAAGCCCCCATATCCTATAATAGTTAACAAGCGTAGTTAAAAAAGACAAAGGTCGGTGAGGCAATTACTTCCAGTGAAACTTATTCTTATCAGTAAACGATCAGACAAGGTTAGGACATTCAGCTTAAACAGCTGGGTGAGGGTCCTCCTGTCTGCAGCTTTACTGGGAGTTCCCGTAGCAGCTGGTGCGCTATTAGGTCTTAAACTTTCCGATGGTCGCTGGCAATTACTGTTTGAAGATCATATTGTCGATATGCAAAACGAACTGATTGTTAGTCGTCAAGAGTTACAGGATGATCGCCAGCAGGTTTCTCAGACACTATCCCTTATGACGGCAAAGCTAGCGCAGATGCAGGCCAGCGTCGTTCGATTAGATGCTCTTGGAGAACAGTTAACCGAGCTTTCGGGTATAGAGGGTGGCGAGTTTGATTTCTCTAGTATGCCGGGTCTAGGTGGGCCGGGTAACTTGGGTCAACAGGTATTTCAGGGAAATAGTAATAGGCAAGCCGATCTAAACCTTTTGATGTTGGGTATAGATCACTCTCTTTCTCAAAGAGAGTTACAGCTTAAACTTTTACGCTCCACTCTAGCCGATAAAGATTTAATTGACGATCGAAGACTAGCTGGTCGGCCTATTGCCAGGGGTTGGCTATCATCGCCCTATGGTATGCGCACCGATCCATTTACAGGAGAGCAACGCTGGCATGCAGGGGTTGATTTTGCTGGCAGGCTTGGATCTGATGTAATCGCCGTAGCCTCAGGGGTAGTTACCTGGTCCGGCGAAAAAAGCGGTTATGGAAAAATGGTTGAGGTTAACCACAGCGATGGTTACATCACCAGATATGCACACAATCAAGAAAATATTGCCAAATTAGGTA
The DNA here is from genome assembly GCA_029246925.1 of Porticoccaceae bacterium. Lineage (GTDB taxonomy): Bacteria > Pseudomonadota > Gammaproteobacteria > Pseudomonadales > Porticoccaceae > HTCC2207. The sequence continues at coordinate 10,519 of JAQWMF010000057.1, forward strand.
CCGTAGTAAGCAAGGGCGATGTTATTGCTATGATGGGCACCTCAGGGAGATCTACAGGTCCCCATGTCCACTTTGAAGTATTTAAAAATGGTCGCGTTGTCGATCCTGCTTCCTATATTCGTCGAACCAGTCGTTAATCCCCCAAACTAAAGATAATATGGCGTGGTGCGCAAATAACTGTGTACTGCAAGGTTTTGGTATGGGTAGGTGATAAATTAATGTTAAGCAAACTAGCTAAAAGCATCTTTGGAAGTAGTAATGATCGTGACCTTCGCAAAATGCGAAAAACAGTCGATCAAATTAATCAATTAGAATCTGATTTGCAGGATTTAACGGCAGAACAGCTCAAAAATAAAACCTCGGAATTTAGGCAGCGACTCAAGCTGGGCGAAAGCCTAGATGAAATCCTTCCCGAGGCATTTTCAACGGTTAGAGAAACAGCAAAACGTGTCCTTGAGATGCGCCACTTTGATGTTCAAATGATCGGTGGAATAGTACTGCATCAAGGTAAGATTACCGAGATGCGCACCGGTGAGGGTAAAACTCTTGTAGCAACATTAGCGGCCTACTTAAATGCACTGAGTGGTGGCAGTGTTCATGTGATTACAGTCAATGACTACCTAGCAAAGCGCGATGCAGAATGGATGGCACCCCTATATAGCGCCCTAGATATGTCGGTTGGCATTATTCAATCCTTTCAAGGGCCTGACGCGCCGAGTTCTTTCATTATTGATAACTCTGATGAACAGAGTCCGGCCAGCTCCTGTAGCAGAAAGGAAGCCTATGCTGCAGATATCATCTATGGCACAAATAATGAATTTGGTTTTGATTATCTGCGCGATAATATGGTTTTGTCCCTAGCAGATAAGTCTCAGCGCGATCTATCTTTTGCAATTATTGATGAAGTTGACTCTATTCTGATCGATGAAGCTAGAACGCCCTTAATAATCTCAGGTGCGGCACAGGATAGTTCAGAGCTTTACAAAGCTATTAACAAGCTAGTGCTCAGCCTTGAGCCTCAAGAGCCAGTTGAAGGGGATGATACAGAGCCAGAGCCTCAAGGTGACTTTGTTCTAGATGAAAAGACCCGAAGCGTTGAGCTGACCGAAGTTGGCCATCAAAAGATTGAAGAAATTTTGATTAAAGCAGAGCTTCTTCCCGAAGATGAAAATCTCTACCAAGCGACTAATCTAGGGTTATTGCATCATGTGCATTCAGCCTTAAGAGCACAGCATCTGTTCCAAAAAGACGTTGAGTATATAGTGCAAAATGGTGAAGCTGTATTGGTTGATGAACATACAGGACGAACCATGCATGGTAGACGACTATCGGAAGGTCTTCACCAAGCCATCGAAGCAAAAGAAGGGTTAAATATTCAGCAAGAAAGTCAAACCCTTGCTTCGACAACGTTCCAAAATTATTTCCGACTTTATCAAAAACTATCAGGTATGACCGGAACGGCTGATACTGAAGCCTATGAATTTCAACAAATATACGGCTTGCAGGTGACGGTTATCCCAACCAATGTAGAGGTTCGCCGAATAGACCACAACGATTTGATATTTATTTCACAGCAAGAAAAATTTGAAGCAGTGATTCAGGATGTCAAAGAGCTAGTCGAAAAAGGAGCACCTGTATTAGTGGGAACAGCCTCTGTTGAAACCTCTGAGATATTTTCAACGTTGCTAAAAGAAGCCAAAATTGAGCACAGCGTGCTAAATGCAAAGCAGCATGAGCGCGAAGCAAATATTATTGTTAATGCAGGTCGTCCTAGTGCAGTGACCATCGCCACCAATATGGCGGGTCGGGGTACCGATATTGTTCTTGGCGGAAACCTCGATGCAGAGTTAAAAGAATTAACTCAACAAAATGCAGATGAGAGCGCTATTACTGCAGTTAAAGCGGACTGGAAACAACGACATACCAAAGTTATTGAAGCGGGTGGTTTGCATATTGTTGGAACCGAACGTCATGAGTCACGCCGAATCGATAATCAGCTTCGAGGTCGGTCGGGTCGTCAGGGCGACCCGGGTTGGTCAAGATTTTATCTTTCGTTAGAAGATCCATTGATGCGCTTATTTGCCTCGGATCGAGTCAAAAATATGATGCGTGCCATGGGTATGGAGCATGGTGAATCTATAGAGCATCGCATGGTAACCAATGCCATTGTAAAAGCTCAGCGCAAAGTTGAAGGGCGAAACTTTGATATTCGAAAGCATCTTCTAGAATATGATGATGTAGCCAATGATCAGCGACAGGTTGTCTATCAACAGCGCAATGATCTTCTTTCAGATGA
>JAQWMF010000058.1 GCA_029246925.1 Porticoccaceae bacterium
TAAAAATTTAAACCATCAACACTCGCTACTGTTGGAAGATCACTCGAAGTAATGTTGACTATATCTTTGCTTACTTTTATTTTATTCCATTGTTGTAATACATCAGCTAACTCATATTGAACTTTAAGCTGGTTATTTTGAGCTGCTAAATTAGAGCCTTGTTTTAAAAAAGCAACACTTGCCACAGCACTCATTGCCAGTGCAATAATAATCGGAATTAGCGTATTACCTAATTGGTTTTTACTGTGGTGGATAATATAACTTGGTTTAACAAATCTTTTTGTCTTTAGCATCTTCTATAATCCTTTATATTAGATGTACTAGATTAGATGTACTAGGGCTAGTTAATTTACAATAACTAACTTACTATTTAATTATAGCTTGCTAGGCAAAGCATTTTAATTATTTCATATTTTTAATACCTAACCATATATTGACCAATGATTTTATCTGAGCAGCAAAGATTGCAGTGTATTATCCAGTTATTTGATAGCTTATTTTTGGGCGCTGAAGATACGCAATTATTGGGTGATGCCGACGAACCCCTGTATATTCCTTCATCGTCGATAGAAACCCCTCATCAACTAATATTCAGAGAAAACTTCTTATCCAGCGCCCTTCACGAAATAGCTCATTGGTGTATTGCCGGTAAACAGCGCAGGTTACAGCAAGACTTTGGCTACTGGTATCAACCCGATGGCCGCACGGTTGATGAACAAGTGAAGTTTGAATCTATGGAAGTAAAGCCACAGGCATTAGAGTGGATTTTTTCTAATGCTTGCGCGCAAAAATTTACCCCAAGTGCCGACAATCTCAGTGCCTCTGTTGATATGGCGGATGATATTAACTTTAAGCAAGCATTGGTTCAACAGGCGCGAAACTGGTGTGAAAGTCAGCAGTTACCGCCAAGAGCGAAAATTTTTATTGATGCATTAACTAAAGAATTCAATACTACAGACCCCTATAATCTAGGCTACTATCAACTGAGTTATTTGGTTTAAGACATCCATTATGCAAGCATTATTAATAGATTCATCAATTTATATCTTTAAAAGTTACTTTTCATTGCCAGAAAAATGGCATGCAGAAGAAAACCAATACCCCACACACGCGCTTTATGGTTTTACTAATTTTTTGCTGGATTTAATCAAAAAACAGCAACCTAAGTATATATTCTGCGCCTTTGATGAAAGCCTAAAAACAGGATTTCGTCACCAGCTGTGCCCCAACTATAAAATAAATCGAGAACTGCCAGACGAAGCCTTAGCGTTTCAGCTTAATGCCTGCCGACAGCTTTGTCGGGTACTGGGTATTACCGAAATGGCCTCCAATCAGTACGAGGCCGATGACCTTTTGGGTGCAATGGCAACAGAGGTTAGAAAGGCAGGTATACAGCCAGTAATTATTAGTCGTGACAAAGATCTAACGCAGATTATTCAAGAGGGCGATTTATATTGGGATATTGGTAAGTCCCAACCCAAAGATCACAAACAATTAGAGCAAGACCTTG
>JAQWMF010000059.1 GCA_029246925.1 Porticoccaceae bacterium
GTGGCGAGTATCTAGACCCGTAGTTTGTGCTGAAAATGCAGGTAACTAATGCAAAACGTCATTTTTTAATGACAGTTAATAAATAATCACGTCGAATTGACCGCACTATATCTATCTTAATCCGCGAGTTTTAAGCCGTTGGCGAAGATTTTCACAGCGTGCGCTTAGCATATCAGGATCATACTCATCAGCAGAAATGGCCCCCCATACGGGATTTGGCCATACTGGATCGGATTCATAGCGCGCAATATGATGAATATGTAGCTGCGGCACAACATTCCCTAGGGCGGCAATATTGAGCTTATCCGGTGCAAATAGCTCGGTCATAGCTTGAGATAAAATACAGGACTCTTCCAATAACTGCTGTCTATCAGAATCATCCAGTTGATGAATTTCTGTGATCCCCTCTCGCTTAGGCACTAGAATCAACCAGGGATAATTAGCATCGCGATTAATAAGCAACAAACATAACTCAAACTGACCGACCAACAAGCAGTCTTGATCTAATCTTTCATGTAATTTGAACATTTTTAAACCCAATAACCCCCTTTATATCTGTTAGGGTCTGTACCCCAACAGCTCAGCACCGTAGAATAACCCACTTAACGTTTAATTCCATTTAAAGTGTAAAAAAAATTATGCGCGCTAGCCAATATTTGATTGCCACACAAAAAGAATCTCCTGCAGATGCAGAAGTGATTAGCCATCAGCTGATGCTGCGAGCGGGAATGATCCGCAAGGTCGCCTCTGGCCTCTATTCCTGGTTACCTCTGGGTTTGCGAGTGTTTCGTAAAGTTGAACATATTGTTCGTCAGGAAATGGATAAAGCCGGCGCTATGGAACTGCTGATGCCGATTGTCCAGCCCGCTGACCTATGGGAGGAGTCTGGGCGCTGGGGACAATTTGGACCGGAACTACTGCGCATTCGTGATAGACACGATCGAGAATTTTGCTTAGGACCCACCCACGAAGAAGTGATTACCCATTTAGTGCGCAATGAAATCAGCAGTTATAAGCAACTTCCAGCAAACTTCTATCAAATACAAACAAAATTTCGCGATGAACGTCGCCCTCGATTTGGGGTGATGCGTACCCGAGAATTTTGTATGAAAGATGCCTATTCATTCCATAGTAGCAGTGAGTCACTGCAAGAAACCTATGATCTGATGTATCAAACCTATAGCAATATTTTTGAACGCACCGGCTTGGTCTTTCGTGCGGTATTAGCTGATACCGGCAGTATTGGTGGCAGCCACTCCCATGAGTTCCATGTTTTAGCCGATTGCGGCGAGGATGCTATCGTTTTCTCCACAGAAAGTGACTTTGCAGCCAATATTGAAAAAGCCGAAGCAGTGCTTACTGATAACCAAAACACATCAGCCTCTGAACAGAAACAGGAAGTGGCAACGCCTAATGCTCATAGCATTGACGAAGTATGTAAATTCTTATCTGTTGAGCCGGCGCAAACTGTTAAAACACTGATTGTTAGTATCGAGGACGATGAGGGCAATAAAAGCTTACAGGGTTTAGTTGTTCGCGGTGACCATGAGCTTAATGAAGTTAAGACACAAAAAATCTTAGGCCAAGACACTGAACTAACCTTTGCTAGCGAAAAGCAGATTCTTGATCAACTCAACTGCCCAGTAGGCTCTTTGGGACCGGTTAATCTTACTATTCCTCTGATTGTTGATCACAGTGCAGCAACTCTTACTGATTTTGTGTGTGGCGCTAATCGTGACGGCTATCACCTTACAGGGGTAAACTGGGGAACTGATTGCACTATTGAAACACAGGCAGATATTCGCAATGTAGTGGCTGGTGACCCCAGCCCAGATGGTAAAGGCATTTTAGAAATTAAACGCGGCATTGAAGTCGGCCATATCTTCCAATTAGGCACCAAATACAGTGAAGCTATGAAAGCCACTATTCTTAATGAACAGGGCAAAGAGCAAGCTATGACTATGGGCTGCTACGGTATTGGTGTTAGTCGAATTGTGGCGGCTGCCATTGAACAAAATCATGATGAAAATGGCATTATTTGGCCTATGGCAATCGCGCCTTTTCAGATTGCACTTGTGCCCATTAATATGCATAAGTCAGATACTGTTAAGCAGGCCTGCGAGGACTTATACTCAGAGTTAACCTCCGCTGGCTATGATGTATTATTTATGGACGAGAAAAAGGCACGTTTGGGCTCTATGCTTGCGGATATCGAGCTGATCGGTATCCCCCATCGATTAGTTATCGGTGATCGTGGTCTCGATGAGGGTAAAATAGAATATCGAGATCGCACCCAAAGTGAAAACCAACACATTGAAGTTGACCAACTGATGGCATTTATTGCCAAACAGCTAGGGGTATAACTAAAAAATCGGGTGTAATGTGCAATGGATCTATTACTGAATTGTGATCTAGGAGAAACCTCCAACAGCGATCAGCTAAGGATCGAATCACAGGTCATGCCACATATAGATCAAGCTAATATTGCCTGCGGTTTTCATGCCGGTGATCTTCAAGTTATGGATAAAACACTGAGGCTGGCTAAACAGTATTTGGTGGCCGTTGGCGCCCATCCCAGTTACCCTGATACATTCAATTTTGGCCGGAAATCTATGTCACTGTCGGCACCGGACCTTATTGCTTGCCTTCAGTATCAAATACGCTCATTAGCAAAAGCTGCAAGCGACAATGACCTCTGTGTAAGCTACGTTAAACCTCATGGTGCGCTGTATAACGATATGATGACAAATGGTCATCTTCGCAGTGCGGTAATGGCAGCAATCGTTGATTCTCAGGCATGCTCAACGCTTATGTTACAGGCAACTGCAGACGCAAATATTCACAAGAAAGAGGCTAGTGCATTCGGGTTAACCCTTTATTTTGAGGCGTTTGCTGATCGTGCTTATCAAGATAATGGTGCACTTGTTCCGCGCAATCAACCTGGCGCTATCTTAGATAAGAAAAAAATGCTTTCTCAAGTTGAACAGCTTAAACAGGATGGCTCTGTGACTACTATCAATGACCATCGTTTATCTCTGACTGCAGATACGCTGTGCGTCCATGGCGATAACCCTGAGGCAATTTTGCAAATACGTCAAATTCAGGCTATTTTGTCCCAATGAATAAGGGCTTTCCTAAGATAGCTATAGCGAGTGAAAATAGCGTAATTGTCTATTTTTCTGAGCGCCCCTGCGCTAAAACATCAAGCCTTATTGCTAACACTTCGAAACAATTAAACAATAATCTATCAAATAAGCTGATCGATCTGGTGCCGTCTTATCATTCACTACTAGTGATCTACAACGCTTCAACGATTGATCATTTAACCATTGAAAAAGAAATTCACACCATAGTGTCTAATGCATCGGACAAAGAATTAGCAAATGGAAAAAGCATTGAACTACCGGTTTATTACAGCCTTGAGTCCGGTCCAGATTTACGGCGACTGGCAAAGCATACCAAATTGACCATTGATGAAGTGATTTCAATTCATCATCAAACTGAATATACCGTTTATGCAATGGGGTTTGCACCTGGGTTTGCCTATTTAGGAGAGACCGATTCACGAATTGCTATGCCAAGATTATGCACCCCAAGAACAATGGTGCCAAAAGGCGCTGTGGCTATTGCCGATCGACAAACGGCAATTTATCCAAGTCAGTCACCAGGTGGCTGGAATTTAATTGGCCTCTGCCCCACGACTATGTTTGACCCCAATCAACATCCTAGCACCCTAGTTGAAGTAGGTGATAAGGTCAGCTTTAAAGCAATTAATCGGGATGAATTTATTCAACTTGGCGAAAAATATCAATTATCGAGCATAGAACGATGAGCGGCTTTACGGTTGTTAATCCCGGTATGTTCAGCCTTATTCAGGATGCTGGCAGACATGGCTTTCATAATATTGGCATCACCACAGGTGGCCCATTTGATAACTATTCCTTTAATTGGGCAAATAGGCTGTGTGATAACCTAGAATCTGCGGCCTGCCTTGAAATTTTGGTTGGGGGGCTGGTTCTTGAGTCTAATATCTCAACTCAAATCGCTATCACTGGCGCTGATGCACCCATCAAAATCAACGATAAATCTGTTGATGGATGGCGTACACAGAATATTTCAGTGGGTGACCAGATAAGTATTGGTTATGCCTCCGCAGGATGTCGCTCCTACCTTGCTGTGGCTGGCGGCATTCAATGCCCACAGATATTTGGCAGTGCATCTACTGTTAAAAGAGAGAAACTCGGCGGATTACACAAAAATGGTCAGGCGCTTATGCAAGGTGATTTACTTCCTTGCAATACTTCACAGGTCAAAATCACTCGTTCTGTTGCAGAACAATATAGACCGCAATTTGATGGCGATGTAGCAGAGATTCGAATGATACTAGGCTATCAACAGAGTCAATTTGAAACCTCACAACTAGATCGGTTTTTTACCGCCGTATATACCATTTCGCAACAGAGTGATCGAATGGGATATAGGCTGGAGGGCCCTGCTATTTCTACCTCAAACAATGAAATGCTTTCAGAGGGCATCTGTCTAGGCGCCATTCAGATCCCCGCTGACGGACAACCCATTATCCTACTATGTGATCGTCAAACCATAGGGGGATACCCAAAAATAGGGTCAGTTTTTTCACAGGATATCGCTAAACTTGCTCAGTTAATGCCGGGAAGAAAAATACGATTTAAGGCTATAGATATAGAACAGGCGCAAATTCTTTTGAGGCAATCTGCACAATAAATAATTTAACTTTGCGTATAGACCATCTCACTGATAACATTTTCAGATACACACAAAGAGTAGCACAATGAATACTGCATACCTCAATGGTAAATATATGCCAATTGAACAGGCCAAAATATCACCTCTTGATAGGGGCTTTTTATTTGGTGATAGTGTGTATGAGGTAGTGCCCTCATACGCTGGAAAATTAGTAGGCTTTATGCCTCATCTGCAGCGCATGAATGGGGGACTTGAGGCCATTGGAATTTCCACAGGCTGGTCAGAAAAACAATGGCTCGATCTTTGTCTAAAATTAATTCAAGAAAATGGCGCTGGTAACCTAGGTATTTATTTACAAATTAGTCGCGGAACCTATGAGTCTAGAGCTCATCGTTTTCCTGATAAGGTAACTCCAACAATTTTTGCGTTTTGCTTCGAAATTGCTGCAGCGCCAGTAGCTGATAAAACTCTGGCAAAAACCTATAAGGTTTCCACAGCCCGAGATATACGTTGGGATCGAAGAGATATTAAATCTACATCTCTACTGGGTAATGTATTGCATTACCAGCAAGGCATTGAACAGGGCAATCAAGAAACTCTGCTGTATAACGAACACAATGAACTGACTGAGGCCAGCTCGTGCAATGCGTTTATTGTTAAAAATGGCACTGTTATAACCCCTCTCCTCGACCATCAAAAATTGCCGGGTATTACTCGGCAAATTCTTATCGATGTTTTGCGCAATGACGGCAAAATTCCTATTGAAGAGCGCGTGGTAAGTATGGAAGAGGTCGCCGAGGCTGATGAAGTATGGATAACCAGCTCATCCAGAGAAATTGCTCCGGTTATTGCGATAGATTCGGTTCCAGTTGGCAATGGACAGGTAGGCGATATCTGGCTAGCAGCACAAACCTTGTTTAGCGCTAATCGATTTAACTACTGATGACTTTTCACTATGACTAGACCCACCGCAGCGATTATCGATATTCAGGCATTGCGAGAAAATTTCGCTCTGGCTCAACGACTAGCCCCCAATGCCAACAGTATGCCGATGGTCAAAGCCAATGCCTATGGTCATGGCATAGTAAGAGTTGCTCAGGCTCTGGAGGATATGGCGCCTGCCTATGGGGTGGCCTGTATTGAAGAAGCCCTCGAGTTGCGTGAAGCGAATATAAAACAACCCCTACTTTTGCTTGAGGGACCCCATAGCGCAGATGAGGTTGAAATAGCTGATCAGCAATCATTGTGGTTGATGCTAGAAAATCACACTCAACTAAAAGCTGTGCTGAATGCCAAACTACAAAATCCGGTGAATGTTTGGATTAAATTAGATACAGGTATGCACCGCTTGGGATTTCAGCCGAATGAGGCACAGGGTGTTTTTCAACAGTTAAGTGATAGTCCAAATGTTGCCGCATCAATGGTTTTAGCGACGCATTTTTCTTGTGCCGATAATCTAGATAACAACTTTACCCATCAACAGCTTGCTAGCTTTGATGCGGCATTAAAAAACCTCAACCCATCTAATCTTAAAACTAGTTTGGCAAATTCAGCGGCGATTCTTGACTGGCCTGAGGTTAAAGATGATTGGCAACGCCCAGGTTATATGCTCTACGGCAATACCCCTTTTGCGCAGAGTCAAAAAAATGCTGACCCGTTAAAACCCGTCATGCATTTTCAATCAGCTGTAATCTCTACACGTACAATTGCTGCTGGAGAATCCGTGGGCTATACCGCGAACTGGACTGCTAATCGCCCGTCAATCATAGCCACGGTTGCAGTGGGTTATGGCGATGGCTACCCGCGCCATGCGGAAAATGGAACACCAGTGCTTATTGGAGGTATAAAATGCCCTTTGGTAGGACGAGTTTCAATGGATATGATAAGTGTTGATATTACCGATCTACCTAAACCTATCGGAATTGGCGAGCCAGTGACTCTCTGGGGGCTAGGACTTGGCGTTAATGAAGTAGCTAGACACTGTCGCACCATTGGCTATGAACTGCTCACTCGGATGCCGGCGAGAGTACCTAGAATTTACACATAGCAAAAATACGTTACTCGAAAGTCCACTGATTGCGGCTAGCAAACTCAGCTGAATTATCTGTCAATCGAATCAATGATGGCGTAAAACTAAATTTACCACTGCGCTCAAAGGCGGTAGCGATTTTTTTCTGTTGCTCTGACACTGGATTATTAATTATTGTAGCGATCTCTGAATAGCGCTTGAAATAGATCGACTCCCAACGGGACTTAGATTGCTTGTCCACTTCAGCGATCACACCCTGCATTTGTAGCCCTTTGATCGCCTGCCAATCACCTTGATAGCTGACATAAATAGAACCCGCCGCACTGCCATTAACGGGTAAATTTTTGATATGCCGACTACTGTGGGCTGAAAGAAAATAGAGCACCGGTTTTTTATCATTATGACAGGTAGCATACAAAACGGGTGCAGACCAACTGCCATAGGCATCAGCAGTAGCAAGGGTTAGAACAGACTCGGACTGCAGAATATCCCAGCATGGAAAATCATCTCTAGACATTGCCTTCCCAGCGTTCAATTTCGGTATCTTCTATATCAAATAGGTCCAAAATTCTTGCTACAGAATGATCGATAATATCGTCGATTGTTTTTGGCTGGGTATAAAATGCCGGGGCCGGCGGACACAGAATGGCACCGATCTGGCTTACCTTAAGCATTAACTCACAGTGACCTGTATGCAATGGGGTTTCTCGCGGCACAATAACCAGTCGACGGCGTTCTTTAAGAACCACATCTGCGGCTCGAACTATAAGATTATCTGCATAGGAGTTTGCAATTGCAGATAGTGTTTTCATAGAACAGGGCACCACCACCATACCCGCTGTTTTAAACGAGCCACTGGCAATACTAGCACCAACATTTTTACTGCTGTGCACCACATCAGCCAAGGCTTCGACCTGATCTGCAGTGTAGTCAGTCTCTATACCTATGGTCATTTTAGCCGCCTGACTAATCACCAGATGCACTTCAACATCCTCGCGCTGGGCGAGCTTTTCAAGCAGTCTTATGCCATAGATAACTGCACTTGAGCCGGACATACCGACAATAAGTCGCTTCACAACTATTTACCCCTAAACCGCTTTATTTAGTTAAATTGAGATTCTTTAGAGTAACAGGTTAGGGGGTATTTCAAAAGATTAACTAGCGTCTTCAACTCTTAAATCTTTGCGCAATACCTTACCTACATTAGACATGGGTAATTGGTCTCTAAACTCAACATGTTTAGGCACTTTATAGCCCGCCATTGTCTGCTTACAATACTCGATTACCTGATCTTCTGTAAGCTCGGGGTTGGCACTGACAACAAACATTTTGACCACTTCACCCGCTTTGGGGTCTGGAACGCCAATTGCTGCACATTGCGAAACATCAGGATGAACGGTTAAGGCTTGCTCTAACTCGTTGGGATAGACATTAAAACCAGACACTATAATCATATCTTTAAGGCGGTCCACTACCTTAATAAACCCCTGTTCATCGATCTTTACAATATCGCCTGTATGCAACCAACCATCGACAATAGTCTCGGCTGTTTTTTCCGAACAATGCCAATAGCCTTTCATGACTTGATCGCCACGTACACAGAGCTCACCCTCACCACCGACTTCTTGTTCCACGCCCTTCTCATCAATAACTTTTATCTCTGTGCCGGGTATCGGCATTCCAGCGCTGCCAATTTTTTGAAACCCTAAGGGATTCATTGACACCACGGGCGATGCTTCCGTCATTCCGTAGCCCTCACTGACAACACAGCCTGTGGCTTTTTGCCAATTCTCGGCTACCGACTCCATCAATGCCATGCCACCAGACAGTGTGATACGCAATTTAGAAAAATCCAAATGCTTGAACTTAGGGTGCTCCATCAACGCTACAAACAGTGAATTCAGCCCTGTAAATATGTTGAATTGGTACTGCTTTATCGAGCCGATAAAGGCTGAAATATTTCTCGGATCTGGAATTAAAACACTATGCCCTTTGATCGCTGGAATAATGCCTAAACACAGTGCGTAGGAATAAATATGATACATAGGTAATGGAGCAATTACACAGGAGTATTCTAATGATTTTTCGCGGCTAGATAACACCGTCAAACACTGTGCAATATTTGATAACACGGATTTATTAGTGAGCATAACGCCCTTAGAAGCACCTGTAGTCCCGCCCGTGTACTGAAGTGTGCAGATATCATCCAATTTGGCTGAGTATGCTTGAAAGGTACAGCTAGACTTTAATAGATCGGGAAAAGGAATCCAATCACCCGCTTTAATCTTAGCCCAACGACCGGTAAGCCTCATCAATACACCACCTAATATTCTTTTAGGCGCGGGGAGTAAATCAAGGGCTCGGACTACAATAACACACTCAATTGGCGTATTGGGAAGTGCTTCGCGTACCGTATCGTAGAATTTATCCAGCACAAAAACAACTTTGACACCGGCGTCATTAAATTGGTGAATTAATTCTCTAGACGAATACATTGGGTTGGTATTAACAACCACCAGCCCAATGTGCCAAGCGGCCACAGCAATAGCGGGATACTGAATTAAATTGGGTAGCTGAATAGCAATTCTATCACCCGCATTTAAACCCAACTCCTTTTGCAGGTAACTGGCAATTCGCCTTGAAATCTGATCTACCTCTCCATAACTCAAGGTCTGTCCCAAGCAACTAAAGGCTGGTTTATCGGGAGATTCCAAGACAGTATTAGACCAAAACCTAATCAAAGACTGTGCTGGAAGTATGGGCTGCCCACAGGGTAACCCTACGCGCTCGCGCCCCTCTTTTACTGCTTGCTCTAATAACATCCAAGGTCCAATACTATTTGGTATTATTATTCTAGTACAACTTACATTTATTTTTCTCTTTAAAAACGTATTAAATCATTTATAAAT
>JAQWMF010000060.1 GCA_029246925.1 Porticoccaceae bacterium
TGAGCAATGGCATCGGTTTCTCGGATATTGGCGAGAAATTGGTTGCCTAGACCCTCACCTTTGGAGGCGCCAGCCACTAGCCCTGCAATATCGACAAATTCCATACTGGTGGGTATTTGTTTTTCTGGCTGAACGATTTCGGAAATTTTATCTTGGCGCTGATCGGGTATGGGTACAATACCGGTGTTGGGTTCTATGGTGCAAAAGGGGAAGTTTTCTGCGCCAATACCTGCTTTGGTCAACGCATTAAATAAGGTTGATTTACCGACGTTTGGTAATCCGACGATGCCGCAGTTAAAACCCATGATTTGTTCCTTTTACCTTGATGCTGTTAGTTGCTGTGGAGTTGGTTCATTGCTTGCTCCCATTGACCTTCAACGGCAAGGGGCAGGTAGTGTATTGCATCGCTGATGCTGTTATCTATGAGTTGCTGATCGCCTTTTGAGGCTTTTTTTAATACATAGTCTGCAACTTGGTCTGCATGCCCTGGGTGACCTATACCAATGCGTAAGCGGGCAAATTCTTTGTTATTGCCGAGACTTTTTATAATATCGCGCAGCCCATTATGACCACCGTGGCCGCCCCCTATTTTAAGCCTTGAGCTGCCGGGGCTGTGATCGAGTTCATCATGAGCTACTAAGATGTTTTGTGGCTCGATTTGATAAAACTTTGCCATGGCGCTTACTGCCTGTCCACTGCGATTCATATAGGTGCTGGGGATTAAAAGGCGAATATCTCTGCCATTAAGATTGATGCGTGCTGTTTCGCCAAAGAATTTTGTTTCAGTGCTGAGTGTTGCGCTAACTGAATGTGCAAGCTCTCTAACGAAATCGGCTCCGGCATTGTGGCGCGTTCGTTGATATTTGGGGCCGGGATTTCCCAGCCCTACAATCATATCTACGGGCGTTTTCAATGTCGGAGCCTCAGGTTAAGCAAGTATGAAGATTACTCTTCGCTTGCTTCCTCTTCGCTATCTTCTTCAGTTTCTGGAGCCTCTGGAGCCTCATCAGAAATCTCTTCAACGGCTTTCGGCTTGTTGACCGCAGCTATTGGAAGATCGTGATCATCACCATGGCTAAGAGCAACACTTTCTACGCCCTTAGGTAGTTTGATATCAGAGATATGTAGAGTTTGTCCAAGATCAACTTCTGCCATATCAACTTCGATATACTCAGGCAGATCTTTTGGTAGACAGCTAATTTCTAGGTCAGTCATGCTGTGTGCAATTAGACCGCCATTCAATTTAACGCCAACACATTCTTCTTCATTAATAAAGTGCAATGGTGCTCTTGTTTGTAGTTTGGTGGTTTTGTTGACACGGAAGAAATCCATGTGCATAACGACTGATTTTGCTGGGTGACGCTGGATATCTTTGATGATGACATCTTCAGATTTACCGTCGATCACTAGCGCAACAATATGAGAATAGAATGCTTCATTCTCTAGTGCTTTAGTCACATCTTTTTGTGTGAGTGAAATTTGTGCTGGTTTTTTCTTGCCACCGTAAACGATAGCAGGTATTTCTCCGGCCAGACGACGCAGGCGGCGGCTCGCACCTTTCCCTGTATCCTCGCGACCATTCGCATTTAAAGTAAACTCAGTAGACATGATAGTCTCCTATGTTATGCCAAAACAGACCGCGACCAGACCTGAAATGGTGTTAAGTGCCCACAATTGGGCGGTTAAATCAGTGCCAAATTTATTGAACAAACATGGCGCTGATGGATTCTTCGTTGCTTAGACGTCTTACTGATTCACCCAGTAATTTACCTAGCGTTAGGGTGCGTATTTTTCCGCACTTACTCGCTTCTTCGGTAAGTGGAATACTATTGGTTACCACTAGGTTGTCGAGGCTTGAATGTGTAATATTGTCGATGGCTTTACCGGAAAGCACGGGGTGAGTTGCATAGGCAACCACTTTTTCTGCACCAAATTTTTTCAGTGCTTCTGCCGCTTTGCAAAGCGTTCCTGCGGTATCAACAATATCGTCAATTAGCAGGCAGGTGCGACCTTCTACTTCACCGATGAGGTTCATCACTTCACTTTCATTGGCTGAAGGGCGACGCTTATCAATAATAGCTAGGTCACAACCGAGTTGTTTTGCTACGGCACGGGCTCGAACAACACCGCCGATATCGGGCGAAACAACCTGTAAATTTTTGTAGTTCTGACGTTGTATATCGTCTAGAAGTACGGGTGCACCATAGATGTTATCTACTGTGCAGTTAAAGAATCCTTGAATTTGCTCTGCGTGCAAATCAACGGTTAATACACGATCTACACCGGCATTGGAGAGCATATCTGCAACTACTTTGGCGCTAATGGGTACACGTACTGAGCGAACACGTCGATCTTGTCGGGCATAGCCAAAGTAAGGAACTACAGCAGTAATTCGTTCTGCTGAGGAGCGGCGAAGTGCATCGACCATTAATATGAGTTCCATCAGATTGCGATGAGTCGGCTCACAGGTAGGTTGGATGATAAATACATCATGTCCACGCACGTTGTCGCGGATTTCAATATTGATCTCGCCATCTGAAAAGGTACTCACTAGCGAGTCACTAAGCTTAATTCTGAGCGACTTGGCAACTTCTTTTGCGAGTTCCGGATTTGCGTTACCGGTGAAAAGCATTAATTTAGACACATCTTCTTCCTGACTTTGCAATTTGAAAGATGGCTGGGGCGGGAGGATTCGAACCTCCGAGTGTCGGGATCAAAACCCGATGCCTTAACCACTTGGCCACGCCCCAGTTATAAATTTTCCAGTT
>JAQWMF010000061.1 GCA_029246925.1 Porticoccaceae bacterium
ACAACTCCATTGCAAAGCACTGCGCAAAAAGAACCCTATTGACTAAAAAACCGGGGCAGTCGTTAATCACTATGGGTTTCTTACCCAGTCGCAATGCATGCTGGCATACGACTGCAATGGTGGAATCTGATGTATTTTCACAACGAATTACTTCAACAAGAGGCATTACATGCACTGGATTAAAAAAATGCATGCCACAAAAACGCTGGGGATTTTCAAGTGATTTAGCCAACTTATTAATTGAAATACTAGAGGTGTTTGAAACAATAATTGTGTCCGATGAAAGCTGCTTATCTAGAGCGGATAAAACTGTCTTTTTAACAGGTAGATACTCAACAACGGCCTCAACCACAAATTCAGTATTTTCAAGATCAGCATCATCCAATGTCGGCTTGATCATAGACAAAATATTAGCGGCTTTGTTTTCATCTAACTTACCCTTAGTGACCGCTTTTTGCAGTAGTTTATCTGCTTCACTTATACCTAAGTCTAGAGCTGGTTGGACTATATCCTTCATAACAACAGGACAGCCTCTTGTTACTGATTGGTAGGCAATACCGCCTCCCATAATTCCAGCACCTACGACACCAGAAAGATTTATCTCTGGCAATTTTTTGGAAAGTGTTTTGGCATAGCCTTTTGCTTTTCTAGCCACATATTGATCACCGACAAATAGACCGATTAAAGAACCTGCCTCAGGACTCTGTGAAAGCTCATAAAAAACGTTAGCTTCTCTAAGGATTGCTTCATCACGCGTAAGTAACGATGACTTAATCATCAAGTCGATAGCCTTTATCGGCGCTGGATAATGACCCGCAGTTTTTTGCATCACCATTGCTTTAGCCATAGAGGCAGTAGCCTGAATGTCTTTGGACGATTGGTTAACAGGTGATAATTTACGTTTGCGGGTAAGGCAATAATCAATAACTCCAGAGGCCATATCGTTGAGATATTGTAGCGCCTCTGTACGCAATTCATCTGGCTCTACTACCTTATCAACAATACCTGTCTTAAGTGCTACGCTTGCTGAATACTGACGACCTGTAGTAATCCACTCAATAGCTGTTGCAAAGTCGCTTATGCGCGGTAGACGAACTGTACCACCCCATCCAGGAAGAATACCGAGCCCAGTTTCTGGTAAGCCAATTCGAGCATTTGTGGAAATGAGTCGTGCATCACAGGCTAAACATACTTCTAGGCCACCGCCTAACGCAAAGCCATTGATTGCCACAACTGTAGGAAATGGCATATCCTCGAGTGCTGACATCATGCCATTAATATGTTTTGCAGAGGCTAAAAATGCCTTCTCTGAAGCATCAAACATCTGTTTAAATTGGGTTATATCCGCACCAACAATAAAGGCTTTTTTGCTGCTAGTTAACAGCATACCCCTTATGTTCTGTGCCTTTTTAGTCGCTAAAAAGGCCTGATGTAACTCTTCAAGACACTGTTGATCAAGTTTATTTACCGAACCTTCAGCACTATTGAAGTTAAGTTCTAAAAAACCATTGTCAATTTTTGCAAGGCTTAACTTTTCACCAATATACATAATAATTCCCTCCATTATTTATCAGTGTAACTGTTCATATTATTCAGTCTATAACAAAGTCTGACCCCTTGGTTTTGTAAGAGTTTGTAATTAATAATCCACTAAAATAGGTAGCTGTTAGTAAAATATTTATCAAATAAGTTAAATAAATTGATATTTGCACCCTAATTCAGATTGACGAGATGGTAGTTGGTCAGTATTATGCGCCCTCTCATTAGAGACCGCTTGGTGAGACATTCGGGGATTAGCGCAGTCTGGTAGCGCGCCTGCTTTGGGAGCAGGATGTCGGGGGTTCAAATCCCTCATCCCCGACCACTTTCCGGCTTTGGAGTAAAGCTGAATTAGTTAATTTGCTCTGTATGCGCCCGTAGCTCAGCTGGATAGAGCAACGGCCTTCTAAGCCGTGGGTCGCAGGTTCGAATCCTGCCGGGCGCGCCACTTACCTTTTAAAGATAGGCAAACTTGGCGCAGAAACGGTCTTAAACTCTTGTGATGGTGGACGTAGCTCAGTTGGTAGAGCCCCGGATTGTGATTCCGGTGGTCGCGGGTTCAATCCCCGTCGTCCACCCCATTACCCCTTCTGTTATATTTTTATCAAATTATCAAATCATTGTTTTTATCTGGTCAATTTTTTCAGGTAAAATGGTGAGCAATTATTCTTTATTTAAGCTGATCTAAACTCACGATAAATAGGCTAACACTTTATGTCTGCATTAATCCTTGATGGCAAATCTTTAGCCAACAAAACTGAGGCTGAACTCAGTCAGCGCGTCGCTGCGCTTAAGCAAGCTAATAATGGGCAAGCGCCTATTCTTGCTACCATTTTGGTTGGTTCAGACCCTGCCTCTGGTACCTATGTAAAGATGAAGCAAAATGCCTGTAAGCGTATAGGTATGGAGAGTATTGCGGTTGAATTGTCTGAGCAAACGACCACTGAGCAGCTGTTGGATAAAATTAATGAATTAAATGCCAACCCAGACTGTCATGGCATACTATTACAGCATCCAGTACCTTCTCAGATAGACGAGCGCGCTTGCTTTGACGCTATTGATGCAGAAAAAGATGTGGACGGTGTTACCTGTCTAGGTTTTGGCAGAATGGCTATGAATGAGCCTGCCTATGGCTCGGCGACCCCTCAGGGCATAATGCGTATTCTAGAGGCCTATGATATTGAGCTTTCTGGCAAACATGCGGTAGTTGTAGGTAGAAGCCCTATTCTCGGTAAACCTATGGCTCTGATGCTATTGAATGCAAATGCCACAGTGACCATCTGCCACTCAAAAACACAGGATCTTCCCAATCTCATTAAACAGGCTGATATCTTAGTGGGCGCTGTGGGTAGACCTGAATTTATTAAGGCTGACTGGATTAAAGATGGCGCCGTGGTGGTTGATGCCGGTTATCATCCCGGTGGCTTAGGTGATATAGAACTTGAACCCATTACCCAGTCAGCCTCTGCCTATACGCCGGTTCCGGGCGGTGTTGGGCCCATGACCATTAATACCCTTATTTTACACTGCGTTATGGCCGCTGAAAAAAAACTGGAATAATCTGAATTATTTTAGACTTCAGGTAACATTGATGTCCGATTCACACTTCAGCTTAGATAGACTAATAGCCCATCGAGGGCTTCAGTCTAGTTATCCAGAAAATACCGCTCTCTCACTGAGAAAAGCTGTTGAAAAAGGCGCAAAATATATTGAACTAGACATTCAATTTAGTAGCGATGATTTACCTATTATCTATCATGATGATAATTTAAACCGAGTCAGTGGTCATAGGGGTAATGTAAGTGAGTTTACGCGCCAGCAGCTTCTAAGTATTCCTGCCCATGAGCCAGATCGACTAGGCAATGCTTTTATATCAGAGAAAATCGCCCCTTTAGACGCCCTTGTAGATATTTTAATAGCACATCCACAGGTCACTGCCTTTGTAGAAATTAAAGAGCAATCTATTGACCACTGCGGCAGAGATACGATGCTTAAGGCAGTACAGACAATACTTGAACCTGTTAAGCGTCAAGCAGTGATTATTAGCTATGACTATCAATTAGTTTCGGCGGCAAAGAACAATCAATGGCCTACAGTGGCTGTGGTACTTAAACAATGGCAGGATTTTTTTTCAGACGCTGTAAGACTCATTAAATCAGAGTATGTTTTTATTGATTATAGGATTATCCCAGATGTTTTAGACAATATTGATTGCAATGAAGTCAATCTTGTAGCCTATGAGGTTGGCAACAGGCATCTTGGTCATGAATTAATTGCAAAGGGCTTTTCTATGCTTGAAACATTTGAGCTAGAAAATTTAATGGCAGGCGACAAAGATAAGGAGAAGATTAAGATCTTCTCCACTTAGTGCCCTCGCGGCTATCTTCTAGAATGACACCCCCATCGAGCAGTTGCTGCCTGACTTGATCCGCTTTAGCAAAATCTTTCTCTTGTTTGGCCTGCTGTCTGGCTTGTATTAGCACTTCGACCTGCTCTGCAGTTAACTGATCATCCGCTCTAGCTTGAGTAAACCATTGCTCTGGATCCTGTTGCAAAAGACCCAGAATATCTGCCAGACCCGCAAGTTCACGCATTATATCCTGTTGCTCATCACCTTTTGCCTGATTAACCGCCTTTGCTAGACGATAAAGCTCGCTTATAGCCACCGGTGTATTAAGATCGTCAAGCAATGCCTTAAAAGCGGCTCCTGATGGCTCTAAAACGGCCTCTACGGGCTCTAGCCCTCTAATTAGACCATATAGACTATCAAGTGTGCGCCACGCGCTATCCAGCAATTCCTTGCTAAAGTTTTGTTCAGACCGATAATGAGAAGACAAAATAACATAACGGAGCACTTCGCCTGGATATTGCTGAAGAAGATCGTTAACTAAACGGAAATTACCCAATGATTTGGACATTTTTTCGCCGTTAATATTAATAAACCCATTATGCATCCAAAAATTAGCCAGTGCCTTGCCGTCATTAGCACAGCAGCTTTGCGCTATTTCATTCTCATGATGAGGGAAAATAAGATCCTGCCCCCCTGCATGAATATCAATAGTTTCACCTAAATGTTTCTTAATCATTGCCGAGCATTCAAGATGCCAACCTGGACGGCCTCTTCCCCAGGGGCTATCCCAACCTGGCTCGTTATCTGTTGAGGGCTTCCAGAGCACAAAATCACCGGCATATTGTTTATATCCGGCTACCTCAACCCGAGCACCAGCCTCTTGTTCATCAAGATTACGCTTGGAAAGTTGTCCATAATTGGGCATTGAAGGGACTGAAAATAATACATGCCCCCTATCCGACAGATTTTCTGAATCAGTTTCATAGGCATGACCCCTGTCGATAAGCGCCTGAACCATGTCAATCATTTCAGGTATATGTTGGGTCGCATAAGGAATTTTGTCAGGGGTAAGCGTATTCAAAGCCTGCATATCTTCAAAATATGCTTCTGAATACTTTTTAGTAATGACATTAATATCCTGAGATAACTCATTGGATTTATTGATTATTTTATCATCTATATCAGTGATATTTCGAGCATAAACAACATTCGAATACAGGCATTTAAGGACACGATACAGGGTATCAAATACGACCGCGGGACGCGCATTACCTATATGAACATAGTTATAAACCGTTGGGCCACAGGCGTACATAGTGACGCGCTGTGGATCCATAGGCTCAAAGACCTGCTTTTGACGGGTTAAGCTATTGTAGAGTTTTAGTTCCATTTAGGCTTTCCAGTTATCCCGCAGTCCAATGGTACAATTGAATACAAGGGTTTCTGCTTCACTGTCGCGGCAAAAATACCCTTCTCTCTCAAACTGGTATCGCTCAGTAGACTCAACATTAGCCAAACTAAGTTCAGCCTTACATCCCTCAAGTACTTTGAGGGAGTCTGGATTAATATGATCGGTAAAGCTACCCTCAGCTGAATCCGGCAATGGCTGATTGAAAAGACGGTCATATAAATTCACGGTGCAATCGAGAGAGTTAAGCGCTGATACCCAATGTATAACACCTCTTGGCCTTACCCCCTCTGGGGCATCAGCACCAACGGTATTTTCAACCACTGAGGCTCTAATTTCTTGTATTTCACCATCATTGTCGCGAATAACCTCATCGGCTCGAATGATATAGGCGCCACGAAGCCTCACATATTCGCCAAGCACCAAGCGTTTAAACTTCTTGCGAGATAAACTGGTATCCTCAGAAAAATCACTCTGATCTATATAAATTTGGCGATCAAAGGGAAGCTCTCGTGAACCAAGATCATCGCGCTGCGGATGAGATGATGCAGTAAATAGTTCAGACTGGTCATAATTGGTAAATGTCACCAAAAGCGGCTTAAGAACGCACATTGCGCGCCGTGCATTGTTATTGAGATCGTCGCGGATAAAGTGCTCAAACTGCGCCATATCAACCACCCCATCGGTCTTCGCTACCGCCAGGCTATCGCAGAAATTACGGATTGCTGCAGGGCTGACACCACGGCGACGCAACCCAGATATGGTAGGCATTCTGGGGTCATCCCAAGCATCTACATGAGCCTCGTCTACCAATTGCTTTAATTTGCGCTTACTGGTAATACTGTAATTCAGATTTAAACGGCCAAACTCATACTGACTAGGCGTAGAAGGCACGTCTAGATTGTCTATAAACCAATTGTACAGCGGTCTATTAGCAGCAAATTCCAGCGTACATATAGAATGAGTTACGCCCTCTATCGCGTCCTCTTGACCATGAGCAAAGTCATAAGCGGGATAGATATTCCACTTATTCCCCGTTCTATGGTGTGCGATTCGCTTAATTCTGTACAACACTGGGTCACGCATATTGATATTCGGCGATGCCATATCAATTTTAGCGCGCAAGGTCATAGTTCCCTCTGCAATTTCACCCGCTTTCATTTGCTCTAGCAGTGCCCTGCTTTCAGTCGCCGGTCTTGCACGATAGGGGCTATCTTTACCAACTTCAGTCAATGTCCCGCGATATTCACGCATTTGCTCTGCATTAAGCTCGCATACATAGGCTTTATCTTGATCAATTAAATCGCAAGCCCACTGATAAAACTGGTCAAAATAATCGGAGGCATAGCGAATATCGCCATGCCATTTAAAGCCAAGCCATTGAACATCTTCAATAATGGCTTGAACAAACTCATCACTTTCTTTTTCAGGGTTAGTGTCATCAAAGCGAAGATTGCAACCACCAGAGAAGTTTTCAGCTAATCCAAAATTCACACAGATCGATTTAGCATGACCAATATGTAGATAGCCATTGGGCTCAGGCGGAAATCTAGTTACTACTTTAGAGGTTTTACCCGAGGCTAAATCATCGGTAATGATTTGCTGAATAAAATTAATCGGTTTATCGCTGTCAGTCATATTGAATCGCTTGAGGGCTAAATAAGGTGCGAAGTATAGCTCTCAGCAGGCTTTCAATAAACCTTAACCCTTACTGAAGATGAAATAAATGTAAAAAATACCCATCCATTCGTGACTTATTTGTTTTAAACGCAAAGTTCTCTTTGATTTACTGGCGTTACAAATTAAAATAGAGGGTAGCTTCCTAATAAATTACTGGACCTTAATATGATTACTTTGCGCACTACCATGGGCGATATTTCAATAGAGTTAGATTTTGATAAAGCACCTATCTCTTCAGCAAACTTTTTAAGCTATGCCAAAGATGAGTTTTATAACGATACGGTTTTTCACCGTGTGATTAACGGCTTTATGGTTCAGGGTGGCGGTATGAGCTCTGATATGCAGCAAAAACAAACAAAAGCGTCTATTGAAAATGAAGCGGATAACGGCCTCAAAAACGATATAGGTACATTGGCAATGGCCCGTACTGGTGATCCCCATTCAGCGTCTTCTCAGTTCTTTATCAATGTTTCTAACAATGACTTCCTAAACCACAGCGGCAAAAATATGCAAGGCTGGGGCTATGCAGTTTTTGGCAAGGTAGTTGACGGTATGAATGTTATTGAAAAGATTAAATCAGTACCTACGGGTAGTGCATTTGGTCATCAAGATGTGCCCGTTGATCCAATTGAGATCACTGAAACCATTATCAGCGCCGATTACGCTGCTAAATAATCCAGACTATTTATGGCTATCCTGCTTGTTTCAGATCTCCATTTATCCCCAGAGCGCCCAGAGGTAACTCGGGCGTTTTTGGATTTTCTTGGAGATCAGGCTAGCTCGTCTGAGGCGTTATTTGTACTTGGTGACCTTTTCGAAGCATGGATTGGCGATGACGATACCTGCCCTACTGGTATTGAAGTCCAAAAAGCCTTTAAACAGCTGACTGACAAAGGTGTTGCTCTGTTTATTCAGCACGGAAATCGTGATTTCTTTATCGGCAAGCGCTTCTGTGAAACGACTGGCGCGACTCTTTTAGCTGATGAACATCTGGTCGAATACAATGATCGAGCCGTCCTAGTTATGCACGGCGATACCCTATGCACCGATGATATTGACTATATTCGCTTTCGAAAGAAAATACGCCATCCCATCAGCAAGTTCTTACTACTTGCTCTGCCATTAAGATTTCGGCAAAAACTAGCCGACGCTATGCGCGCTAAAAGCAAGGCCGCCAATGCGAATAAACCCAGCGCAATTATGGATGTTAATAGGGATGCGGTTGATGGCGTAATGTCCAAACATCAGGTTACAACACTAATACATGGCCATACCCATAGACCAGACCGTCATCAACATATAAATGGCGAAAGGATTGTTCTAGGTGACTGGCATGATTTGGGTTGGTTTGTACGCTGGGATAGCAATGGCCTTGAGCTACAGAGTTTTGACATTATGTAATAAGTAGCAGTCGCGTCTTTTCAACCATTAGCAGAATTCCACCCTTTTTATTTGCAATATTGAAGCTTAAAATATGCCCACTACCTAAGACTCAGACCGCCAGTTTTACCCGTTTTTTATATGCTCTTCTCCTTTATATATTTCTTCCTTTGAGCTGTTTATTTATGCCCTTCACTTCAAAAACCAACTCAGGAAGACCCGCCTCCCTTCTGTTATTAATAATATAATTGATATCACTGTCTGGATTTTCAGTGTTGGTTTTAATAGATCCTATAGTACTTACCCAATGTTTATTCCAAGTATTGACACTGAGGGGTCTAGCTTGATTTAACACGCGCGATATTCGCCGTTGAGTCAGCTCTGTAAAATCACCCCAGATCCGTGGAGTATCTGACAAAAGCTTGTCACCATCGTTGTTAGAGCGGTATCAACAACCGGCTCTGTATTAAATACCCCAACTTGCAGCCATTCATTCCCATACATCCCACCAATAGAGTAAATAAAATTAAACACATTAACGTCTTTCGAATTATCATAAACCATTACCTCGATGAATATCGATGTGGCTGGGCTTGAGACGTTAATGAATTAAAAAACAATTTTATAGTCAGGCTTCTTGTGATTACATGGATTGTCTAGATTACCTTTTGGATAGCTATTAATCGAAAGAGGTGGCTCTACAGCAACTAGACCTTTGTTCACCCAAGTAAGTTCAACAGTATCAGGAAAATCAAGTTCGGTTGAATAGGCGCCATGATTATTTCCATGTATGTGCGCCAAGTAGAAATGCTCACTCAGCTTATTGACTGTCTCGTTAAACCGTTCTGGATTTTCCGCAATATCGTGATATTCACATGCAATGTAACTTATACGCTCAACATTATTAACAATGTCTTGTGTTACTTTATACTCAGCACCCTCAATATCCATCTTTAAAAAAATATCAAGAGATGAACTACTGTTACATTTGTTTACAAGCTCTGAGATAGTAATTTTCCCAAATGAAGCGTTATCAGTTACCTCAAGCGGAAGAAACCTATTATTACCACTAAAAAATTCTTTGAACTTTTTGATGTTCTTTGCTTTAGCTTTATAAATTTGATGCTTCTTCTTATCCAAAAGAGCATTAATAGCAGATTTTACAACTACCTGAACTCTTCTTCTTCGCAAAAAAGCAGGCGTTACTGTGTAATCAACCCCTATACAGCATATATCTTTATTGGCTTGACTAAAATGTAGGTCAAATGAAATGTCGTCGTTAATCCCCAGCGAGAGTAAAAACTTGCAGCTCTTAAGCGCCTGCTCTGGCACTACATAACCACCGTCAAATCGATTTCCGACACGTATTAGGTTTCCAAAGAAGAATGGTCGAATTTTTTCCTTATCAATCATTTGTTAATTCCTTTTTTTTGTTTAAGTGTCTACAAAAACATGAGGGGGAAATACCAGTATTAATGGGTGTTTTTGTAATAATGTTTTTGTTAGAAATCATTTTGATATTGATATTTCTGGGTCAACGATATCTGGGTAGTATTTTAAAATCTCTTGCCTTTGTTGTTCCGCTGTAAAATATTCCCATTCAAAACCATCTATATCTTTTTCTGAAAACATTTTAAAAACATCGGGATCCTCAAAGCCCAGATGCCTTAAATTTCCCGCATCTTCAAAGCTCTGGGTAATTGAGAGGTTTAAAATATCAGTGCGCCATAGGGCATAGCGACTTTCAGCGATAGCAATTGGCTTACAGCCTAATCTTTGATTATATTCACTGATAGATTTTTCAAGATCTTTAACAGCAAGTGCAATATGTACTTTATTCATAGGCCTCTCTATCTATAATCATGTAACTTAAAATGATAAGCATAGCCTACAAAATACTGAAAAACTCTCCTCTATGAGGTATTATTAACCTATCTTTTAATTTCATTAATCAGGATATAAGCTATGAACACAAATCCAGATAAATATACCTCTGCAACCGTAAATGCTGGAATCTCTACCGATGGGCTTGATCCCGCTGTAGCCAAAGTTTTAAGAAGTACGTATACCCTTTTAGGAGCAACTTTAGCCTTTAGTGCTGTAATGGCAGGAATCTCTATGGCCATAAATGCGCCATACTTTGGATTATGGACATTGTTGCCTTACTTTATCTGTTTGTGGATGGTGGAGAAAAATAAGAATAATGCCTCTGGTATTGCTTGGGTATTCGCCCTAACTGGATGGATGGGATTTACCCTTGGACCTATCATCAGTATGTATCTGGCGGCAGTTGGCTCAGGCCCAATTATACTGGCGCTGGGCTCTACTGCTCTGATATTTTTTGCGGCTTCGGCCTATGTTTTAACCACCAGAAAGAACCTCAATTTTATGACCGGCTTTCTGATGACTGGCATC
>JAQWMF010000062.1 GCA_029246925.1 Porticoccaceae bacterium
AAACTAATAGATCATTTTCTTTTTCTATAGATCCCTCTGGACAGTATGAAGAATACTTTATTTTCATTTCATTGAAATTATAACCAAGCGATTTACCCATTACATGAAGTAATTGACTTAAAAGATCTGATGACTTTTCTATCCATTCTGCCTTCATGGTTTCGTGTTTTTCAGTTCCTTCTGGGTGCGGATTTTTCTTATATAAGTGAGTGAAATATTCCTTCCATTTTTCTTTTACTTCTTTTGATTTATGAAAATCCAATTCAATCATATTTAGGGCTTCAATATGACGAGGATCTAGCCTGATAGATCTTGTTGCCATAAGGGTTCTGAAAATTTCGAGTCTACGCTGTTTATCAGCGCATATTCTTTCACGATAATTTTCAACTTGAATTGCAATGATGGGTGATACAACAATAGCAATAATCATCAATATTTCTGACATTAACATCTATTAAATCCATTTAAGTAGTAAGCTCTATATTCGACCGTAATTTGTGTTTTCTTGAAAGAAAAACACGCAAAAAAGTGCCAGTTGACTGGAATTATAGGTTACGGGGAAAGTGTTTTTGTGGCTTTGGGAAAAATTTTAACGCAATAGCATCAAAAGTATCCCACTTGCAGTGATAACCGAGCCAATAATCACCGTTGGGCCTATCGCAGTTATCCATTGAGTGGCTAATAATCCCAAGCCCAGACCCGCAATCACAGCCCCTAAAGAAAACGATTTTTTAGGGGCCGATGGTGCCTTTGGTTGCTGAGTCTGATTATTATTCTCTGGCGGTTGTTGAAGATTCTCCAACGCTTGGAAGACCATAGGCGGTATTAGAGGGAGTTTTTCCAATAAATCCGGTAAATCATTTTTAAACTGTTTAAGAATAGCTTTGGGCGAATATCGGTCTTTTAGCCATTTTTTTAGGTAGGGCTGTGCCGTTGCCCAAAGATCTAACTCGGGATAAAGCTGACGACCTAAGCCCTCGATATTGAGCAACGTTTTTTGCAGCAAAACCAATGAAGGCTGAACCTCCATATTAAATTGTCTGGCAGTGCTAAACAGGCTAACCAACATATGCCCTAGAGAAATTTCTCCTAAGGGTCTTTCGAAAATGGGTTCACAGACTGAGCGAATAGCGGTTGTGAATTCCGCTATTGAGGTATCTTTGGGTACCCAGCCTGAACGCACATGCAGTTCTGCAACCTGAGTATAGTCGCGCTTAAAAATAGCCAGCAGATTACGCGCCATATAAAACTGATCTTCACGTGTTAGCGACCCCATAATCGCACAGTCTATAGCGATATAGCGTGGTTTTTCGGGATTTTCGGCATCCACAAAAATATTGCCTGGATGCATATCAGCATGGAAAAAATTGTGCTCAAATACCTGAGTGAAAAATATTTCTACGCCGCGCTCTGCAAGCTGTTTAAAGTTTACGCCAGCCGCTTTAAGCTCTTCAATATGGGTTACAGGAATTCCGCTGATGCGCTCCATAACCAAAACATTTTTATTTGAATAGGGCCAATGTATTTCGGGCACATAAAGTAGGGGTGAATTTTCGAAGTTATGTTTTAGTAGCGAAGTATTCGCGCCTTCTGATTGAAGATTTAACTCACCAAAGATTACCTTTTCATAATCTTCAACAATCTCGACGGGCTTTAGCCTTGGCCCATCTATACTGTATTTGGCGACTATCTTAGCCACTGTGTATAAGAGTGAAATATCTCGAGCAATAGTCTTTTCAATATTAGGTCTAACCGCTTTAACCACAACCTGAGTGCCGTCGTTCAAGCTAGCCTTATGCACCTGAGCGATAGAGGCAGTGGCCAGTGGTGTTTTATCGAATTCAGCAAAGATATCGTCGACGGTTCCATCGAGTGCAGTTTCAACTCTAGAGGTAAAAACCTCGGATGAAAAAGGCGATACATTGTCCTGTAGATGTTTAATTTCAGCACAGATATCCGCTGCTACAAGGTCGGGTCGGGTTGAAAGCAATTGGCCAAATTTAATAAAAATAGGGCCTAAGTCCTCAAGCGCACAGCGAAGTCGTTCGCCGCGAGACTGACCTGTGTTTCCAAACAGCGCCAGAGGCGCAAGAGCAATGCGAGCAGACAGTGGTAGGCGAGTTTTATCAATCAGGGTATCAAGCCGATATTTTCCCGCTATATAATAAATTTTGGTTAAACGTCGCAACTGACTCATGCTTGACTCTTCCCGTTGTCAGCTCGATCAATTTTCTCGCGCAGCGCAGAGACTCTCGCCATTATTCGATCGGTATCTGATGCCATTTGACGAACATCATGCTTAAACTGCTTAAAAGCATGTTTGCTGGGAATAATTTCAAACTCTTCCTGAGCAACCTCAGTTAATGCGCTAGTTGCTCTTTGAAGGCTTTGCTTGGATATTTTGGCGGATTTACGAACAGCTAAAGCAATGACATGTGCAGGAATATCACCTACTAGATCGGCTAAGGCACCCTCCCAGTCTATGTTCAGTTGAGAGAGTATCTTATGAAGTCTGTGAAGGGTTTCAAGGTTACCGGATAGCTGAACGCCAGACCCAGCAAAAGAACTGGTGTCAGAGGCATTAACGGCCATTTTGGCAAGGGCTATCATTGAGCCCTGAAGTGTTACAGCCGCTTCGCCATCCCAGTTAGGATGCAATATGATCTGTTGTTGCTGTGCTTCAACCGCAATGCGCAAATCAGGCATGTTGCAATCGATTAAAAGCACCTGACCCTCAATCTCTGATAGATCGCGCAGGGTGCCAGGATC
Source organism: Porticoccaceae bacterium (assembly GCA_029246925.1). Lineage (GTDB taxonomy): Bacteria > Pseudomonadota > Gammaproteobacteria > Pseudomonadales > Porticoccaceae > HTCC2207. Next base: position 2,770 of record JAQWMF010000062.1, read on the forward strand.
ATATTTCAACGCGGCATTAATAGCTGTTTCTAAACCACTAATGGCGCTTGAGTGAAGTGTTTCGAATATCACTAAGGCTTAACCCCGCGATGTAGAGCAACGATACCACCTGTCATATTATGGTAATCCGTATTTTCAAAGCCTGCCTTATCCATCATTCCCAACAATGTTTCTTGGTCTGGGTGCATGCGAATAGATTCCGCTAAATACTGGTAACTATCGGCATCATTGGCAAATAACTTACCCAGCTTTGGCAATATGTTAAACGAGTAGCCATCATAAATTTTTGATAGCAGGGCATTGGGTGGCTTAGAGAATTCAAGAACCAGTAATTTTCCACCTGGTTTTAGTACGCGCAACATAGAGCGTAGCGCCATATCCTTATCGGTGACATTGCGCAAGCCAAAGGCGATGGTAATAACATCAAAGCAATTGTCTGGAAAGGGCAGATACTGAGCATCGGCTTGGGAAAAGCGAACATTATCGGTAATACCGCGATCAACTAGCCTATCTCGCCCAACCTTAAGCATAGAGTCATTGATATCAGCTAAAACCACTGTACCCTCAGGGCCCACTATTCGAGAGAATTTGGCGGCTAAATCACCGGTGCCACCGGCAATATCAAGAACATTATGACCGAGGCGAACGCCGGACATTTCAATGGTTACTCGTTTCCAAAGGCGATGTATGCCGCCTGACATCAGATCATTCATCAGATCATAATTACCAGCGACAGAGTGAAAAACTTCGGCAACTTTGCCGGCCTTTTCCTCTACGGTTACTTTTTTGTATCCAAAGTCAGTGGTTTTGTCAGACATTTGCCATTAATTCCATAAATTAGGGACGCTATTGTAGCGATAGTTGAGCTAATAAGGTATCCAAGTCTATAGATACGCAAACAATGAGTCACTCAGGTTTGTTTATATAGTTACAGCAGTTTAATAACCTGTGAATCTGAATCGCGGCTAAGCCCAGCATTATGGAGTTTTTCAAGATACTTTGACCACAGAGCATCCTGATTTTTAGCGAGTTGTTGCAGATATTGCCAGCTGTAAATGCCAGAATCATGACCGTCGCTAAATACGATTTGTAACGCGTAATTACCTGCCTGCTCCAGAGAGGATATCGTAATATTGCGTTTGCCAAACTGAAGTGTTTCATTACCCTCGCCATGGCCGCGAACCTCAGCGCTTGGTGAATGGACGCGAAGAAATTCAGCGGGCAGGTTATATGTCTGCCCATCAGAATATTCAATTAAAAGAGCATCCTTTGATTCGCGAACGACAACTTTGGTTGGCGTAGACATAGATCGATCCGCTACAGGATAAATCGTGATAGATCCTCATCCTGAGCAAGCTCACTCAGATGCTGATCCACAAATGATTTATCAATAACTACGTTTTCATTTTTGGCGCCCAGATCCGAAGCTTCAAACGAGATTTCTTCAAGTAAGCGCTCCAAAATAGTGTGCAGTCGACGGGCACCGATATTTTCAGTGCTTTCATTGACCTCAAACGCCAATTCAGCAATACGGCGAACACCATCGTCTTTAAACGCTACTTTAAGGTTTTCGGTATCCATCAAAGCGCAGTACTGCTTAGTTAAAGAAGCCTTTGGTTCAGTAAGAATACGTTCAAGGTCATCCACAACCAGAGAGCTAAGCTCAACTCGAATAGGCAAGCGACCCTGAAGTTCTGGAATTAAATCAGACGGCTTAGAAAGATGGAAAGCCCCCGAGGCAATAAATAAAATATGGTCGGTTTTAATCATGCCATATTTAGTTGACACTGTACTGCCCTCAATAAGCGGCAATAGATCGCGCTGAACACCCTCGCGAGACACATCGGCACCGCCAGCTTCACCGCGACGACAAACCTTATCGATTTCATCGAGAAAAACGATACCATTTTGCTCGGCGGCATCTACCGCACTGGCTTTAATATCTTCCTCATTAATTAGCTTAGAGGCCTCTTCATCTTTAAGTTGTTTCATCGCTTCAGCTACGGTGATTTTACGCGTCGCTTTTTCGCCTTTGTTCATATTGCTGAACATATTTTGTAGCTGAGACGTCATCTCTTCCATACCTGGGGGTGCCATAATTTCAACCCCCGCAGTCATTTGGCTGAGCTCAATTTCGATGTCTTTATCATCTAAAGATCCCTCGCGAAGTTTCTTGCGAAATACTTGGCGAGTTGTCGAGTCGCGTTCTGCTTCGGCATCTGAGCTGCGCGCAGGGGTTAATAGGGCATCTAATATCCGCTCTTCAGCCGCATCTACAGCACGCTGTGCTACCTTAGCGATTTCCTGTTCTCGACGCTGTTTAACCGCCGTCTCAACCAGATCGCGAATAATCGATTCAACATCCTTGCCCACATAACCCACTTCGGTGAATTTAGTCGCCTCGACCTTAACAAAAGGCGCATTGGCAAGACGCGCAAGACGTCGGGCAATTTCAGTTTTACCCACACCGGTTGGGCCAATCATTAGGATATTTTTAGGTGTGACCTCATTGCGCATTTCTTCGTCTAATTGAGATCGGCGCCAGCGGTTACGCAGTGCAATAGCTACCGCACGCTTAGCATCATCTTGGCCAATAATATGACGGTTAAGCTCATGAACAATTTCTCTTGGAGTCATTTGAGACATACAAATACCTTTATTCTTTACAGTCTAATTCTTCGATAGTGCGATTATGATTGGTGTAGATACAGATATCGCCGGCAATACTTAGACCCTGCTCAACAATAGATCGAGCATCCATTTCAGTATTGTCGAGAAGTGCCTTAGCCGCTGACTGGGCAAAAGGACCACCAGAACCGATAGCAATTAAGTCATCTTCAGGCTGAATCACATCGCCATTACCAGTAATAATCAGCGAGGCCTCGCTGTCGGCAACTGCTAATAGCGCCTCCAATTTACGTAGCATACGGTCTGTGCGCCAATCTTTAGCCAACTCAACCGCCGCGCGAGTTAGTTGACCCTGATGCATTTCAAGTTTTGCCTCAAAGCGCTCAAATAATGTAAAGGCATCGGCCGTACCACCAGCAAAGCCAGCAATGACCTTACCGTTATACAGACGGCGCACCTTTCGTGCATTGCCTTTCATAACCGTATTGCCCAGACTCACCTGACCATCGCCACCAATAACAACCTTGCCATTGCGGCGTACCGACAGAATCGTGGTTCCTCTATATTGCTCCATTTTTCTTACCTCTTTAGGTTCAGTTATTAGATGGGGGCGATGGGTGAAAATTCAATAGTTTATTTGTGCAAAGCATGAAAAAAGATCAAAAAAAAAGGACGGGCAATGCCCGTCCTTTAATTTTACTAACTAGGTTTCAAGCTAAAAGGTTGCTCTAGCTGTTAAACCATAGGAACGTGGTGGATTAGGATAGCCACCAAAGCTTCCTGGCGCAGCAGTCGTTGGGAATGCTGAAATCAATGATTCATGATCAGTGAGATTGCGTCCCCACAGCATTAATTCAATGCCGCTTGGGTTATGGGTAAAGCCCATGCTCATATTAAGGTTTTTAGTGCTACGACTTGCGATATCAGCAGGAACATTCTCTACCAACTGGACATCAGACTCGTAAACATATTCAAGACGCAGGAAGCTAGAAACCAAATCTGATACATCAAATGAATAAACCGCATTGGCATTAACGCTTAAGTCATGTACTCCTGCCGGCGCAGTTCCACTCAAATCTTTGGTTTTCTTGCCATCATCACAGGCAATTGTTGCAAAACTTGGATCACAGGGACCATTTACAAAGGAGACATATTCAGCATCAAGCATCATTGCAGAAAGACCCACTGTCCAAGAGTCAGAGACAACAGTCATACTATCTAGTTCAATACCTCGGTGTTTTTGGTTGCCCGCATTTACCAGCTGAAAACCATTGCCGACAAAGGTATTAGATTGGAAACCCTCAATGCTTTGATCAAATAAGGCAAGGTTGATATAGCCAGCATCATGGGTGTGCTTCATACCAATTTCAATGTTTTCCGAGAACTCTGGGTCAGCCGCTCGCTTGGTTGCGTCATTGGCATTAACCGATAGATTAACTGATGTAGGTTTAAAGCCAGTAGAGTGAGAAGCATACACCTTAGTGTTGTCGTTTAAGTCATGTGTTAAACGCAATGTATGAGTCATATCATCTGATTTAAACACACCGTCTTCACTAGTATTTGGATAATTTACAAATGGAGGGAAGAATTGAAATGCAGTCAGTGTTGATGGTAAGGGTAGAGATGCAAATAGATCTTGAATTATAACATCAGCTACTACAGTTTTTTCATCATCGGTTTTGTTAACACCAACACTAGCGGTCCAATCCTCAGCTACGGGGAAGTCTACATTAGCAAATACAGACAGAGTCTTTGAGCTCATATTGAACTTTTCTTGCTGAGAACCACCATT
>JAQWMF010000063.1 GCA_029246925.1 Porticoccaceae bacterium
GGCCTAGATCAGAGAATAATTTTCCAACCGCTTCTTTGTTACGAAGACGATCAAATACCAATCTACGATTAGCCACAGAATCATCTTTAGCCAGGGTGATAAGAGGCTCAGCAAAACGACGAAGCTCTTTAGCTTTAGGCAGAGTTGTTTTAATCAACTCATGCTCAACCAAAGAAGCTGTCATATTGCGGAACATAGCTCTCTTGTGAGAGCTGGTTTTATTAAGTTTGCGACCACTGTAGCGATGACGCATGATTATATTCCTTAATTCTTTGCTGTCTCAGCAATGATTTTAAACAAGTTGCCCTTAGGCCAACTCACGATCAGTTTGGATGCTTGCTGGCGGCCAATTTTCAAGGCGCATTCCAAGAGAAAGTCCTCTAGAAGCCAACACATCTTTAATTTCGGTTAATGATTTCTTACCTAGGTTTGGTGTTTTCAACAACTCAACCTCTGTACGCTGAATCAAATCACCAATGTAATAAATACTTTCAGCCTTCAGACAGTTTGCAGATCGAACCGTTAGCTCAAGATCATCAACTGGACGTAATAGAATAGGATCTATCTCGTCTTCTTTTTCCTCTGGCTCAGCAGTTGCCTCACCTTCAAGGTCAACGAATACAGCTAATTGCTGCTGCAGAATAGTCGCAGCTCGACGAATAGATTCTTCAGGATCAATAGTACCGTTAGTTTCAAGCTCTAGAACTAATTTATCCAAATCTGTGCGATTCTCAACACGCGCGCTTTCAACGTCATATGAAACTTTGTAAATCGGGCTGTAAGTAGCGTCTAACTGAAGACGACCAATAGTGCGAGTCTCTTCGTCAGAGGCACGTGCATCAGATGGCTGATAACCTCGACCTCGAACAATACGTAGCTGCATATTCAGGCTTGATTTACCCGTGATATTGGCAATCACATGCTCAGGGTTAATAACCTCGACATGACCATCACTTTCAATATCGCCAGCAGTAACAGGACCTGGTCCTTTAACACTTAGACTAACAATAGTGTCGTCACGACCTTCCATAACAACAGCAACAGATTTTAGATTCAGAAGAATCTCCATCACATCTTCTTGAACACCCTCGATAGCGGAGTATTCATGTTCAACACCTTCAATTTCAACTTCTGTTATAGCACAGCCAGACATTGAAGACAGAAGAATACGACGTAAGGCATTACCTAATGTGTGACCAAAACCACGTTCTAATGGCTCAAGAACCACTTTTGCATGATTGGCATCATAAGAAGTAACATCAATATTTCTTGGTGTAAGAAATTCAGTAACAGAATTTTGCATATTTTTTCCTGTAAGAGCTATTAAGCGATTACTTAGAATACAATTCGACGATTAAGTTCTCATTAATTTCTGCCGGCAAATCAGCACGGTCAGGAGATCTTGAGAAAGTACCTTCCATTTTGTTGCTATCAACTGCAACCCACTCTACTTCACCGCGCTGAGCAGCAAGCTGAAGAGCAGTTTGAACACGCAACTGCTTCTTGGATTTTTCGCGAAGACTAACAACATCACCAACCTGAACATTGAAGGATGGGATATTTACTTTTTGTCCATTAACCAAGATTGCATTATGAGCAACCAGTTGGCGGGACTCGGCACGAGTTGAGCCAAAGCCCATACGATACACTACATTATCAAGGCGTGTTTCCAATAGAGTAAGCAAGTTTTCACCCGTGTTACCCTTAATTTTAGCAGCAGCTTTGTAGTAATTACGGAATTGTTTCTCTAAAACACCGTAAATACGACGTACCTTTTGCTTTTCACGCAACTGAACACCGTAGTCAGAAAGTCTGCCACGACGCTGTCCATGTTGGCCTGGAGCACTCTCTGAGCGACACTTAGACTCAAGCGGACGAACACCACTCTTAAGAAAGAGATCTGTTCCTTCTCGACGTGATAACTTACAAGTTGGTCCTATATATCTAGCCATTATTTAATCCTTTTACACACGACGCTTTTTAGGCGGACGACAACCGTTATGAGGAATCGGTGTCACATCGGTTATACTTTGAACCTTAAATCCAGAGCTATTAAGAGCTCGAACCGCAGATTCACGGCCAGGACCAGGTCCTTTTACACGAACTTCAAGATTCTTTAGCCCATATTCTTTAGCAGCCTCACCAGCGCGCTCAGAAGCAACCTGAGCTGCGAATGGAGTACTTTTGCGAGAACCACGGAAACCTGAACCACCAGAGGTAGCCCAAGACAGAGTATTACCCTGACGATCAGTAATCGTGATAATCGTGTTGTTAAAGGTAGCGTTAATATGCGCGATACCATCGACAACTACTTTCTTGACCTTTTTACGGGTGGTTTTAGTTGCTGCTTTTGCCATTAGAAACCGATCCTAATTATCTTTTAATTGGACGACGCGGGCCCTTTCGGGTGCGTGCGTTCGTCTTGGTACGCTGTCCGCGCACTGGAAGACTGCGACGATGTCTTAAACCGCGGTAGCAGCCTAAATCCATCAAACGCTTAATATTCATGCTATTTTCTCTACGAAGGTCACCCTCAACTTCGTTCTGCCCTACAGCAGTACGTAGTTTATCGAGTTGAGCCTCGTCGAGCTCAGAAATCTTTGTGTCCTCTGCAATACCCACTTCAGCACATATCTGTGCGGCAGTTGGGCGCCCGATTCCGAACACATAGGTCAATGATATGACTGCGTGTTAGTTATCAGGTATGTTGACACCGGCAATACGGGCCATTCACATTACTCCATTTTACTATGGGTTTAATCAGTTCTAGCTAACTTTAAATAGACCAATCAGGCTACTTAAAGGGCGCGCTAGGATACCGATAGACATGTCAAAAATCAACCAGATTATCCTTGACGTTGTTTATGACGTGGTTCAACACTACAAATAACTCTTACCACACCGTTACGACGGACAATCTTGCAATTACGACAAATCTTTTTTACAGATGCACGTACTTTCACAGCATCACCTCTTTACTTGCGACCAACGTTTTTAAGGTTGGCCTTTTTCATTAGCGAATCATATTGTTGAGACATAAGATGTGACTGCACTTGAGCCATAAAATCCATAGTTACAACAACCGCAATTAACAGTGATGTCCCGCCCAGATAGAAAGGTACATTAAAGTACACATTCAAAAACTGAGGCATTAGACAGATCAAAGTAATATAAATACCACCTATCAATGTCAAACGTGTGGTCACACTGTCAATATATTTCGCGGTCTGATCACCAGGTCGAATTCCTGGCAAATAAGCACCGCCCCTTTTCAAATTATCAGCCACTTCTTTAGGGTTATACATCAACGCCGTGTAGAAGAAGCTGAAGAAAATAATTAATGCCGAGAACAATAAAACATATAAAGGCTGACCAGGACCAATCAAAAGAGAGATATCCTGTAACCATGCCGGTGCGTTAACACCCTGTCCAAACCACTGGCTTATTGAAGCCGGGAAAAGCAATAAACTACTCGCAAAAATCGCTGGAATAACACCCGCCATATTAACCTTTAGAGGTAAATGTGACGCTTGAGCGTTGTAACCCTTGCGACCTTGACGTTGAGCATAGTTAACCGTCAATCGACGCTGACCACGCTCAATAAATACAACAAAATAAACAACTGCCAAAGCAAGAATCAAAATAACCAATAACATTAAAGAATTCAGATCGCCTTGACGCGCTGATTCTATTGCTTGACCAATTGCACCTGGAATGCCTGCAACAATACCTGCGAATATTAGCATTGAAATACCATTGCCAATACCGCGCTCAGTTATCTGCTCACCAAGCCACATCAAGAACACAGCACCAGAAACAAGAGAAGCAATAGCAACCATATAGAACAAGCTGTTTACCTCATAAGCTAACCCCTGAGTGGCAAAGCCTACTGCTAAACCCGTACCCTGAAATAAAGCTAATGCGACGGTTAAATACCTTGTGTACTGATTGATTTGACGGCGACCACTATCACCTTCCTTCTTTAACTGCTCTAAAGCAGGAACAGTGGCTGACATCAACTGCATAATAATAGAGGCAGAGATGTAGGGCATAACACCTAGGGCTAGAATACTCATACGCTCCAAGGCACCGCCCGAGAACATATTGAATAGACCCAAGAATGTACCTTGATTTTGTGTAAACAAATCAGCCAAACGCTCTGGATCAAAACCAGGAACAGGAATATGGGTGCCTAATCTATAAACGATAATAGCTAAAAGTAAAAAGCGTAACCGAGCCCATAGCTCGCCTAAACCTTTCGAATTACCCATAGTTGCTGCATCTGCTCTGGCCATAAGATTTACTCTTCTACCTTGCCGCCAGCGGCTACGATTGCTGCAGCTGCGCCTTTAGTAGCACCAATACCTTTAAGGGTAATGGCTTTCTTGAGCTCACCAGAGGCCATCACTTTTGCGCGACTAATATTAGTATTGATTAGTCTAGCTTTAAGTAGTGCTTCAATATCAGCCACATCGCCTTCAATCAAATTTAGCTCAGACAAACGGATTTCCGCAGTCACTGCCGCTAAACGCGATGTGAAGCCATACTTTGGCAAACGCTTTTGAAGTGGCATTTGACCACCCTCAAAACCTGGACGAACCGAACCGCCAGTCCGGGCTTTTTGCCCTTTGTGACCACGACCGCAAGTTTTACCAAGACCGCTACCAATTCCGCGACCACAGCGCTTACCTTCTTTAACTCTACCCGGAGCCGGGCTTAGGGTGTTCAGACGCATCTTACGCTTCCTCAACCTGCAACATATAGTTAACTTTATTAATCATGCCACGATTAGACGGCGTATCTTCCACTTCGACAGTGTGATGCATACGACGTAAGCCCAAACCACTCAAGCATGCCTGATGATTTTTTAATCGCCCAATTGCACTCTTAATTTGAGTGACTTTTACTTTTTTTACTTTAGCTTTAGCCATGATCTTTTTCCAATCACCGAGACGCTTTAAAACGCCAACTAATTCAGAATTTCTTCAACTGATTTGCCACGTTTTGCAGCTACATCATCAGGAGACTTCATATCTCTTAGAGCATTAAAAGTTGCTCTAACAACATTTACTGGGTTTGTAGAACCGTAGCATTTAGCTAGTACGTTCTGAACGCCAGCAATTTCTAATACAGACCGCATAGCACCACCGGCAATTACACCAGTACCCTCTGATGCAGGCTGCATATAGATTTTGGAAGCAGCATGAATGCCTTTTGTTGCATATTGAATAGTAGAACCATCCAATGCTACATCAATCATATTTCTACGAGCAGCTTCATTTGCTTTTTGGATTGCAGCTGGTACTTCACGTGCTTTACCACGACCGAAGCCAACTTTACCATTACCGTCACCAACAACTGTCAATGCAGTGAAAGCAAAAATACGTCCACCTTTTACTGTCTTAGCAACACGGTTGACCTGTACCAGCTTTTCTAGCATACCTTCAACTGCAGCGTCTTTTTGATCTGTAAGAGCCATATCTTTTACCTATTAAAATTCAAGGCCGGCTTCACGCGCGGCGTCTGCCAATGCTTTAACACGGCCATGATATTTAAAACCGCTACGGTCAAAAGCAACTGTTTTAACCCCAGC
>JAQWMF010000064.1 GCA_029246925.1 Porticoccaceae bacterium
ATAAACTGCTGAGCATTATCAGCCCAATCAATATCTGGGTAAGCAGATAAGTGCGCGTTGTAGTTACCCACTGCGCCATTAATCTTGCCTAGTAAGGGAACTGAGGCTATTTGCTCTAACTGACGTCGCAATCTATACACCACATTGGCGATCTCTTTACCCACTGTCGTAGGGGATGCGGTTTGCCCATGGGTGCGAGATAGCATTGGAACATCTGAAAATGTTTTTGCCATTTCAGTTAGCTTATCAGTGATATCAGTGAGGGCTGGCACAACAACATTGTCGCGGCCGGCCTTAAGCATTAACGCATGGGATAGGTTATTGATATCTTCTGAGGTACAGGCAAAGTGAATATACTCACTCACTGCATTTAACTCAGCGTTGTCGGCAATACTTTCTTTAATAAAATACTCAACCGCTTTTACATCGTGGTTAGTGGTGCTTTCTATGTCTTTAATGCGCTGCGCTTGCTCAACGGAAAAGTTGTCAACCAAATCCTCTAATAGTTGATTAGCCGTATCTGAAAAAGCTTTAACCTCGGTAACCTGTGGGTGCTGGCTTAGCTGTTGCAACCAACGAACCTCGACCAATACTCGATAATGTATTAGCCCATATTCACTAAAAATATCGCGTAGTTGTGATGTTTTTGAACCGTAGCGACCATCAATAGGTGAAATAGCGGTTAGAGCTGAAAGAGGCAAATCTTGCATAAGATAGATAGTTCCAAAAATGAGTAAATATTTTAATCGGCAATTATAACTGTTTTATAAATAGATTTCAGAGATGCGTTAAGCGGCTAAACCAATTCTTAAAGATCATTGATAATTTGAATAAAAGCTTTGCGCTGCAATAAAAGATGTCGTCTTTTGCCACCTAATTGGCGCCATAAAAAGGCATTTCTAATAGCTGCAAATAGCATACAGCGTATTCTTGCTGAGACTGCTGATTGCTGTAGATAAACTGCCGAACCCATAACCTGTATTCGCAGGCGCATTTTACTGATAGTTTCTTGATATAGTGCGCCAACATTACTGTAAACATTATCGTGAGTTATGGTGAAATGCTCAGCTTGCTGTCGGGCATTATCAATACCATGTTCTATCTTAGTGAGTAGCTGCTGATCTGCTGAAAGCTTGCTAGCTAAATGAATAGACGACATAACATAGCTAATAATTTCTTTATACTTAGGTTCAGATATATTGTTAGCGTTTTCTAAAAATTTCTGCATGGTGGCTAGCCCATCCTGTAAATTTTCGACAGCGCCATACAGTTGCTCCAGTGAATCTGGATTTTGATTGAGCAGGGTGGACATAGAAAATGCCATTTTATCGGCATCTGAATCCCCCGTATAGGCCAACTTATAGACCTGATTTGAAGCCTGAAATATGGCGGCTAATGCAAGAGCCTGTTGTTTGCTTGGTTTAGAAAACACGTTATTTATCTCGATAAATATTTAAAATATTTTAAGATTGCCATGCTTTATCGATTACACCCCCACCAAGACATTGGCTATCCAAATAAAACACCACTGATTGGCCAGGCGTTATAGCTCGCTGAGGTTCATCAAATAGCACATGACAGCCACCTGAACTATCTAAAGTTAATGAACAACGCTGATCAGGTTGACGATAGCGCGTTTTAGCAAAGCAATCAAACTGCCTATCGGGAGCTTGATTAATCCAGTGGATAGCTGATGCAGATAAGTTATTGTTAAACAGGCGAGGGTGCTCGGTGCCTTGACCGACAATCAAAATATTATTTTCAAGATCTTTTTCTAAACTAAACCAAGGCTCATCACTGGCATCTTTGACTCCACCAATACCCAATCCTTGACGTTGACCTAGGGTGTAGAACATAAGTCCCTGATGGGTACCCATATCGACGCCCTCTGGGGTTAGCATTCGACCCGGCTGGGCAGGCAGATATTGCTTAAGAAAATCACTAAAACGTCGTTCGCCAATAAAGCAGATGCCGGTACTATCTTTTTTCTTTGAAGTAACAAAACCCTGTTTTTCTGCAATGTTTCTGACTTCAGTTTTGTCTAGTTCCCCTATCGGAAATAATGATCGGCTTAGTGCGGACTCATCGACAGCGTGTAAAAAGTAACTTTGATCTTTGTTGTTATCCAGACCCTTTAATAAGGTAGCCTGACCCTTATGGTTACCGCGCCTTACATAGTGGCCTGTGGCTATGTGCGCAGCGCCTAGCATTTCTGCGTATTCTAGAAACACTTTAAATTTTATTTCTCGGTTACATAAGATATCTGGATTAGGGGTTCTACCCGCCTTATATTCAGCTAGAAAATGTTCGAATACATTATCCCAATAGTCTGCGGCAAAGTTAGCTGTATGAAGAGGGATGCCGAGCTTATCGCAGACTTGCTGAGCATCCTGTAAATCTTGTATCGCTGTACAGTATTCAGAGCCGTCGTCCTCATCCCAGTTTTTCATAAATAGCCCCTCAACCTGATAACCCTGCTGTTGTAATAGCAGGGCCGCGACTGAGCTGTCTACACCGCCAGACATACCGACGATCACTTTTTCTGAATGACTCATGGAACTTTAATTGTACCTTTTGTGGGATTAGACCTAATATAGCTACTAGTCAAACACTATAGGCGGTTACGTAATATTTCCAAAGGAAAAATCTTACCCTGCTCAAAATCATTGAGGCAATCGATAACAAGCTGACTACGTAATTGTTTTGTATTTTGGCGTATCTGTTTAGAACTTAACCAAACAACCTCGTCAATATCGGGATCAATGATCGCTTGCTTGTCTTGTGATAGCGCCTCTGCCGTAAAGGCTAAACGATAGTAGGTGATATCAGTAGTAGGGGATTTAGAACTGTAGATGCCAATAAATCCATTAATTTCAGTGCGCCAACCCGTTTCTTCATAGGTTTCTCTAACCGCCGCATCAATAATATCTTCACCAGGCTCAACATGACCGGCGGGTTGATTGATAACCAATTGACCATTGTCTATTTCTTTAACCATTAGATAGCGATTATCTTTTACTATAATGCTGGCAACCGTTAGGTGGATCTTATCTGGCATAGCTACTTTTGACCTTTTAATAACTGATTAAATAATTCAGCTGTACTTTTCCCATCGAAAATTTTGGTTTCACCAAGCGTTATATTTTCAATAGATAGCTGTCCAATACTGGCTCGCACCAATCTTAATGTGGGCAACCCAACAGCAGCAGTCATTCTTCGTACCTGTCGATTACGTCCCTCAGCTATACTGAGTTCAATCCAGCTATCAGAAACGGTTTTTCTTACACGTATTGGTGGCACTCTCGCCCATAAATTGGGTGGTGCAATAGGTTTACAGTTTTTTGCATAAGCTGGTCCATCTTTTAAATCGACGCCGCGTAGAAGTTTGTCGCAGTGATGCTGTTTTACATTGCCCTCAACTTGCGCCCAATAAGTTTTTGTTAGCTTGTACTTTGGGTGGCTAATCATTGATTGGAGGCGACCATCGTCGGTAAGAATCAACAAGCCCTCGGAGTCGAAATCTAAACGACCAGCAGGATAGATGCCCTTTATATTGATATAATCTGCTAGTGTTTTTCGACCTGCTTCATCAGTAAATTGACTCAACACATGGTAGGGTTTGTTAAATAAAACCAATTTTGACACTGTTTTTCCTCTAAAACGCATATTCTATAGGAAACAGGGTTAAAAAAGCGCGTAAAACGTGTAAAATGTGCGCCTTAAATATTTTAGAAGTATTTCATACACACAACATCACTCCACGGAGAATCTTAATGGGATATCAGCATATCCAGATTCCGCAATCTGGCGAAAAGATTTCAGTTAATGGCGACCTAAGCCTAAATGTACCTAACAACCCAATTATTCCTTATATTGAAGGGGATGGGATAGGCTTTGATATTACACCGGTAATGATCAAGGTTATCGATGCTGCTGTCGAAAAAGCCTATGCTGGCGACAAGCAAATCTCATGGATGGAAGTATTCTGTGGCGAAAAAGCGGCTGGAAAATACGATGGCGATTGGTTCCCTGCAGAAACTTTAGACGCCATTAAAGACTATGCTGTTTCAATTAAAGGACCTTTAACCACGCCAGTAGGCGGTGGTTTTAGATCGCTAAACGTTGCACTTCGTCAAGAATTAGATCTTTTCGTTTGTCAGCGTCCAGTGCGTTGGTTTACTGGGGTACCTTCTCCTGTTAAAGAACCCAATAAAGTTGATATGTGTATCTTCCGTGAAAATTCAGAAGATATTTATGCGGGTATTGAATGGCGTGCAGGTACAGAAGAAGCAGGTAAAGTTATCGACTTCTTACAGAACGAAATGGGCGTTAAAAAAATTCGTTTTGATGAAAACTGCGGTATCGGTGTTAAGCCAGTATCTGAACAGGGTACAAAACGCCTAGTTACTAAGGCTATTCAGTACGCTATTGATCAGAACAAACCATCGGTTACCCTTGTACACAAAGGTAACATTATGAAGTTCACCGAGGGTGCATTCTGTGAGTGGGGATATGAGGTTGCACGCGAGCAATTTGGTGCTGAGCTATTAGATGGTGGCCCTTGGCATGCTATCAAAAACCCTAATACTGGGGAGCAGATTATCATCAAAGATGTTATTGCTGACGCAATGCTTCAGCAAATTATTCTTAGACCAGATGAGTATAGTGTTCTTGCAACGCTTAATCTTAATGGTGATTATATTTCTGATGCCCTTGCAGCTCAAGTTGGTGGCATTGGTATTGCGCCAGGTGCTAATCTTTCAGATGATGTTGCTATTTTTGAGGCGACACACGGTACTGCACCTAAGTACGCTGGACAGGATAAGGTTAATCCTGGTTCATTGATCTTGTCTGCTGAAATGATGCTTCGCCACCTAGGTTGGTTTGATGCCGCAGACCTTGTAATTTCTGGTATTGAGGGTGCTATCTCAAATAAGACTGTTACCTATGATTTTGAACGGCTAATGGACGACGCTGAATTGAAATCCTGTTCTGAATTTGGTGCGGAAATTATTGATAATATGTAAGCACTAACAATCTGCTGCCCTGATTTATCATTGATTAATTAGGGCAGCTTATTGTGTTTTTCCGATATCTATACTTACTTTCACTTAATTAACCAGTAAACATTAAAACCGCTTACCCCGACGTTTCTTCTTAAAAATCGGAACCACATTTTCTGCGTGTAACCCTTTTTCACCTTCCTTGATTTCATAATTAACAATTTGACCCGATTTTAATGTTCTATAACCATCGCAAACAATGGAACTATAATGCACAAATATATCCTGTGCCCCATCCTTATTAATAATAAAACCGAATCCTTTGGCATTACTGAACCATTTAATCATCCCTGAATCTGCCATAGTGTATCGCCTTAATCCTTATATTAAGCAGTTTAAAAGAGTGATAAATAACCACTCAACAATAAGTATAGTCAGTATTTGAGTATTTTTAAGTACAAGGGAAAGCTTTTTGTTTTTTACGCAAATTTATACCCTCTGTAACGCTTGTGGTATAAAATTATTATTATAACGTATGAAATATATGGCTATTTAAAATGAGCGACATAAACGAGCACCATCAAACCCCGTACTATGATCACGGGGATACAGCGGTACAAGAAGCTAAACCACAGCTTAGAGAGCCCTTAATGTATCAAGTGGTTCTTTTAAACGATGACTATACACCAATGGATTTCGTGATCGAACTTCTGGAGCTCTTTTTCTATCACTCAAAGGAAAAGGCGACTAAGATAATGCTTGAGATCCATCATACTGGAAAAGGTATCTGCGGCATATATACCGAAGATGTAGCTGCCACTAAGGCTACTCTTGTCAATGAATATTCACAGAGTAATCAGCATCCATTGCGTTGTGAATTTGAACCCTGCCATCAAAAAGAGGCTTGAATATGCTCAGCAAAGATTTGGAACTAACACTCAATCGTGCCTATAAAAATGCACAGGGTAAGCGTCATGAATTTATGACGGTAGAGCACCTGCTATTAGCTTTACTAGATGATAAGTCAGCCGTTCAAGTTTTGAGTGCTTGCGGCGTTGATCTACGCATTTTACGGCAGGATTTAATCGAGTTTATCGATGCTACGATATCTAAAATACCCAAAATTCATGGTCAATATGAAGACATTGAAGTCCAGCCAACTCATGGCTTTCAACGGGTCCTTCAAAGAGCAGTATTTCAAGTAAGTTCTAGCAGCAATGAAGAGGTTGTTGGTGCTAATGTTATTGTTGCTATTTTTAGCGAGCAAGAGAGTCAGGCTGTTTACTTTTTAAGGTTACAAAATATTGCTCGTATTGATGTGGTGAATTTTATATCCCACGGTATTTCAAAAGTACCCAACGAAAATATGTCAACTGATGGTGTTGAATCTGATTATCCTCAAACTGAAAAACACACCGAGGGTCAGGAACCTGATGGAGAATTATTAGCCCAGTTTACTGTTAACCTAAATGAACAAGCAGGGCAGGGAAGACTGGACCCATTAATCGGAAGATCAGAAGAGCTTGATAGAGTAGGTCAAACCCTTATTCGTCGCCGTAAAAATAATCCCTTATTAGTGGGTGAATCTGGCGTTGGTAAGACCGCCATTGCGGAAGGTCTTGCTCAGCTAATTGTGGAAGGTAATGCCCCAGAGCCGCTACTAGATTTCACTATATACTCTCTTGATCTTGGCGGTCTTCTTGCTGGCACTAAGTATAGGGGTGATTTTGAAAAGCGCCTAAAAGGTCTAGTCAATGAATTACTAAATCAGGGTAAAAACATATTATTTATTGACGAAATTCATACTATTATCGGAGCGGGTTCAGCCTCTGGCGGTGTGATGGATGCCTCTAATTTACTGAAGCCATTGCTGTCATCTGGCGAACTAAGATGTTTTGGCTCTACTACATACCAAGAATATAGAGAAATATTTGATAAGGATCGTGCGCTTTCACGACGGTTTCAAAAAGTTGATGTAGTTGAACCTTCTGCGTCTGAAACTTTTCTAATTTTAAAAGGTTTAAGAGAAAAATTTGAGAACCATCATCATTTAAAATATACCAATACCGCGCTTAAGGCTGCGGCTTATCTGTCGAGTAAACACATAACTGATCGCTTCTTGCCTGATAAGGCAATCGATGTCATTGACGAAGCTGGCGCTTTTCAGCGCCTTCAGCCAAAAAGCCGTCAGAAAAAAACCATTGGGGTGACTGATATTGAGCTTATTATCTCGAAAATAGCTCAAATACCGGCTAAAACAGTCTCTTCCTCTGATAAATCTAAGCTAAAAGGCCTAGATGATCAGCTTCGCTTAGTTGTATTTGGTCAGGACCCTGCAATCGATGCGCTTACCAGTGCAATTAAGCTAGCACGAGCGGGTCTAAGGGAAGGGGAGCGCCCCATTGGTAGTTTCTTATTTGCAGGCCCCACAGGCGTCGGCAAGACCGAAATGAGTCGTCAATTGGCTAAATTATTGGGAATACCCTTAATTCGCTTCGATATGTCTGAATATATGGAACGTCATGCAGTTTCACGACTCATTGGCGCACCACCAGGCTATGTGGGTTTCGATCAAGGCGGTCTTTTAACTGAAGCAGTGACCAGACAACCACATGGGGTTGTTTTACTCGATGAGGTGGAGAAAGCACACCCTGATATCTTTAATTTATTACTTCAGGTAATGGACCACGGTACATTAACTGATAATAACGGGCGTAAAACGGACTTTAGACATATTATTTTAATTATGACAACCAATGCAGGTGCTGAAAGTCTTGATCGCACTTCAATTGGATTTTCTAAGCAAGATCATAGCTCTGATGTTTTGGCAGATATAAAGAAAATCTTTACCCCTGAATTTAGAAATCGTTTAGATACAATTGTTCAGTTTGGACGCTTGCCACTCAATATCATTGCTACTGTAGTGGATAAATTTTTGGTCAAGCTGCAAAACCAGTTGGATGAAAAAAAGGTATTCTTAAACGTTGATGATGAAGCTCGGGAGTGGCTGGCAATTAACGGTTACGATGAGAAGATGGGTGCACGACCAATGGATCGACTGATTCAGGAAAAGATCAAAAAGCCCCTCGCTGAAGAGGTATTATTTGGGTCTTTAAGTCAGCGCGGAGGTACGGTCTTTGTGACGCTGAAAGATGATTCGCTAGCTATTACTATAGAGGCCATGGAGCTTTCTGATGCCTGAGACTCCATGACGTAGTCTACCTTTCGCGGAAAGTAATACGGCCTTTAGTTAGGTCGTAAGGTGTCATTTCTACCTTAACCTTATCACCCGTTAGGATACGAATGTAATGTTTTCTCATTTTTCCTGAGATATGCGCGGTAATAACATGATCATTTTCAAGTTTTACTTTGAACATGGTATTGGGCAGGGTATCAATAACCTCGCC
>JAQWMF010000065.1 GCA_029246925.1 Porticoccaceae bacterium
AACCACATCATGAGACTGACCGTCAAAGGTAAAGCCTGCGGCATTACTACTTGATGTAAGGTTAATTGTAGACGAGCCTGAAGCACCCTCTGCAATATCAAAGGTCATTGTCATTAGATCCGTCGGCGCAGCATTGGGCCATTGACCAAACAATGATGTCCAAGAAGCTAGGATATAGCTATCTGTACTGGCATCATTGTCATAGTCATTAGTGTCTGCCGTTGCCGATGTGGTTGGCGGAATAAATAGATCCGAACTCAATACATTGGATACATCGGATAATGTAAATGCCGAACTATCATAGTGAATACGCAGACCAAGACCAGTCAGTGTCGAATCATCGGCATTGTAGCTAACTTTGACAATGGCTTGAGAGCCATCTTCTGACTTAGTGCTCTCTGACACATACACATGCTGGGTAGCAGCTGCTAGATCAGGAATGCTGACTACCGACTCTGCTGCAGCTGAAGAATCAGAAGAATCCCCAGCGCTTTCAACAACCGCCACATTGTGCTGCTGACCATCAAAGGCGAAACCAGCGGCATTACTACTGCTGGTAAAGTTAATGGCTGATAAGCCGCTAGCGCCCTCGGCAATATCAAAGGTCATTGTCATTAAATCAGTCGGCGTAGCATTGGGCCACTGGCCAAATAATGATGTCCAAGAAGCTAGGATATAGCTATCTGTACTGGCATCATTATCAAAGTCATCAGTATCTGCCGTTGTCGATGTGGTTGGCGGAATAAATAGATCCGAACTCAATACATTGGATATATCGGATAATGTAAACGCCGAACTATCATAGTGAATACGCAGACCAAGGCCAGTTAACGTCGAATCATCGGCATTGTAGCTAACCTTGACAATGGCTTGAGTGCCATCTTCAGACTTTGTGCTTTCTGATACATAGACATGCTGAGTGGTGCTAGCTAATTCAGGAATTGTTACCACAGTCACTGCTGGCTCTGAATTATTACCAGCTGCTGGGTAAACGGTATTATCTACCAAGCTGAAGGTGGCACCATCAATATTGCTGGTTGCGGTGTAGACCACTTGATCTGAACCTGAACCCTCTAGTATGACATCAATATCGCCTGAGGTGATCATTGGCGACTGGTCTATATCATTGATACTTAGGGTTACTGTATGAACATCAGAATTACCAGCTCCATCTGTGGCTATAACATCAAAACTATATTCTGGCATAACTTCGAAATCAGGATCCTCAAGAAGTGTTACCTCGCCAGAGTTTGCATTAATGCTAAATGCCGCAGCATCACTCCCCGCCGCTAAGCTAAATGTATAGCCAGCACTAATATCTAAAGAGTCATCTGCCGTAGCGGTATAGATAACCTGACCTGCACCGCTATTTTCATCGATTGATATAGCGGTATCTGCCGATGTAATACTTGGTGCAACTTCATCAAGATCACTAATATCAAACGTCACTGGTTGCCCAGCGCTGGCATTACCCGCCGCATCGGTGGCTATTACAGTAAAGCTGTATTGGCTTTGAGCCTCAAAATTTGGATCAACTGCTAAGGTTACTTCACCTGTATTTGCATCAATTGATAAGCCGCTATCACTACCTGCGGCCAAACTATAGGTAGTGGTTTCAGTGCCATTGTAATCACTATCTGTGGCAATAGCAGTGTAAACCACCTGCCCAGCACCCGTATTCTCATCCATTGAAATTGCGGTATTGCCAGATGTAATGCTAGGTGCAATCTCATCAAGATTATTGACTGTTAAGGTCACTACGCGCTCTGGACTATCAAAACCTAAAAGAGTGGAAACCACAGTAAAACTATAGCTCTGTAATGATTCATAATCAGGATTCTCACTCAGAGTTACCTCGCCAGAGGTTGCATTAATGGAGAAGAGACCGCTAGAGTTATCCGTCAAACTAAATGTGGTATCTGAAAAATTTGATAATGCTGTATAGACAACTTGATTCTCACCACTATTTTCATCAATAACCGCAGTATTTGAAGATATAACTGTTGGCGCGGAATCGTCCCTATCTAATACATTGATCAATATCGTCTGTTCTGTACTGCCTAACTCATCAGTGGCAGTAACTGTGAAACTATAGGCTGACTGAGCCTCATAATCAGGATTGGATAATAGGGTAACCTCGCCAGTATTTTCAGCAATGCTTAGAGCAACATCTTCAAACACTCTTGCGCTAGAGGCGTCTCTCTGCTCGTTATTTTCATTGATAGTAATTGTTGTAATTTCAAAACCAGCAGAGGTCACTCCTACGTTATAAGTAAAATTAACGGTTAAAATTGTTGGTTGATTTGAGATATCTAGAGTATCCTCAATTAAATCTGGTCCCGAGAAATCGTATACCACATGAATAGCGCCAACTGAGACAACGCTATCAACAATATTCAGCATTGGTACATAAAGCTTTTCTTGCAAGAAGATAATATTATCTTCTGTTAGCTGACCAATTTCGTCAATATCATAAATAATTTCCATATTATAGTTTTGCAGTGAGTTATCCTCTGCCAATGCCACAATAGGATCAATTGACAGCTCCATCGAATATCCACCTTCATCATTAACATCAAAGTTCTGAACAATGGCTCCTGCTTGATAGTAGTAGACGTTATTTACTGTAAGGCTATAGGTGACATCGCTATTTCCGCCATCGCTTTCTGCGATAGCCGTATAAATAACCTGATCAACACCAATATTTTCTTCTATCTCTGCAACAGTAGATGATGTGAATGTTGGTGGGGCATCAATAACATTACCCACTCCCATGGTAACCAATTTCTCGCCAACTAAACCTACACTATCTGTAGCTGTGACAGTAAAGCTATAAGCACTTTGCGTATCATAGTCAGGACTTACATTTAGGGTAACTTCACCTGAATTGCTATTAATCGTGAATGCATCACTATCAGCGCCCGTTATACCAAAGGTGAGCGGAGCGCCATCATTTAGATCGCTACTATCATCTGCTGTAGCCGCATAGACAACCTGACCGGCAGAGCTATTTTCTACAACTGAGATTGCTGTATCGCCTGAGGTAATTACTGGTGCGGTATCATCAATATCATTTACCAATAGACTCACTATTTGGCTTGACTCATTACCCTCACCATCAGAAGCAACTACGGTAAAGCTATAGAGATTATTATCATCTCCATCAAGCCCCATACTAAGACTTACCTCACCTGTGGCTGAATCAATAGAGAATGCACCATTGCTATCATCAGCTAGACTGTAGGTAATCGGCCCACTGGTTAGATCAGAGTCATCATCGGAAGCCTGTGCCGCATAAACCCCAACAACTACAGTATTTTCATCAACAGCATCTGCTGCTGCACTGGAGGTAAATACCGGACCAGTATCATCAGTATTCATTATAGCCAGTGACACTACTTGCTCATCTGACAATCCTGCACCATCAGTAGCAACAATAGTAAAGCTATAATTACTGGTGATTTCATAGTCGGAAATTTGGTTAAAAGTGACCACGCCAGTGTCTGCATCAACAGTAAATAGACTGCTATCGGCATCTTTTAGACTAAAGGTAACACCTTCACTGACATCGCCAATATCTTCCGCTGTTGCGGTGTATACAACTTGACCTGCAACACTATTTTCTATAATTGAACTGGCTGTATCACCCGACGTTAACGTTGGAGCAACTTCATCAAGATTATTTACCGTAAGCGTTACATCGAATGCTTCACTTGCATTGCCCGCCACATCGGTAGCAATAACGGCAAAGTTATACTGGTTTTGCACTTCATAATCTGAAATCTCGGTTAATGTTACTTCACCGGAATTAGCATCAATGGCAAGTGCAGAATCACTTCCCTCTGCTAAGCTAAAGATTACAGGTCCACTCTCTACATCAGCTGAATCATCAGCTGTAGCCGCATAAACCACCTGACCAATAGCGTTATTTTCATTTACAGCGCTGACTGTAGAAGAGGTAATAATTGGCGATGTATCATCAACATCATCAATATCCAATATAACCGTTTTAGCGTCACCAACATTACCAGCACCATCAGTAGCAATCACTGCAAAGCTGTATTGACTATTAGATTCATGGTCCGCTATAGCGTTAAATGATACTTCACCCGTTTCACTATTAATTGAGAACTCTGTATCACTACTATCCGCTAGGCTAAAGGTGATAGGACCATCGCTCACATCATCAGCAGTATCATCAGCGGTAGCAGTGTAAACAATCTGACCACTAGCACTGTTCTCGTCAACTGAGTTTGCAGTATCACCTGAATCAACCGCAGGTGCGGCATCATCAAGATCGTTAATATCAAGGGTTACAGAGTGCGCTTCGCTGACATTGCCCGCACCATCAGTAGCGATCACCGCAAAGCTGTATTGACTATCAGATTCATGGTCTGCTACAGCGTTAAATGACACTTCACCCGTTTCACTATTAATTGAGAACTCTGTATCACTACTACCCGCTAGGCTAAAGGTGATAGGAGCATCGCTCACATCATCAGCAGTATCGTCAGCGGTAGCGGTGTAAACAATCTGACCACTAGCACTGTTTTCATCAACAGAATTTGCGGCAGAAGATGAATTAACCGAAGGTGCGGCATCATCAAGATCGTTAATATCAAGGGTTACCGATTGGGCTTCGCTGACATTGCCTGCGATATCCGTTGCAATTACCCCAAAGCTGTAAACACTCTGTTGCTCATGATCAGCGGGGGCATTAATAGATACCTCGCCAGTTGCTGAATCAATACTGAGCACAGAATCACTGTCCTCGGTTAGACTAAAGACCACTCCAGCACTAATATCCTGGCTATCATCTGCAGTCGCAGTGTAAATGACTTGAGATAAACCATTTTCATCAATTGCATCAGCGGCATCACCAGAGTTAATCTCTGGTGCAATCTCATCCATATTGACAATATCACCGACCACTGATTGAGAGCTTATATTTCCAGCCCTATCTGTTGCCAACACAGTAAAGCTATAGCTAGACTGAATTTCATAATCTGGATTGTGATCAACAGTCACAACCCCAGTGTCTGCATTTATACTGACATTAGCATCACTATTATTAGATAATTCAAACTTCCAAAAGTCATTTTCTGCGACTTCTGCTCTATATATAACCTGTGATTCCCCTGCATTTTCTGAAACCAATTCTGTTTGTTTTTCAACAAAGGAAAGAGCCGAAGTATCTACTTCAAAGCGCAGGTTGGACACATAACTCATATTACTGGCACGGTCAGTTATGCTTGCCGACACCAAGAAGTTGCCTTCTGATAGATTGGATAACTGATATTCCACGTAGCCATTTTTAATATCACTATCGGATAGCACCATTTCTGCGACTGTAATCCCTGTATTAAATATCTCAAGGGTATCCCCTTCAACAACTGCTGAACCGTCATTTTTCTGAGTATCAAAGGTAAATCGTATTAATGGACTATCATCTGAAGTTAAAGCATCGCTATTTGACATACCAAGGTTTGATACCGCAGATAACTCAGTTAATGGCGTATTAGGACGAACATTATCGATAACCAAAGCCTGAGCCTCGACCACCTCTTCAAGGGTTTCAGCCTCTTTCATTTCTGCAACTGCATTTGTCAAAGCAGTCAAATTGCTAACTAGGCTACCATCTTCACCATCCGATAAAATATCTTCAACAATCTGAGCGTCAATCTCAAGCTGACCCTCAGAATTGGTAACAATCTCCGCTAAGTTTGCCAGTGCTGTGGCTTCAGCATCAGAAGAATCATCTGCTACAGTTTGATCTTCAGCAGATGCCACCGCTAGTACGGTTGCAATCTGCGCAACAACTCTCTGGTTATTAATTGACTGATCTGACAATGGATCATAGGTAGATAGGTCTTCACCTTCGTTTAGCTCAATCCCTAACTTCGTGCTTACATCTTGCTCGGCCGCAGCTACGGCTGCCTCTAATGCAACACCTGTCAATTCTTCATCGCCAGATGAATTAGAAACAATTTCCTGTACCAACGTTGTCAATGGGTTGATCACTGCATAGCCTGCGGGCGCCGTGAGCTCTAGCTCATTTGACGCACCGGAATCCATATTCACACCGCCTTTTACAATAATCTGTGAATCGGCATACTGGGCTCCAAGAATGATTTGACCAAATTCATCCGAGGTAACGCCGTCAATGATTTCTGTATCCTGAGCAATTCCATCATTATTAACATCTTCATAGACCACTGCACCACGGATATATCCATCAGAAACAATAATCTGACTGAAACCATCAATAAGCTCATTACCAGCCAAATCTGTAATTAAATTTGGTGAGGCTGATGGCGTGTATTTAACTTGCAGAGACCCTGATTCTAAATTAGCCACCGCTAGCTCGATGGTTGAACCATTTATAACAACAGAATCAACCACCAACTCTTCACCATTTCTGGTCACTTCATAATCATCAACCAAGGGGGTAGCATCACTCAATAGCTCGTCATAAGTAATAATTACCTTATTGTCATCGGCGTCTGCTGTAATAGACTGCACCTGAGGCACAGCATTATCAACCTGAATCTGAAGTGCATTCTCCATTGAGGTAGTAAAGGTTTCAGAGGCATTAGTTTGTCGCACCTTGACTGGATAAACCCCATCAGAATCAATCGTAAATGATGTACCCACCCCATCTGTCCAGGACTCACCATCATCAAGACTGTATTCCCATGTAGCGCCTTGCTTTAAATCAGACACATTAACTAAACCCGTCTGCGAGATACTATCATCTGTAAAAGAACCGGTATCGGAGTCTAAACTGATCACTGGAATTGGTGGCGCTGCCTCTAAAATAGCTAGAGTAACTGCCTGAGATGTACTCAAATTTCCGGCAGCATCAGTAGCGGTAACTGTAAAGCCATAAGAGGCCTTAACCATATAGCTTGGGTTATCTGAAAGCCTGACCTCACCTGTGACTTCATTAATGGTCAGAGCAGCATCATCGGTTTCTAAACTGAAAGTAACACCACCACTAATATCAGCACTATCATCTGCTGTAGCTGTGTAGATAACCTGATTTTCACCCGTATCTTCAATAAGATCTGTTGCCGAGCTTGCAGAGGTAACAATTGGCGCCGTATCATCAAGGTTATTAATGTCCAGAACTAATGATTTTTCAGCACTAATATTACCTGCTGTATCCGTGACAATGACGGCAAAACTGTATTGACCCTGATCTTCAAAATTTGGATTCACCGAAAGCGTCACTTCACCCGTGCTTTCATCAATAGAAAGCGCATCATCACTACCATCAGTTAAAGCAAAGGTAATGCCACCACTTACATCAGCACTATCATCGGCAGTCGCCGTATAAATGACCTGTCCAGCACCACTGTTTTCATCAATAGCATTAACAATATCACCAGAGGTTATGGTTGCCGGCGTATCATCGAGGTTATTAACATCGATAACCACTGAATGTGGCAGGCTTTCATTGCCCATGGTATCTATGGCCATTACCGTAAAGTTGTATTCTGTGACTTCTTCATAATTTGGATTTGCGGATAATGTAACCTCACCCGTAGATGCATTGATAGTTAAATTGGCATCGCTATCTTCGGTTAGACTATAGCTAACAATGGATTCGTCATTGGTAAGCGCCGTGTATATAACTTGGCTATCACCACTATTCTCATCAATGCTTCCAGTGGTTGCAGAGGTAAATTCTGGCGGCTCTAGATCCTGATCAATCACCGAAAGTGTCACAGGTAGCTGAGATTGGTTACCAGCAGCATCCGTAGCAACTACGGTAAAGCTATAACTGGATTGCTCAATGAAATCCAATGCCTCATTGAGGGTAACTTCACCCGTTTGATCATTAATACTTAAAGCCGAATCACTATCGCCGGTGAGACTAAAGGTTACCCCTGCGCTGGTATCTGCACTATCATCAACAAGCGTACGATAGACCAAGCTGCCTGAAGGCGCGCTCTCAAGAACAGAAGCATTGACCAAGGAGTTAAAGACAGGGGCCAACTCATCAAGATTATTAATATTTAGTGATAGTGCCTGCTCATCTTGATTGCCAGCAGTATCCGTAGCAACTACGGTAAAGCTATATTGGTCTTTGGATTCGTAATTAGGATCAGCGGTAATAGATACCTCACCTGTAACGGCATCAACTGAAAGTCCATCATCACTGCCTGCTGCCAAGCTAAAGCTTACCAAGCCATCTGTCCCATCGCCAACATCCTCTGCTGTGGCCGTATAAATAACCTGACCAGCGCCGCTATTTTCATCAATGGCAGTGACTGTTCCATCAGAAGTGATCGTAGGTAAGGTATCATCCAGATTATTGATAGCTAGGGTCATTGACTGACCGGCACTCTCATTGCCCGCTACATCTGTAGCAATGACGGTAAAGCTATATTCTGTTTTTACTTCATGATCAGGATCATCTATTAAACTCACCTGCCCTGATGAAGCATTAATAATTAACGCTTCATCACTATCTTCTGAAAGACTAAACGTCACGCCATCACTTATATCGGTACTATCATCTGCAGTAACTGTATAAATCACTTGGCCAGAACCGCTATTTTCATCAATGGCAGTAGCTGTAATGCCAGAGGTTATGGTTGGGTTAGCATCATCAAGATCGACAACTGAAACAGTCACCGATTGCTGAACAGAGTTACCTTCGGCATCTTCGACCGCCACAATAAAACTATACTCAGTTTTAACTTCATGATCAGGATCTGACGAAAGACTCACCTCACCTGTCACCGAATCAATTGATAAATCGGCATCATGGCCAGCCACCAAACTATAGCTAACAACAGATTCATCCTGAGAAATTGCGGTATATATAACCTGATCTGCACCACTATTTTCATTAATAGTTGCAGAGTCCAAAGAAATTATAACCGGCGCCTCTAAATCCTGATCAACAACATCAAGTGTTACCGACTGAAATGATAGCTGTACACCATCGTTAGCAAGAATACTAAAGCTGTAACTAGATTGAGCGCCAAAGTCTATATTCTCATTAACAGTCACTTCACCTGTTTGAGCATT
>JAQWMF010000066.1 GCA_029246925.1 Porticoccaceae bacterium
ATCTGCGCCTGAAATGCTTGTGCAGTTATTCCAGATTGAAGTGCCAGAAATCGCTGAAGGTGTGATTGAAATTAAAGGTGCTGCACGCGATCCGGGTCAACGTGCCAAAATTGCTGTTAAAACCAAAGATGCACGTATCGATCCAGTCGGTGCTTGCGTTGGTATGCGTGGTGCGCGAGTTCAGGCCGTTTCAAATGATCTCGATGATGAGCGTGTTGATATCGTACTCTGGGATGATAACCCCGCTCAGTTAGTGATTAATGCTATGGCGCCAGCCGAAGTTGAGTCTATTGTTGTCGATGAAGACAGCAACTCAATGGATGTTGCAGTTGATGAGGAAAATCTAGCTCAGGCAATTGGTAAAGGTGGTCAAAATGTTCGACTGGCCTCAGAGCTTACAGGTTGGACCATTAATGTCATGACTATCGAAGACGCGCAAGAGAAGCAGCAATCTGAATCTGTTAATGTGATTGAAAAGCTAATGAATGCGCTCGATGTCGATGATGATGTTGCTACTGTATTAG
This sequence comes from Porticoccaceae bacterium, assembly GCA_029246925.1. Lineage (GTDB taxonomy): Bacteria > Pseudomonadota > Gammaproteobacteria > Pseudomonadales > Porticoccaceae > HTCC2207. Next base: position 525 of record JAQWMF010000066.1, read on the forward strand.
TAGAAGAAGGCTTTACCAGCGTTGAAGAAGTGGCTTATGTTCCATTGGAAGAAATGAGTGCAATTGAAGGTTTTGATGCAGATATTGCCGAAGAGTTACGCGCACGAGCAAAAGATGCGTTATTAACTATGGCTCTAGCAAGCGAAGAGCAATTATCCAATGCAAAACCTGCGGATGACCTTCTTAATATGGAAGGCATGGATCAAGAGCTAGCCCTTAAGTTAGCGGCAAAAAGCATCATCACCATGGAAGATCTGGCCGAACAAGCGGTCGACGATATTATGGATGTTGAAGGCATGAACGAAGAAAAAGCGGCGTCATTAATTATGACAGCTCGCGCACCTTGGTTTGAATAATAGATAAATCATCGGGCGTAATTTAGAGGCGAAAACAATGGCTGAAGTGACAGTAAATGAATTAGCGAAAACCGTAGGGGCTTCTGTGGATCGTCTGCTATTGCAGATGAAAGAAGCTGGTTTAAGTCACAGTTCGGCGGATACCACTGTATCGGACGAAGAAAAACAAGTTCTTCTTGCATACCTTAAAAGCTTGCATGGTGAAAAGTCGGGCGAGCCTAAGAAGATTGTATTGCGTCGAAAGACCATGAGTACTCTGAAATCGGGTAGCAAGAAAACGGTCAATATTGAAGTACGCAAAAAACGAACTTACGTTAAGCGTAGCGAAGAAGATCTAGAGTCTCAAGCTAAAGTCGAGGCTGAAGAAGTAGCTCGTCGCGAACAGGCAGTAACAGAAGTTGAGTTTGGTACTGGTATAGATGATATTGAAGAAAAGCGCCAATCAGCGATTGAAAAGCGTCGAACTGCAGAAACTGAAGCCAAGCAAGCTGAAGAAGCAGAAAAGAAAAAGTTAGAAGAAAAAGCGGTCGAAGAAACCAAAAAAGTAGCTGAAGTTGCTACAGAAGCAGAGGAAAAGACAGCTAAAAAGCCTGCTACACCCGCTAAACAGGCACCTGCACCTGCTGAGCCAACATCTGAAAAAGGACGTCGGCAAGCTAAGTCGTCTGATGACGATAATGAGGACAAAATTGCCAGAAAAGCGGCCAAGAAGCCGTCGATTAAAGGCAGTAAGAAAAAACCTCGTGTAGAACTTGATGAGGCAATAGGCGGTAAATCTTCAAGACCCAGACTTAAGTCAGGTCTGTCTTCGGCGCTTAAAGTTGATAACAAGCATGTGTTTAAAAAGCCGGTTGATAAAAAGATTGTTGAAGTAGCAATTCCCGATGAAGTAAGCGTCGCTGATTTAGCGCAAATGATGGCGCTTAAATCTGGCGTGGTTGTCAAAGAGCTAATGAAAATGGGTGTTATGGCCACTATCAATCAAATGATTGATCAGGAAACGGCTTTCTTGGTGGTTGAAGAATTAGGGCACAGGCCTGTTGCGGCTGCCAGTAATACGCTAGAGGATCAGCTTACCCAGCAGTTCGATGAACTAAATACAGACAGCGATCAACAGCCTAGAGCACCAGTAGTGACGGTAATGGGCCATGTTGATCATGGTAAGACATCCCTTCTAGATTATATAAGAGAGTCAAGAGTAGCCTCTGGAGAAGCTGGCGGTATTACTCAGCATATTGGTGCTTACCATGTTAATACTCCCAAAGGGATGATTACTTTCCTAGATACTCCGGGTCACGCAGCATTTACCGCAATGCGAGCAAGGGGCGCACAGAGTACCGATGTTGTTGTCTTAGTAGTTGCAGCCGATGATGGCGTTATGCCGCAGACAGAAGAAGCCGTTCAGCACGCCCGTGCCGCAGGAGTACCTTTAGTCGTAGCCATTAATAAAATGGATAAAGAGGGTGCAGACCCTGAGCGAGTAACTACAGAACTTTCAGCAAAAGATGTTATTCCTGAAGACTGGGGTGGTGATACACAGTTTATAAAAGTATCGGCCCATACTGGGGACGGTATTGATGAGTTGCTAGAAGCAGTTCTTCTGCAATCAGAATTATTAGAGCTTACAGCACCAGTAGATGTGCCTGCTAGAGGCGTTGTGGTTGAATCGCGAATCGATAAAGGTCGCGGTGTTGTTGCCACCGCCTTGGTTCAGCAAGGCACCCTGCGTAAAGGTGACTTTATACTGGCCGGTGAAAGCGTTGGTAAAATTCGCGCATTAAATGATGACGCAAGACAGCCAACGGCTGAAGCAGGTCCATCGATTCCGGTTGAAATTCTTGGTCTTGATGAGCCACCTCAGGCGGGTGATGAATTCTTCGTAGTTGCAGACGAAAGAAAAGCCAAAGAGATTGCCCAACAGCGTCAGGATAAAGCGCGTAAAGAGCGTTTCTCGCGGCAGCAGGCAGCCAAGCTAGAAAATATGTTTACCGATATGGAATCGGGTGAAGTGAATAAACTGCCCTTGGTTGTTAAAACTGATGTTCGCGGTTCACTTGAAGCCTTAACTAGCGCTCTAAATGATTTTGCTACCGATGAAGTTGCGGTTGAAATTGTGGCCTCTGGTGTTGGTGGTATTACTGAATCTGATGTCAACCTTGCATTAACTACAGGGGCGATTGTTCTTGGCTTTAATGTGCGAGCCTCTAGCGTTGCTCGTCAGTTAGCCGAAAAAGAGCAAATTGAAGTTCGATACTACAGTGTGATCTACAATCTTCTTGATGAAGTTAAGCAGGCATTGTCTGGTATGTTAGCGCCTGAAACCAAAGAAGAAATTGTTGGTAATGCTGAGGTAAGGGACGTGTTTAGATCGCCTAAGTTTGGTGCAATTGCTGGCTGTATGGTCACCGAAGGTGTTGTATATCGCAACAAACCAATTCGTGTTCTACGTGATAATGTAGTTATCTTCCAAGGTGAACTAGAGTCACTGCGGCGCTTTAAAGATGATGCCCAAGAGGTGCGCAACGGTATGGAATGTGGTATTGGCGTTAAAGATTACAACGATGTCAAACCTGGCGATCAAATTGAAGTTTATGATATTACTCAGGTGCAGCGCTCTCTTTAATGAGCGCTAGATAGATGCCAAGAGAATTTACCAGATCTGAGCGCGTTTCAGATGCAGTTCAAAAAGAACTAGCATCCTTGATTCGTCAGCATGTTCGCGACCCGCGAGTGGGTATGCTCAGTGTTACCGATGTAACAGTTAC
>JAQWMF010000067.1 GCA_029246925.1 Porticoccaceae bacterium
GTGAAAATACATCAGATTCCACCATTGCAGTCGTATGCCAGCATGCATTGCGACTGGGTAAGAAACCCATAGTGATTAACGACTGCCCCGGTTTTTTAGTCAATAGGGTTCTTTTTGCGCAGTGCTTTGCAATGGAGTTGTTATTGCGTGATGGCGTTAGTTTTGAACAGATAGATCAGGTAATGGAACAGTGGGGCATGCCCATGGGGCCCGCTTATTTAATGGATGTTGTTGGTTTAGATACCATTGTTCATTGTTACGCCGTTATGTCTGAGGGTATACCAGAACGATTTATTATTGATCATACAACCCCGACAGAAATACTATTGAAATCTGGTCGGCAGGGTCAAAAAAATGGTTTGGGTTATTACAGTTATACCGCAGGCAAAGGCGGTCGACCTGAAAAAACAATAGATTCGAAAAGTATCGAATTACTTGAGTCACTATCAGGTGCCAGTAGAGAAATAGACCCACAAACAATAATTGATAGACTGTTATTACCCCTCGCTATAGAAATGAATCACTGTTTAGATGAGGGGATTGTTGATTCCCCAATAGAGGCGGATATGGCTTTGATATGGGGTGTTGGTTTCCCTCCTTTCAGAGGAGGGATCTGTCGCTGGATGGACGAGCAGGGGTTAGATGTTATCTGTGAAAAAGCGGATAGTTACAGGAATATTGCTGAGCTATACCAGCCCACCCAATCTATGCGCACAATGGCAAGCTCCAATAAGAAATATTACCCTTAGCTTTTTGGTGCTGGATCGCCCTGAATAAACGGACCGTCTACACAGATACGTTTGCCTTCAGGGGTTGCACAGGCGCCACAGATTCCAACACCGCATTTGGTGAGATAGTCTATAGCGCTATGAATTTGATGGTCGCCACAGAACTCCCGTTGAACCGCTGCAGCTGCATGAACCATAGGCGCAGGACCACAGTTGTAGAACATAATATTCTCAAGTTCTTGCTTAGACATTTCTTGCAACCGCGCGCGCAGCATCTCAGTCACAAAACCTTTGAAGCCAAGACTGCCATCGTCTGTTGCTATATGCACATCAGCGATTTTTTGACATTCATCAAGATAATAATGACGCTCTGCCGAACGTGCACCAGTAAATATTTCAGCATTACCGAAATCTCTAGCTAGCTGATAAACAGCAGCTAGGCCAGTGCCACCCGCGACAGCCATGATTTTCGCGTCATCATGAGGCTGAACTGCAATCCCATGGGGTCCTCTAACGTATACTTCAGTGCCAACTTTAAGATCCATTAGTGCATGAGTAAAAATACCCACATCAATAACGGCTAACTGGAAGGGGTCATCTGATAGGGCAGAGAAGGGTTTCTCGCCAATACCGGGCACCCAAAGAAAGACAAACTCACCCGCTTGAATATTAATTTTACGGTCAAAGGTAAGCACACAGATATCGTCACAAATACGCTCATTTTTCACCAGTACAACAGGCTCAAAATTCATATCAATATCATAGCGAATATGGTTTTCAGCTTTATTTGAAGCAAAGCAAATATCAGATTCTAGCTGATTGAAATAGTCAGCCATTTCAGCGGTTGTTAATCCGGTTAGGGCAGAACCAACACCCACAATATCAGCACCTGCATCCATAGTTTCACGGACATCAGCAGCACTGCTAATGCCGCCACAGCCAATAATGGGTAAATCACAAACTGCGCGTATTTCACGAATACATTTAAGCGCAATCGGTAACACTGCCTTTCCAGACATACCACCGGCACCGTTGCTTAGAACTGGGTGTCCATGAGCCGACGTATAGCCAGGCCCAAGAGTATTAATGGCACAGATAGCATCGGCACCACCCTTAACAGCAGCTAATGCTATTTCAGCGATATTAGGTGTATTAGGGGTTAATTTCGGCACCACAGGTATATCGACTACTGCTTTGACAGCCGCAGTGATTTTACGAACTAGATCAGGGTCTTGACCCATCGCCATACCGTAACCGGTGGCATGCGGGCAGGATAGATTAAGCTCAAGGCCGTCCGATACTGGCGCCATAATTTTTGCCACCTCAACAAATTCCTCAACGCTGCCGCCAAAAATAGAGGTTAACAGAAAGCGATCTTCTGGCACCTTTAAATCAGCCATTAATTCTGCTGCAATACGAGCACCCGGGTTGGTTAAGCCAACCGCATTAACAAAGCATCCAGGGGCATACTGACTATAAACGGGTTCACGATTACCCGCGCGTGACTCTAAGCCAACGCTTTTGGTGGTGATCACACCAATTTGCGGTATGTCATCAAAGGTTGCTTGGATTATTGAAGTGGCCGTAGTGACAATGCCAGAGGGAATTGTAAATAGGCCAGAGATGTTTTTACCGAGAAATTCTGTATTCAAGTTGATTAGCTCAAAGAAAATTAAAAGCAAACGTTATAGAACCAATTATACCGAATTTATTAAATTAATCTGCCTTGATAGGCGCTAATTTTATTATTTTGTTTCGACGGACAAAATATTCTCACATATTTTGTTATAGTTTTATCATTAATGATAAATAACCCTTACAAAGGATCAAGTCTGGTGAAGATCAAAGCAACGGTTACATCGATTATGATAGGGTTCCTAGCTATAGTTAGCAGCTCTACAATAGGTGCTGATGGAGCCCATACCACTTTTCTTGATAAGAATGCACGTTTTCATCCTGTTGTCAGTCAGCTAGGCATGGTGGTATCGCAAGAGACGATAGCCAGTCAGGTGGGGGCCGATATTCTTGAGGCGGGAGGTAATGCCATCGATGCCGCTGTAGCCACAGGTTTTGCTTTAGCAGTCACCTTACCCAGAGCCGGCAATTTGGGTGGCGGTGGCTTTATGATGGTGTATTTAGCAAAAGAAAATAAGACCATTGCCATCGATTATCGAGAAATGGCACCTTTATCCGCCAATAAAGATATGTTTTTAGATCAAAATGGCGATGTCGATAATGCCAAAGCGCGATTTAGCGCCCAATCCTCTGGTGTTCCGGGGACTGTTGCTGGATTGCTTCATGCGCTTGATAACTATGGCAGCATGTCGGTTTCAGAGGTTTTAAAACCTGCGATAAAGCTCGCTAGTAAGGGGTTTAAGGTAAATCATGATCTTTCTGATTCATTGCTCCTAAGTTCAAAACGCCTGCATAAACACAAAGCTTCCAAAGATTACTTTTATAAAGCAGAGGGTGATTATTATCTTCCTGGTGATGTTTTAGTTCAGTCAGATCTTAGTTCGACCCTCAACAGAATATCTAAGCAGGGTGGTTCTGGATTTTATAAAGGTAAAACTGCCGAGCTTATTGTTAAGCAAATGCATCGTTCAGCGGGACTGATCTCGCTACAGGATTTAGCTAATTATAAGGTTGTTGAGCGTGAACCAGTCTGCGGTTCCTACAGATCAATTAGTCTCTGCGCTATGCCGCCACCTTCATCTGGTGGCGTGCATTTGATCCAAATGCTAAATATTTTAGAGAACTACAATTTAGCGAAGTTGGGGCATAACAACGCTGCTTCTATCCACCTCTTAATTGAAGGCATGCGCTCTGCCTATGCAGATCGCAGCCTGTATCTTGGTGATCCAGATTTTACGCCTGTGCCAGTACAAAAAATTATTAGCAAGTCCTATGCTAAGGCGATAAGCGAACAGATCAACCCACATAAAGCACGCCGCTCAAAAGATGTTTACCCAGGGCTTGATAGCTGGGTTACTTCACAATCAAATGAAAGCGAAGAAACCACGCATTTTTCAACATGGGATAAGCATGGCAATATTGTCAGTAACACCTACACATTAAATTTTGCCTATGGCAGTGGCATAGCTGTTGAGGGTGCAGGTTTTTTACTGAATAACGAAATGGATGACTTTTCTGCAAAACCGGGTTCAGCCAACGGCTATGGTCTGATCGGTGGCACTGCTAATGCTATACAGCCCAAAAAGCGCCCACTGTCTTCAATGACGCCAACCATTTTATTTGATGCCAATAATAAGCCAATATTGGCAACAGGAAGTCCGGGTGGCAGCACTATCATTACCATTGTGTTACAGATAATTTTGAACTGGGCAGAATTTGGCATGGGTATAGCTGAGGCTACTGCGGCCCCGCGAATACATCACCAATGGTTACCAGACGAAGTGTATTATGAAAAGGGTATTTCACAAGATACTCTGTCTTTGTTGCGATCAATGGGACATTCTATTCAACCTAAGTCGCGGGTTCTGGGTTCAACTCAAAGCATTGCCGCTAAAGAAAATTATTTAGAGGGTAGTGCAGACCCGCGACGGCAGGGTGCTGCTGCAATTTCACAAAATAATTAAATATCTATCTCCTAAGTCACAGTCTCTAATTATCTAAATTTTAATAGTTACCTGCTATTATTAAGTTATGAATAGGTGGTTTTTTAATCACCTATTGATTGATAGCCTTTCGTAGTTAGTATTGTTTAGATCGTTAAATTTTTGCAATTCTAGATCGGTATCTACTGTTTGACACTTCGCGCTAATGGAATACTGTTGAGGTGATAGATGAATATCGGTTTGATCTTATTTTTAAGCTCAATATTGCTTGGCACTGCTGGCGATAACAAATCAGACAACTCTGGCGAAACTCAAAAATCTAGTACTGAACAGAAAACCAACTCTGAATTGGTCATTGATGATGACAGCGCCATTGACCTCAATAAACCTGATGATTCCCTACTAAATAATACTGATTCAGAGCAAATTAACAATTTGCACAATAGTGCGCCGACTATTACCGGGACTGCAGATCTAACAATTAAGCAGGATGAGTATTATAGCTTTACACCACTTGCCAATGATCTGGAAAACGACCAGTTGGTATTTAGTATAAGAAACAGACCAAAATGGGCAACATTTGATAGCAGAATAGGGAGTTTATCTGGACGACCGAGTAATTCAGATGTTGGTATTAGCGAAGATATTATTATAAGTGTGTTGGATAACCAAGGCGGAAAAGCTAGCCTAATGCCCTTTGGTATTGAGGTTATCAATACTAACGATAGCCCTATGATATCAGGCACTCCCAGTGAATTTGTGTCAGCCGGAAAGAACTATAAATTTACGCCTAAAATAAAAGATATAGACTTAGATATAGGTAAAGATAAACATATATTTAGCATTCAAAATAAACCCAAATGGGCAAGGTTTAACAAGCAGACAGGTCAATTAATTGGCCAGCCGAAAGCTGGTCATGTAGAACATATTAAAGAAATTATTATTACCGTTACAGATGCCTATGGAAACTCCGATAGTTTGGATCCTTTTGAACTAGTAGTTGCTGATATAAACACTAAAATTAATTCCGAAATTAACAATGCTCAAACTATAGCCAATCAGCCAACGTCCAATATCAATGCAAATTCAGGCCACCTTGCCATTTCTAAAGCGTATAATAATGATGTCGCCTTAGATTCCTCAGACCAGATTTCGACAGCGGAAAAAGAAGCCAATAGAGAGGTTGATCTGACTAAGAAAGAAGTGGTTAATAGAAATGAAGAATTTAAAGATAATCCAGTCATTAAAAATTCAACTGAAGCTATTTCTAACGCTCAAAAATCTAATGGTTATGATGTTCCAATTATTGAAAATTCCTCTGATTTACAAGATAACGTAAACCTAAATACACTAAATAAACAGAAAAATATTGTAGAAACCCTCGTTAACGCAATTAAAAATATTTTTTCTACATCTGATGTTGCTGATCAACCTATCCAATCAGGTACTGATCCCCAAAAAAAGAATATAAAGTTAGTGGATAAGGATGACACTGATCAATCAGACGCGTCTAAACAGAAACCTGCTACACAAGCCAGTAAAGAGGAAATAGCCGTTGCTAAAAAAGCGGAAGATGAGGCTAATAAAAAAGCGGAAGATGAGGCTAAAAAACAACAAGAAAAACAGGCTGAATCTAAGACAGATGATACTAACAGTAATAAGCAGGATGCAGATAAAGACAAAGATAAAGACAAAGACAAAGATAAAGATAAAGACACTAAGGATGATAAGGCTGCCAAGGAAGGCAATACCTCCGATAAAACTGAACCAAAAAAACAGGCTGAATCTAAGACAGATGATACTAACAGTAATAAGCAGGATGCAGATAAAGACAAAGATAAAGACAAAGATAAAGACAAAGATAAAGACAAAGACACTAATAAAGATAAGGCTTCCAAGGAAGGCAATACCTCTGATAAAACTGAACCAGAAAAAAAGGATGATTCCAAGATAGATAACGATTCAGACAAAAAGAATAATGTGCCGATAGCAGAGTCTCAAATAGGCGATAAAGCTCTATCGCTTATAGAAAATAAACAACAAAATATTATTCTCTCAGGTGCTAATGCCGATGGTGCAGCTTCTGAAATCTTTATTATTATAAAGCTACCGAAAGAGGGTATTCTTAGTGATGAAAATGGAAAAATTGAAATTGCATCTAGCGATAATCCACATATTGTTAAAGGTGAATTAATTTATGACGCTACCTCAGCCAATACGGATATTGATAGTTTTACCTTTAAAGCCTGTGACGAAAAGGATTGTAGTGATCCGGCAAGAGTTGATATTAATATTTCGTTAGAAGATGACCCTCCTAAATTTATATCCAAGCCACCAAAGGAAGACACTGTTAATGAGGGGTCGCAATATACTGCAAAATTTAAAATCGAAGATCCTGATAGCACTAATTTAATCGCTGTATTAGATAAGCGACCCGATTGGCTATCTTTTGCAAATAAAGATAATCGCAGGATTACATTAACGGGCAAAAACAACTTTAGTATTCAGTTAGAGGGTATACCCAAAAATGAGCATACTGATACAAATAATGATGTAAAACTTACAATCAGCGATGATAAAACATTAATCTCATATCAATTCACTATTGATGTAGTAAATGTTGATAATGAAGGCATCATTACTATTCAGGGTGAAGCAATACAAAACCAAGTTTTAAAAGCCATAGTAACCGATGAAGACGGTATAGACGGACAAGTTAGTTATGAATGGAAACGTGATAGCAAGATGGTTAAAGGGGAAAATGATAGCT
>JAQWMF010000068.1 GCA_029246925.1 Porticoccaceae bacterium
CCTATTTGGATTTATGAGCATTATGCATTTGGTATTACAGAGTTTTGGTCTCTCTGTTTCGTCGAATCTTTTGGCGACACTGCCTTATGTGGCAACTGTTGTAGTGCTCGTTTTGCTGTCAAGAAACCAGCAGCGAATCAAGTTATTTGCGCCTATGTCGCTTGGCAAGTCATTTCATGGTGCGCATTAAATCATTGGTTTAAATGGGTTTTAGGTGAAGTTGAAATTATTTTTTTAAAATGGAGAAAAAATATGTTGGCTATAAGGAAGTATTGTTGCTTTAAAGTGCTAATCATTGGTCTATTGAGTCTGGGATTGTCTTCGCTATCCTTTGCTAAGGATCATGACCCATTAAAGGTGGCTTTTGTTTATGTGGGGCCTACCGGTGATGCTGGTTGGACCTATGCCCATGACAATGCACGTCTTTACATGGAAAAGAAACTCGGGAAAAAGGTCAAAACCACTTATGTAGAAAGTGTGGCTGAAGGTGCGGATGCAGAGCGAGTAATTACAGAGTTAGCTAGAGCAGGTAATAAGCTGATTTTCACTACCTCGTTTGGCTATATGAATCCTACGCTTAAGGTGGCGAAAAGGTTCCCAGATGTAAAATTTGAGCACGCCTCTGGCTACAAGCGCTCGAAGAATGTGGGTACCTATTTTGACCGCGTTTATCAGGGTCGTTATCTCACCGGTATGGTCGCTGGCTTGATGACCAAAAGTCATCTATTGGGCTATGTTGCCTCGTTCCCCATTCCCGAAGTGATCCGAGGTATTAATGCGTTTACATTGGGTGCTAGAGCGGTTAACCCTAAAGCTGAGGTTAAGGTGGTATGGGTAAGCAGTTGGTATGACCCAGGTAAGGAGAGTGAAGCGGCAAATACTATGATTAATATGGGTGTGGATGTGGTGACTCAGCACACTGATTCCCCGGGACCTATTAACGCTGCAGAGAAAAAAGGTGTTTATGCGATTGGATACCACTCAGATATGTCGGTCTATGGTCCCAAGGCACATTTGACGGCAACCGCGCATAATTGGGGGCCGCTATATACAGCCAAAGCACAGGCGGTATTGGATGGCACTTGGACGTCTGAAGATGTCTGGGGTGGTTTATCTGATAATGCGCTTGATTTAGCGCCTTACAATAAGCAGGTTCCAAAAACGGCTATAGCTGTGGTTGATCATGCTAAAAGTCTTATTGCCAATGGCAAGTTGCACCCCTTTGCCGGTCCAATTAAGGATCAGTCTGGTAAGGTGCAGGTAGCCGCAGGTAAAGCCATGTCTGATGGCGAGATGTTGGGTATGAAATGGTATGTAGAGGGTGTTCAAGGGAAGTTGCCCAAGTAAAAAGTACTTTATACACAGGGAAATATTTTTTAATTAAGGAGAGACACAATGCAATTTAAACAATGGATAACACACTTAGGGGCAGCGTTGCTTGCAACAACATTTGCGATTAGTTCACAGGCGGAAATATGGAGTAGTACCGAGGTTCATTACAGCAATGGTGATTTACTTAATCCATTTTCCAAAAAAGACGAAGATACCAGTATTATTACCTTTCAACATGCGGGTGGTCATAAGTATGGCGATAATTTCTTTTTTATCGATCATTCGCGTGTAAAAGATGGTAAGTCTGAATTTTATGGTGAGTGGTACTCGAATTTTAGCTTGGGTGCTATTACAGGCAATGATATGAGTTTTGGTGCAGTTAAGGATGTAGGGCTTATTGCTGGATTTAACTTTGCACCAGCAGTTGATAGTACTTGGTTTTTGCCAGGTGTAAGACTAGCTTTAGATTTACCGGGATTTGCTTTTGCTAACTTAGATATTACAGGCTATAACAATGTGACTACTGGAGCAAACGCAAACGAAGAAGAGTCATCTTATATGCTTGATTTTAACTGGGCTTACCCCTTTAAGGCCGGTGGTTTTAGTTGGAGTGTTGAGGGCCATGCGGAATATATTGCAGGGCGAGATGTAATAAATACATCGGGTGCTAAACAGTCTGAAAAAGAAAATTGGATTTTAATGCAGCCTCAATTGCGTATGGATCTGGGTGAAGCCCTCGGTAATGAAGCGGGCAATTTCTATGTCGGTCTTGAGTATCAGTATTGGAAAAATAAGTTGGGTCAGAAAGATCAAAATGAATCCACAGTACAGTTGCTAACCGTTTGGAATTTCTAATTTCTGAGTTTTTATGTTCAGCTAAATCAAGAGTTAGCTGATAGCACCTCGAAGCCCGCAATAACTGAGTTTATTGCGGGTTTTCTTTTGCCTAGACGTTTATTTTGGTGATTGAAGGCGGTGGTTTGATGCCGCAGCCTTTTAGAATAATATGAATAAGATTATCGGCTACATCGTCAAAATCTTGAT
>JAQWMF010000069.1 GCA_029246925.1 Porticoccaceae bacterium
ATGGACTGGTTTTTTCGATAAACATCTTAGTAAACTGCACAACAGCGGCAATCACCATAATAAAACTGATAGTGCGTAAATATTCTAGCTCTAATGGAATTAGAACGGCTCTATCAACCACATAGCTGACCATAGCGGTAAGCGTTAATACAAACGTAGTTGCAGCAGACATGCCAATAGCAGATTCAAGTTTTTTCGACACGCCCATAAACGGGCACAGTCCGAGGAACTGCACCAGTACATAGTTGTTGATCAGCACTGAGCTGACCAAGATTACCGCGACTTCTTGCATGTATTACTCAAATTGCTCTAATAGGTTCGTATTATCATGGAATCAACTACCTCTATTCAATATATATAAAAATAGTTTTTAGTCCATTTGGGAATAACAAATTTACTACAGAGACTAATAAAATCCCTTTTTTAATCCATTATTGATACTCAATTACGTAATTCTTTGTCCCGGCATTGCCCCACTATCTGGTGATAGTAGATAGATGCCATTATTGTCAGCTGCAGCCAAAACCATGCCCTCGGAAACGCCAAAGCGCATTTTTCGTGGCGCTAGGTTGGCGACCATTACCGTTAATTTGCCTTCAAGATCTTCAGGTTGATAGGATGATTTGATGCCAGAAAACACATTTCTGGTCTCACCACCTAGGTCTAATGTCAGCGCAAGTAGCTTGTCCGCACCGTCAACCGCTTCGGCCTTCACAATACGGGCAACCCGAAGATCAACTTTAGTAAAATCATCAAAATTAATTTCATCGGCAATCGGCTCGCCGGCCAACGGCCCCTCAAGCGCGACCTTAGTCGCCTGTGCTACTTCCTGTTTGCTAGATTCAACCATAGCGTCAACCTTTTCTTTTTCCACCCGCTGTAGCAGTGGTTTAAAGTTATTTATTTGATGTCCAGTTAAGGGTTGTTCGATACTTTCCCAAGTTAACTGATCATTAAGGAAAGCTTCACCATCGGCAGCCATAGCAGGAATCACTGGTTTCAAATACGTTAAAAGTAGTCTGAAGAGATTAATCCCTAATGAGCAAATATCTTGCACCTGCTGATGCTGGCTTGGATCTTTATTAAGTTTCCAAGGTTCCTTGGCAGCAATATATTCATTGGCGGCATCAGCCTGAGCCATGATTTCTCTAATCGCCTTACTGTACTCGCGATTCTCATAGTGATCGGCAATCACTGTTCCTGCTTCGCTCACCTGCTGCCAAAGAGCGTTATCCGCAATAGTTGAGGATAAAATTCCGTCATTACCCTTGGTAATAAATTTGGCGCAACGGCTGGCAATGTTCACAACCTTACCCACAAGATCACTATTAACCTTCTGGATAAAGTCTTCAAGGTTAAGATCGATATCTTCCACCGAGGCCGTTAATTTAGAGGCATAGTAATAGCGCAGGTACTCAGGATTAAGATGGTCTAAATAACAGCGGGCATTGATAAAAGTGCCTCTCGATTTAGACATTTTCTTACCATTCACAGTAACAAAACCATGAACACAAACTTTGGTTGGTGTTCTGAAATTCGCGCTAGTTAACATGGCCGGCCAAAACAGGGCATGGAAATTAACAATATCTTTACCGATAAAGTGATAGAGCTCAGCCGAGCTGTCAGCCGCCCAGAATTGATCAAAATCTAAATTTTGTTGGTCGCATAGGTTTTTAAAGCTGGCCATATAGCCAATGGGGGCATCGAGCCATACATAGAAAAATTTATTCGGCGCATTAGGGATTTCAAAGCCAAAATAAGGCGCATCGCGGCTGATATCCCATTCCTGTAGCCCACTTTCTAGCCACTCACCTAGTTTGTTAGCCACCTCGTCTTGCACCGCGCCACTGCGGGTCCAAGATTTTAAAAACTCGGTAAATTCTGGCAGTTTAAAAAAGTAATGGGTTGATTGTTTCTCGATGGGTGTAGTGCCAGATAGCGCAGAAACCGGATGGATTAAGTCTGTAGGTGAGTAGGTGGCACCACAGGCTTCACAGTTGTCGCCATACTGATCTTCAGCTTTACACTTTGGACAGCTACCCTTGATATAGCGATCAGCAAGAAAAAGTTGTTTTTCAGCGTCAAAAGCTTGGGTGATCTCACGCTTAGCAATATGATTATTTTCGACTAATCGGTTATAGATTAATTCAGCGTACTGTTTATTTTCATCCGAGTGAGTGCTGTGATAATTATCAACACTAATATGAAAATCGCGAAAATCCGCTTCATGAATACTGCGCATATCGGCAATATGTTGCTCGGGACTAATGCCTTTTTCATCCGCCTTAAGCATAATTGCAGTACCATGGGCATCATCGGCTGAAACATAGTAACATTGGTGTCCGCGCATACGTTGAAAGCGAACCCAAACATCGGTTTGCGTATATTCGAGTATATGCCCCAAATGCAGTGCGGCATTAGCGTATGGAAGGGCATTAGTAACCAAAATTTGGCGCTTTTCTGTCATGGTCGAGATTTTCTTTTCCGATGATTGTAAGAGGTCGATACTATAGCGATTTTGCACCAACTTTTCATGTGCAATTCAGTCATTTCATTTAAAAGTTACCAGTAACAAGGGGTCTTTGTGTTAGAAAAGGTTAAATATATTATTGCAGTTGCATCCGGTAAGGGTGGCGTAGGTAAATCAACCACAGCGGTCAATATCGCATTAGCCCTACAATCACTGGGTAAGTCGGTGGGTCTTCTGGATGCAGATATCTATGGTCCAAGCATCGCGATGATGCTTGGAGTACCCGAAAATCAGCGACCTGAGGTAATTAATGAAAAATTCTTTAAACCTGTTATGGCTCATGGTCTAGCCACTATATCGATGGCATACCTAACAACAGATAAAACTCCTATGCTGTGGCGAGGGCCAATGGCCGCCGGCGCATTACAGCAATTACTTCAGCAAACAGATTGGGGTGAATTAGATGTTTTGGTGGTTGATATGCCGCCGGGAACAGGGGATATTCAACTGACTTTGGCGCAAAAGGTACAAATTTCTGGTGCAGTGATAGTCACTACACCCCAAGATATCGCTTTACTCGATGCTAAAAAGGGAATCGAGATGTTTGTAAAAGTAAACATACCGATTCTAGGTATTGTTGAAAATATGGCAACCCATATATGTTCAAGCTGTGGAGCGGAAGAGTCTATTTTTGGTGACGGGGGTGGTGAAACGGTTGCAGACCAATATAAAACTCAACTACTTGGTAGTTTGCCCCTCGATCGCGCTATTCGTGAACAGGGTGATGCGGGTAAGCCAATTTCAATCTCGCAGATCAAACCAGAAATAACCTCACATTATGAGCAGATAGCAGAGCGTTTAATGGCAGAGCTAGAGCAATCAGAAGCTGAATCATCACCGCAGATTGTTTTTGAATAGAGCGGTTTGCTGAAACCCCATAAGTCGGTATGATACGGGGCTAATTTTTACTATAACCTTTCGAAAGTCGTTGGAGTCAACACAGATGAGTATCAAATCAGACCATTGGATTCGCCAAATGTCCGAGCAGCATAAAATGATCGAGCCCTATGAGGCTGGGCAGGTTCGCTATCATGGTGATGAGCGAGTGATTTCATATGGTGTTTCCAGTTACGGCTACGATGTTCGTTGCGCCGATGAGTTTAAAATTTTCACCAATATTCACTCAAAAACAGTGGATCCAAAGAACTTTGATAATGATGCTTTTGTTGACATCAAAGGTGACTACTGCATTATTCCGCCCAATTCATTTGCCCTAGCGCGAACGGTAGAATATTTCAGAATTCCGCGTCAGGTGCTAACGATTTGCTTGGGTAAATCAACCTATGCTCGATGTGGCATTATTGTTAATGTGACACCTTTAGAGCCAGAGTGGGAAGGGCATGTCACTTTGGAATTCTCAAACACCACAAACTTGCCAGCAAAAATCTATGCCAATGAAGGCGTGGCTCAAATGTTATTTTTTGAGTCAGATCAGGTGTGTGAGACATCCTATGCTGATCGTGGCGGTAAATACCAAGGTCAGACGGGCGTTACTCTTCCTAAAACCTAATCAGGGATTTAGCAAGGCCTCTCGAAGGGCTTTGGCCTGTTGTTGAATGCGTTGGGTATTTTCAGGTCCGGCGCGCAACAGCTGCTTTTGAAGTGGCATTAGGCTTTCCAGTTCAGGGTCGGAAAATTTATAAACCACGGAGTCTCTAGTCAGTTTTAATGGTTCAACGATGATTGGTGTGGTCAGAATATTATTAATAGTTTGAAGAATAATACCGTCCATCTGTCTAGGTCTGTAGCCTAGTTCGGCAAAAGCTGTTTCTAGCAAGGGGCGCACTTTATGAAAAAGTTGCGCCATCTTTTTCATATCAATACTCAGTAAAATACTGATAACGCTATTGTAGCGTTCATAATTACCGGCATTTAGCCAGATCACATTATCTTGCCTATGTGTGGTAAACGTGCCCTCAGGAGACCCGAGAGGAAATATTTTTTCGGATACAGAACCCCGCGCAAGGCCATCCATAAAGCTTGCTGAGCGACGAATTAAATCATCGAGCTGTAACCATTTAGACAGATCCTGCGAAGATTGTTTTTCAAGCACAAGCTCGCGAACTAATCGGTCGCTGGCATCCAGAGCAGGTAATGGCACTGTGGTTGGCTTTGTTGGAGTCTCTACCACTGTTTGTTGTTCGGTCTTGTTAGGCGCTTCAATTTCAGTAGTTGCTGACTCAGTCTGAGTTTGGGGGATTTCAGCAGTTGGCGTTTCAGCTTCAGCAGCTGCATTTTCTATGATAATTTGTTCGGGTATAACGCCCATTAACTCGAAGTCATCTTGCTTAGACAGATTCCCTGTTTTGTAAAGTACGCCAAAAATAAGCGCCACAGCCACTAAACTGCCAGATGCAATAATAAATTTACTTGAGCCTGATTTTCGTAATGCCATACTTAAGTCTCTGCTGTATTTTTAAGAGGTAATATTGAAATACCATTTAACGTACCCTGGTCTAGCACCATGGTCTTTTTTGAATTCTTTTCAAATGTCTCCATTTTAAGGATTGCAAAATCCCAATCAGAGGCAAACCACATTCTAGTTTTTTTGGTGGAGTTTTTCTCTTGTCTCTCTACTAGCACAGTATTGTAAGTTCCTTTGCTAGTATTGAGAATTTCATTGCCAATCACCTGATATTGATATTGTTTAAATGCCCCTTTTCTAATAACAGTGTAGGCAAATTTTTTGCTGCTTGACGCTACATCAAGTCGCAACTGCTGTATTAGGGAAAGTCTATCAAATTGATCGGGCGATATAGTTATTTTGCCTTGATTTTTATTCACTGAGTACGACAGTAAATTTGTAGCCCAATCGAATTCTTGTAACTCAGAGCGTTTACCCATCATGGTCTTTTGATGTTTGGCGTATTTAATCGGAATAATAGTGCCATTTTTGGAAACTTCAAAACTTGCCTGTTCCGTAACCTTACCGAGAAAGTTTTTTGCTTTGGTTTTAATCTTGTATTGGCCATCTTCTTTTTGCAGTTGATGTCTTGATTCAATCCTTATGCCGCCAATATCAGCAATATAGTGGAGGTCATAGGGTTGTATTTCTACCGAATTACTCTGTTCCTCATGCTGTGCCTCTTTTGAGTATGCTGATTCTACAAATACAAAACAGCTCAACACGAGATTAATGAGTAGGCCTAATCTAGGTATATTTGCGGAGCATAATATGGTTTTAACAGAGGTAAGTATTTTCATATCAACTTAGACTACAGCTTAGCTAGATCGTTCGATGAGATTATAAATAATTCCACTTTCGGATATTGGGCTGTTATCTATCTTTACTTGGTTGTTTTCCATCACTAATCGGTTATCACAGAACCATTTAACAGCTTCTGGATAAATTTTGTGTTCAAACCCCAGCACTTTGGATGCCAGAGAGTCCTCATTATCCGATGAATCTATTTCAACCTGTGCCTGAATAATTGAGGGACCGCCATCTAATTCGGGGGTGACAAAATGTACTGTGGCACCCGCTTGTTGATCCCCTGCTTCAATTGCACGCCTATGGGTATGAAGGCCGGGATAAGCGGGTAACAAAGAGGGGTGAATATTCATTATTCGCCCTAGATAATGGGTTACAAATTGTGCAGTAAGGATGCGCATAAACCCAGCGAGAATGACCAAATCTGGCGAAAAACTATCAATTAATTCACTTAACGCCTGATCGAAGGACTCTCGGCTATCGAAAGTCCTGTGATCAATCGCAACATTTGGAATGCCTGCCTTGGCAGCTCTTGCCAAGCCGCCCGCATCGGGATTATTGCTAATAACAGCGGATACACTGGCATTAATTTCGCCACTTGCGCAGCCATCGATCAGCGACTGAAGATTAGAGCCTCCGCCTGACACTAAAATAACTAATCGTTTAGCGGTTGACGATTGAATGCTATCAGTCATCCAGTTGAACCTGTGGCTGTCCAGCTTTGGTTGCTTGGATAGTGCCTAGAACAAAGGCCTGTTCGCCACTTTCAGCTAATAGTTTTAGGGCTTCAGCTTCAGATTCCGCTGGAACGCAGATTACCATGCCAACACCGCAGTTTAGAGTTCTGTACATTTCTTGAGATTCAATATTGCCCTGCTCCTGAAGCCAATCAAATACAATAGGACGATTCCATGCTTTGGTATTAATAACAGCAGTCGCATTGTCTGGCAGTACACGAGGTATATTTTCAAGTAAGCCGCCACCCGTGATATGAGCAATAGCATGGACGGGTAGTTTAGAAATAAGATTTAAGAGTGACTTAACATAAATCTTGGTTGGCGCCATTAGAAGGTCGATTAGTTTATCGCCCTCTAATTCTGTGTTGGAAGGGTCTGTTTTTGTGACCTCCAAAACCTTGCGTATCAGTGAGTAACCATTTGAATGAGGGCCACTTGAAGCTAAACCAATCAGCGTATCGCCAACAGCGACTTTTGAGCCATCAATCAGCTCGGATTTTTCTGCTATACCCACACAGAATCCCGCTAAATCATAATCTTCACCTTCATACATACCTGGCATTTCAGCAGTTTCACCACCAATAAGAGAGCAACCGGATAGCTCACAGCCATCCGCAATTCCGTTGACAACAGAAGCGGCTATATCAACTTCCAGTTTTCCAGTAGCGTAATAATCTAGAAAGAAAAGAGGTTCTGCACCACAAACGATCAGATCGTTGACGCACATTGCGACTAAATCAATGCCTACCGTACTGTGTTTTCCAGAATCTAAGGCTAGGCGCAACTTTGTGCCCACGCCATCAGTCCCAGACACTAAAACGGGCTGTTGATAACCAGTTGGTAATTCAAAAAGAGCACCAAAGCCACCTAGTCCGGCCATGACCTCAGGTCGGCGCGTTCTCTTGGCGGCGCCTTTAATCTTTTCGATAAGTGCATTTCCAGCGTCGATATCAACGCCTGCGTCTTTGTAACTCAAAGATTGAGTTGCTTTGGTCATGAAAGAATCCTACAACAGTGAACAGAAAGGGGGTATTTTAGGCTGAGTTGGGCAAATTTTCATCAAGCACTGGTACAATGTTGCAAAATAATTTGGAGATACTCTGTTGAAGCGTTGGTTAATAGGCATTGTTATATGGTTTGGTTTGGGTGTAAATGTAGTCCAAGCTACTGATATATATCGTGTTTTAGTTCCTGTTGACGATCAATCTACAGAATCTAGAGAGGCGGGGATCGATATTGCTTTTTCTAGAATGTTGATAAAATTAACCGGAAATAGCCAAATTTTACAGTCTCCTAAGCTAAAACCTTTTCTTATTGACCCTAAAGCTTTCCTTGATTCGGTAGGATTTAATCAATTATCTAATTCAGAGGCGGATAAAAATATTGCCACTGGCTTAGATGTTAAGTTTGATCGGCCATCGGTTGATAAATTATTGAAGCAGGCGCAGTTACCCATTATTCCCGCCATTAGACCCAATTATTTGGTTTGGCTAATGGTGGATGATATTGCTCATGGACGACGTGTGTTGGACGATTCATCCGCTAAGCAGGTACAGGCTGAGGAACATTCATTTGAATTTCTAGAGACGTTTGAGCGCTCTATGCAGGCGCGTGCTATACCTTATTTTTTGCCGAGTTATGATCTTGAGGATCAACTTTCTCTTTCGCTAAAAAATGCTTGGGCCATGAATATTCAAGCCATCAATAATGCCTCGCAGCGCTATGATGCTGATGGTTGGTTTGCGCTTCGGGTATTTAAGGCTTCCGATGGACAGATAAGAGGAGCATGGGCATATCAAGAGGCTGGAAAACGTCAAATGAATGACTTTTATGGTGATTCTATGGCCGATTTGATCGGTGCATCGGTTGATCAGGTGTTAGACGCGTTGTTGCAGTCTCATACCTATGTCCCTCAGTTGGAGACTGATAAGCTATTAGTTCAGATTGATGGAGTTTTATCCTATAAAAATTATCAGACAGTCCTTGAACGTCTTGAACAGTTAGAGTTGGTTGAGTCTCTTCAGCTCTATTCAGTCAACAGGGGTGAGCTGGTTGTCGCGGTTGAAATCAATGGAGGGGTTGAACTTTTGCATGCAGACTTAATTCGAACGGGCTTAGTAAAGCCCTATTTGTCCTCAGATAATCGATCAATTGGGCGATTAACCTATCGCTGGGTGGGTCAATGAGTTTATCTAATCAGATGCATTTAGAGATAAAGTTGGATGATCAGGCCACCTTTAATAATTTCTATGCGCCCAAAGGTTCCTCTCAGCAGTTAGCCAAATTTATATTACAAGAAAGCGGTCAGAGAATTGCCTATTTGGTTGGCAATAGCGGTGCCGGTTTGTCACATTTACTTCAGGCGATTTGCCAGCGTGGTCCATTTGAAACTGGAGGCGATGCAATCTACTTACCTCTGTTTGATCTTCAGGATTACCCGCCACAACAGATACTAGAGGGTTTAGAGTCTGCCTCATTAGTTTGCTTGGATGATTTACAGGCAGTGGCTAATCAGCAGGAGTGGCAGGTTCCATTGTTTAATTTCTTTAATGAATGTAAACAGAGCGGCACTAGGCTTATTTTTTCAAGCCACCAGCTATTGGAAGACATAGGTATCCAGTTGCCAGATTTACTCTCAAGACTGCAATCGGGTCTAATTCATATAGTCACAGATTTTAATGATGATGATTTGAGAAGACTCTTGCAGTTCCGTTGCAACCTTCGAGGTATGTATCTTTCAGATGAGGTGGCAAAATTTCTACTCATGCGTTTATCGCGCGATACAAAAACGCTTATCAATGCCCTAGAGACACTGGATAGTGCCTCTTTGCGTGAGCAGCGTCGATTGACTACACCATTTGTTAAGTCGGTATTAGAGATTTAACAAAAATAATTATATGGGGCAGCTATCACAGTGTAGGTAAATGTTTCTCGGGTCATTAAAATTACTAAGGTATTTTAATGGGCTAATTATTGATTGCGCTTTCTGCCTAACCAACTCGGGTAGCCATGAATCAAAACCTAAATATCTTAGTGATGCTGAAAAATTATGCCCAATTTCTTGAATAAATTGCTCATAGGGTGACAGTAATCTGGAGGGATAAATAACCTCATAGTCACTAATCCCTGCTAACTCAGCGGCTGAGTCTACGGCATCGTTTAAGCCGCCCAATTGATCAATTAATCCCATCTCTAGGGCTTGTTGCCCAGTCCAAATACGGCCTCTGGCCATTACTTCAACTTCGGCAAGTGATGTATTGCGACCATTGGCTACTAATGTAACAAACCGAGAATAAATATTTTCAACACTCGAACGAATAATTGATTTTGCCTGATTACTCATTGGCCGGTCCAACTGCATTATTCCAGCGATATCAGTAGTGCCGACACCGTCTGAGTGAATGCCTAGCGCTGCAAAGGATTCATCAACAGTAGGTATCATGCTGTATACCCCAATGGAGCCAGTAATTGTTGTTGGAAGTGCCAATATCTTATCTGCCTCGGCAGCGATCCAATAACCGCCCGATGCAGCATAGCTGCCCATAGAAACGACAATGGGGAGGTTAAGTTGACTATGGTACAGGGCGTCTCGAATTACGTCCGAGGCAAACGCACTACCCCCAGGGCTATCAACCCGCAAAACAATGGCTTTGATATTTGGATCATAGCGAAGATCAGACAAAATTTGCGCCAGTGTATCTGCCCCAACGTTACCTTCGGGTTGTTGGCCATCCAAAATATTACCTTTGGCAACCACAACGGCTACCTTATCAGTCGGTGGTATTGAGGCACTTTCTTCGCGGCGGATATGAGCTAAATAGACCTCCATATCAACAGCGCTATATTCACCATCAATAGTGTTGGGAATGTGCTGGTTTAGGTAGCTATGCATTTCACTTCTGGTTGCTAGCTGGTCGACTAAGCCTTCCTGTTGAGCTAAAACTGCAGTATCGCCATTGGCGGCTTGCAGTTTACTATCAAGGTTATTGGCAAGATTATTTATTGTCCCACTGTTAAGTTGGCGAAGCTGTTCAATTTTGGATGTATAGGATTGCCATAGGCGATTGACCACATCGGCAGTTTCTTCCCTAGCTTGGTCAGACATATCATTTCTTAAAAATGGCTCTGCAGCACTTTTATATTCCCCAGCTCGAAATACATTGACCTTAATCTTAAGCTTATCTAAGGCTTCACGATAATAGTTACCATAGGCGCCAAAGCCAGTGATTAGAACTGCGCCCATTGGATTAAGCAGAATCTGATCTGCATGTGCAGCCAGAAAATATTGGGACTGATTAAAATTATCAGCCACAGCAATAATAGGCTTTTCGGTTTTTTTGAAGCGAATCAGAGCATCGCTAATTTCGTCTAGTTTGGCAATTCCCCCAGCCTCAAGAAAGTCTGTGGCAATCACTAAATGGGTAATTCTATCGTCCACAGCTGCAGCATCTAAGGCATCAATAATATCTCTCACCAGTGTTTCAGGGTTCGCCATTGCTTGATCAGCTATCAAAGTATCTATTGGGTAGACATATGATTTCTGGTCCACTAATACCCCGCTGGGGGCTAAATAAAGTGCGCCTTTTTCAGGCATTGGCGGCAACTGATCAGCAAACATCCCAACAATGGCAATGATTAATAATCCAGTAAAAATAATACCAATGATGGTTCTAATCGCTTTAAAAAATGTATTGATAAAGCTGAAAAAACGTCGAAAAATTGAAGGGTTTTGGGATGCCATAAAAGATCACTTTTCCATAGTTATATCGGGATTAACCTGCCTACAGCGCGTATAGAGCATTGAGCCGCAAAATAGGACAACGGTTAATGTTAATTCTGCAATATCAAGTATTGAAGGCTCGGGTTTAGTGACGCCAAATACAGCTGAGGCAAAGTAGAGTAAAAGAACAAAGCCCATCCAAATTTGGGTTCTCAGATTATCTAGCCATATTCCAGGGGCAAACATTGCCAGAGGAAATAGAACAATAAAGTAGATTACAGCCGGTTGACCCTGAAGCCATAAATTAGCAGTTAGCGCAGCTACCAGTAAAGCATAGCTCAGTCTTACTAAGTTTCTTAATAATTTGAGTTTACAGTTAATAGTCAAGGGTATAGGCCTTTTTGGATTAATTTTTAAGTTTCATTGCTAGCTTAGCAAGTCGCTTACCCTGAGCTTGGCATAATTTTTGTTCATCATTGGTCAGGGAGTCGCTTTCCACATGACTCGCCCCATAGGGAGTTCCGCCTTTTTGAGTGCTAGTAAGCGCGCTTTCAGAGTAGGGAATACCTGCGATAAGCATGCCATGATGCATTAATGGCATCATCATAGATAGCAGAGTTGATTCTTGACCGCCATGAATAGATGAAGACGAGGTAAATGCCCCAGCAGGTTTGCCAATCAAGGCACCGCTAGCCCAGAGGCTACCTGTGCCGTCTAGGAAATATTTTAACGGCGCGGCCATATTGCCAAAGCGTGTAGGACTGCCAATTAAAAGTCCACTGCAATTAGCAAGATCGTCCTCAGTGCAATATATATCCCCAGTTTCAGGAATGCTTTGCTCTGTTGATTCACATACTGCAGAAACGCTGGGGACTGTTCTAAGTCGAGCTTCTATACCCGCCAATTCAACCCCCTGAGCAATTTGCTCGGCCAGCATTTTGACATGCCCATGACGACTGTAATAAAGAATAAGTACGTAATGATCTTGACTGATTTGAGACATTAAATAATCTCCAAAACGGCTTCGGGAGGACGTCCTAGTGCGGCTCGATTACCGGCTACCACTATTGGGCGCTCGATTAGCTTTGGGTTTTGAATCATAGCGTCAATTAATTGATGATCGGTTAATTCCAGACCCTTTAAGTTTTCCTTATAATGCGCTTCGGTTTTGCGGATTAACTGGTTGGCCTCAATGCCTAGCTTTTGTAGAAGATCGGTAAGCCCTTGCGCGCTAGGTGGGTTTTCGAGGTAAAGGTTAACCTCAGGCTCTATACCTTTAGATTTAAGAAGCTCAAGAGTTTGTCGAGACTTTGAGCATCGTGGGTTATGGTAAATGGTAATCATGGCTTCGGAGTAATGTCAGTCCAATAATTTAGTGTGAGTTTTAAGGATTGAAGAAAACAAAAAAAACAGCATTATTGGTTCTAACCCATTATATCTTTCTTAAAGAAAGTTGAAGAAAGAATCTTACCAAAAGAATTATAGTAGTACTGATGTCAAAATAATATTGTTTTGTTGTTCGCGTATTGGCGTTGATGGTTATTACTTAGTTAGGTAAGTTAGAAGCTGGTTTTTTTATCTGTATGTGTTTTGCGCCTTTCTATTGTATAGACTTTTATAATCATTCTTAATAAGGAAATTAGTTATGATCTTAAGATTTTCCATTTTAGTGATGTTTTTGTGTTGCTGTGTAAACTCTTATGCCGAGAAATCAGGTGTTTTTGCCAATCTAAATGTATCGCATGCCGCTATTGATTTAAACTATTCTTCTAAGCAGTTTGAGCCTTTTGAACGCTGGAATAATAAACAGGAATCAGCGGCGTTTGGTGTTGGTATTGGCTATCAATTTAACTCACGGGTGGTCATTGATTTTAACTATGCTAGTCTTGATACAATTAATTTTTATAATGCCGTTGACAGTTACCGTTTAATTCATAAGGATGTATCGTTAGGTTATAAATTTGGCTGGAAAAATTTGTATCTTATGCCGCAAATTGGCTACGCTGATTGGCGATTGAGTGCGAAAGAAGGCAAATTTTTAAACCCAGGACCTGAGGAAACCAAAATAATATTTGATAGTGATTATGTTTGGGGTTTTTCTATTGGATTTGACAAACCTAACTTAGCGTTATTTTTGTCTCATAAAATTGTTGATACAAATTTTGGTGGTTATGATTTATCCAGTATTGGATTTAATATCTTTTTATAAAAAAATATGGGTATCGCTGTGCCCATAAGACGCCTATTTTTAAGTTTAATGTTGATGGGTTGTTCGCCTGATCCTCCGCAAAACACATCAGTTTTCGCGTTGACTAACGGCACAAGTATAGATATCAAGTCGCCAGCAAAAGTGCTAGTTATTAACTACTGGGCAACATGGTGTGCCCCATGCCGCAAAGAAATTCCTGAACTCAATGAGCTAGATCATCAGTTGAGTGATCGATTGGATGTGATTGGGGTAAATTACGATGGCGTTGTCGGTGAACAGCTTTTACAACAAATGCAAAAATTAGGTATTAAGTTTGAAAACCTTTACTCAGACCCACGCGAAATATGGGGTTTAGAAGAAATTTCAGTACTACCCGAAACCCTAATAATAGATAGTCAGGGGCAGTTAATTCACCGCTTGGTAGGGCCTCAAACTAAACGTTTTCTTGAAGCCCTTATTAACGCAATGTAAGTAGCGGCTGTTTAACTTGCTACTATTTCAGTTTACCAAGATGCTTTGAAACTACCTGTAAGCTAGGCTTAAATAGTCTGGGGGTGGATGCGAGAATATGCCCAGTTTCAAGAAATGATTCCCCGCCATTAAAATCGCTAACCATACCGCCAGCTTCGCGAACCACGAGTACGCCTGCTGCGATATCCCATGGTTTGAGATACATCTCCCAAAAGACATCCATTTTCCCTGCTGCTAGATAAGCCAGATCCAGAGAAGCGACGCCAAGGCGACGAATGCCCGCTGAGTTATCAGCAAATTCTTGCATACAGGCAAGATATTCAGACATATAGTTGAAAGATGGTGCGCTAAATGGAATCCCAGTGCTATAGAGCGCGCCAGCTTGCTCTTGGCGGCCGGAAACGCGAATACGTCGACCATTAAAATGGGCGCCTTTACCTCTACTGGCAGTAAATTCTTCTCTTTTGAAGGGCTCTAGAATGACCGCATGTTCAAGTTTACCCTTGATGCGGCAAGCAATTGAAATAGCGACATGAGGAATGCCGCGAATAAAATTTGTTGTACCGTCGAGTGGGTCAATAATCCACTCAACATCGCTCTTTGGATCTCCGCTGCGACCAGTTTCTTCACCCAAAAAAGCATGATCTGGATAGGCTTTTTTGATGTGATAAATAATGGTTTCTTCGGAGCGTCTATCCACTTCGGTGACAAAGTCGTGACGACCTTTTTCGTCCACCTGAATTAGATCGAGGTTATCAGCGGATTTAACGATCATTTCTCCGGCTTCTCGGGCGGCGCGTAGCGCTATATTAACCATAGGTTGCATAGTGGTAGATTCCAATTGATTTAAAGAGCGCGCGCATTGTACCAGATTGAAAAGATCATTAAAGCGCCGTTTTACAGTCGCGTTATCCAAGCCTATTAGATATATAGATATTAGATATAAAAATATCAGCAGAATTCTGGTAGAATCGCGACCCTCAAAATTCGAGATGGGTGTGACCATCTCTTAGTCATCACAAAGAGGTGCTCCGTGCCCACAGCAGCCCGTCAAGCCAATATAAAAATTGTATTAGTCAATACCGCCCACCCCGGCAATATAGGGGGAGCTGCGCGAGCGATGAAAAATATGGGTCTAGCAGAACTGTGTTTGGTAGAACCTAGAGAATATCCGGCGCCGCGAGCAGTTTGGCGCTCGGCCGGAGCGCGAGATATTCTGAATAACGCCACAGTGGTGGACACAGTAGATGAAGCAATTGCCGATTGTTCGCTAGTCGTAGGTACCAGTGCTAGAGAGCGACGTATTCCCTGGCCTCTGGTCAATCCGAGGGAATGTGGAGAGAAAATTTGGCAAGAAGCAGAAAACCACAAGGTTGCGCTATTATTTGGTCGAGAAGATCGAGGTCTTACTAATGATGAGCTGCAAAAATGTCATTATCATGTGCATATTCCCTCAAATCCAGAGTACAGTTCGCTGAATCTCGCTACGGCAGTGCAGGTGTTGGCTTATGAGGTTCGTATGGCAAGTCTGTCCGATGAAAATGGTGAACTTCCAGAGCTCAGTCAGTGGGATCAGCCTTTATCGACATCTAAAGACCTAGAAAATTTCCATACACATTTGGCAGAAACGATGGCAGATCTTAATTTTTATGATCCTGAAAACCCTAAGCAGTTATTGACCAGATTGCGACGATTATTTAACCGTGTGCGTATGGATGAGATGGAAGTGTCCATTCTCAGAGGTCTATTATCCGCGGTTCAGCGCAAATTAAAGTAGCTGCCAATATTAGTTGACTAAAATAGTCAGGTATTAGATAATTAGCTTAGTAAAAGTGCTTAATTAGCGAAGGTGGATTATGCGACTGACCACAAAAGGGCGATACGCGGTAACTGCGATGATAGATTTAACATTGCATGCACAGGATAAGCCAATTTCACTGGCTGATATTTCTGGCAGGCAGTCAATTTCTCTTTCTTATTTGGAGCAGCTCTTTTCGAGGTTGCGTCAGTCGGGGCTAGTTTCAAGTGTTCGCGGGCCAGGTGGAGGTTACCATCTAGCAATGCCCGGTGATCGTATATTTGTAGCGCAAATTATCAATGCTGTAAATGAGTCAATTGATACTACTAGCTGTCAGGGTAAGGGTGACTGTCAGGGTGGTGATATCTGTTTAACCCATAGTCTATGGCAGGATTTGAGTACCCAGATACATGAATTTTTGAATGGTATT
>JAQWMF010000070.1 GCA_029246925.1 Porticoccaceae bacterium
TTTGTCCATCCTGGTGAGGCTAGTCACGGCGATCTAGGCATGATTACTAAAAATGATGTGGTACTGGCATTGTCTAATTCAGGTAACACAGCCGAATTAGTTACCCTGCTTCCACTGATTAAGCGTTTGGGCATTCCATTGGTCAGTATGACTGGTGATGAGAATTCTGTTCTTGCTCAGGCTGCCTGCGCCAATCTGGATGTAGGGGTTGCCAGCGAAGCCTGTCCTCTGAACCTTGCACCCACAACTAGTACAACTGTGACCTTGGTGATGGGAGATGCGCTGGCGATTGCGCTATTAGAATCACGCGGATTTACTGCTGAAGATTTTGCCTTTTCCCACCCGGGTGGCGCACTGGGCCGAAAATTACTACTTCGAGTCAGCGATATTATGCACAAAGATCAAGATGTACCCCGAGTGGCGCCGGAAACACCACTGCAAAATGCTCTGCTTGAAATGACTGAAAAAGGTTTTGGCATGACCACAGTCATAGATAAAGATGGAAAACTTGTGGGGGTATTTACTGATGGTGACCTCAGGCGTGTTATCGATTCAAAAATTGATCTTAGCAGCGCATCCATAAAAGATGTTATGTCCTCAAGCCCTAAAACCATCAACCAAGATATTTTAGCCGCAGAGGCATTGAATATTATGGAGCAGAGTAGTATCACAGCGGTTATTATTGAAAACGAACATAAACATCCAGTCGGCGTAGTTCATATGCATGATATTCTTCGGGCAGGAGTGATCTAATGAGTGAAAATTATTCATCAACCGTTTTAAAAGCTGCTAACCAAATTAAGCTTGTATTAGTGGATGTAGATGGTGTTTTAACCGATGGTCGCCTTTACTACGGTAACAGCGGCGAGGAGTTAAAAGCCTTTGATATTCAGGATGGCTTGGGAATAAAACTTCTACAACGCGGGGGTATAAACGTGGGCATTATTACAGGTCGCACCTCTACCCTTCTAAAACGTCGTGCTGAGGAGCTGGGCATTCATCCCTTAGTACAGGGTCGAGAAGATAAATTAACTGCTCTTAATGAACTGCTTGAGCAGATGGATATTACTTTAGAGGAAATCGCTTTTGTCGGTGATGACCTGCCAGATTTAGCGGTTATTCGTCGAGTTGGGCTAGGAATTACGCCTGCCAATGGAAATCATGTAGTTGCTAGCCAAGCATTATGGCAAACTCAAAAAGGCGGTGGAAATGGTGCCATTAGAGAAGTAGCTGAGTTAATTTTAGGCGCTCAAGGTAAACTTGAATCATTGCTGGCATCTTACCAATGATCAATCAATTTTTGTTAATGGCCTGCCTGATTGTGGTAACCGGAAGCTTTCTGCTTTTGTGGGACAGTCCACCCGAATCATTTTTGCGCCCAGAAAACAGTAAGGTTGAACAGCTCCCCATCGCTGATAGCTATATGCGCAATATTAAAGCCTTTATTTTCGCTGCTGACGGCGCAAAAAAATACTCATTAGAGGCCTCTGAGATGTCATTTTTTAGCGGTCTTTCTGAGCTTAAATTATCGCAGCCTGTATTTATGACCCACTCAGCAAATAATCAGAACGGTGAATTTAAGGTGAGAGCCAATAATGGCACTGTTTTCAAAAAAACTCAGATTTTCGAATTTAATGGCGATGTTAATGCAAACTGGGAAAATGTAGGCGGTAAAATAGACTTAAACGCTGGCAGCCTCTCATACTCACTAAAAGAGGACAGTGCTTCAGCCGAGGGCGGTGTTGAACTCATAACACCAAATACAAAAATGACCGGCGATAGTCTGTCTGCGGATTTTTATAACGAATTACTAAAAATAGAATCGCGAGTGAGAGGGACTCATGAGTCTATTTAAACTTTTATTGGCAAGCATTTTTATCTTTTCTGGCTCTTGCCTAGCATCTGATGAATACGACAGTCCAACCATTACAGTTGAATCCGATAGAGCTGAAAGAAATGAAAGAACTGGGCTTACCCAGTATTCTGGCAATGTTATTATCCGTCAAGGATCTTTGATAATTGATGCCAATATGGTTGAAATACATTATGTAGATAATCAGGTTAACCGAATTATCTGCAATGGCAATCCAGCAAGCTATCAACAGAAAAGTAGTACTAGCGGACAAGTTTTAGCACGAGCAGAAATAATTGAATACCTTCCCGCTGAAAAATTAATAAATCTAAAGACCAATGCTTCACTTTCAAAAAATGGCACTCTTATCAAGGGTGACAGTATCAATTATGATATTGCCAGTGAAACATGGCGAGCTAAGGGTGATAACCAAAGTAATCAAAAGCGTATTCAGTTAGTTATTCCTCCGCTGCAAAAAGATGAAGATACTACTCAGGATATAACCATTACTAACGACGCGAGCAAACCTGAATGACTATTTTGACTGCAAAACATTTATCAAAAAGCTATGGTAAACGCTCCGTTGTTAAGGATGTCTCTTTTTCTGTTAGCCAAGGAGAGGTAGTGGGAATTTTAGGCCCTAATGGCGCCGGAAAAACCACCTGTTTTTATATGACTATTGGCCTAGTAAAGCAGGACGGCGGCCAAATCATGATTGATAATGAGGATATTTCTAAATTAGCCATGCATGGACGCGCTCGTCGAGGCTTGGGCTATCTGCCACAAGAGCCGTCAATTTTTAGACAATTAAGTGTCAGTGATAATATTTTAGCTATTTTGGAAACTCGCAAGGATTTAACCCCTGCTCAGCGATTCGAAAAATTAGACAGCCTGCTTAATGAATTCCATATTAATCATCTAACTGAATCAGTTGGCATAAGCCTTTCTGGCGGCGAGAGACGGCGCGTAGAAATAGCTCGAGCACTGGCAACTGATCCAAAATTTATTCTTTTGGATGAACCATTTGCTGGAGTGGACCCCATATCCGTCAACGATATCAAGGGCATTATCCGTCATCTTAGTGATAAAGGTATCGGCGTTTTAATTACGGATCACAATGTTCGTGAAACGCTTGATATTTGCGCGCGCGCGTATATTGTTGGCGAGGGTCATATTATCGCAGAGGGAACCACAGAGCATATTTTATCTGATCAGAAAGTTCGACAAACCTATCTGGGTGATAATTTCATAATGTAAGCAAAATTATTAATTCAAATCTTGCTTTAACAGTCACTTCAGCACTAACATTAAGTATATAGTAACTAAAAGTCTACAGAAATTATGCGGCAAGGCCTCCAGCTAAAGTTTAGTCAGCAGCTAACTATGACTCCGCAACTGCAGCAAGCAATTAAATTGCTGCAACTCTCTACTCTTGATCTTCAACAAGAGATTATTGAGCAACTTTATAACAATCCCCTGCTCGAAACTGATGAGCGAGAGGACGCGAACGTTCAGGCTCAACAGGATAATAATTCTGGTACAGATGACGCAAGCTTTGATAATAATGATCCTGAAAATTATACCCAAGTTCAGGATTCATCAGAGCGTTCAGACAACTCTGCAGAGACGCAATGGGAAAGAGACCACTCAGACAGCATACCCAGTGAAAATTGGAACGAAGTAACTAATACCGCAACAAAGTCTCTCTCTAACGACAATGAATTCAATCTCGATACCTTTTATCAGGTGACTGAATCACTTCAAGACCACCTTTTTTGGCAGCTCAATTTAATTACCCTTTCAAGTCGCGATAAAGCAGTCGCAGAAGCCTTTATTGATTCAGTAAATGACAATGGTTTTCTTTGCAGTAACCTACAAGAAATTACTGCTCATCTAAAAGATCAGACTGAACAGGAACCATTACAGGATGATGAATTAGTTGCTGTCCTAAAGAGACTGCAACAGTTCGATCCGCCAGGAATTTTTGCTCGAAACCTTAAAGAATGTCTCTCCATTCAATTAAATCAACTAACTGGGGAGACACTATATCTTCAGCAAGCGAAAATACTGGTTGAAAATTACCTAGAAGACATCGCCTCAACTGAACTAACCAAACTCGCCAAAAAAAGCAAGCTGGAAAGAACTTGCGTAAAACATGCTCTTGAATTAATCCGCACTCTAAACCCAAGACCAGGCGAGATGTTAGCCGCAGACGATACAGAATACATTGTGCCGGATGTATATATAGAAAAAATAAATAACCACTGGCAGGTGAAATTGAATGATAGCAATCTCCCGCGCATCAAAATAAACCAAGCTTATAGTGATCTTATTAAGCGCGCGGATAATAGTGCTGAAAATCAGTTCTTAAAAAAGAACTTGAATGAAGCTCGTTGGTTCCTTCGCAGCCTTGAAAGTCGAAATGACACGCTAATGCAAGTCACTATGGCAATTATAGATTTTCAAAAAGGCTTTTTAGAGCATGGCCCGGTAGCAATGAAACCATTGGTACTATCGGAAATTGCTGAGCAACTAGACCTTCATGAATCAACCATTTCAAGGGTTACGACCAAAAAATACATGGCAACACCCCAAGGAATTTTTGAACTCAAATATTTCTTTTCTAGTCATGTGGGAACTTCTGATGGCGGAGAGTGTTCATCGACTGCGGTTTGCGCTATCCTAAAAATACTAATAGAAGCAGAGCGGCCATGTAAGCCCTTAAGTGACAACAAACTGACGACTCTTTTAGCCGATCAAGGAATTCAAGTGGCTCGACGAACAGTTGCGAAATATCGCGAAAGTATGAACATTCCCTCGTCAAGCCAGAGAAAAAGGTTTATAAATAAAGTGTAACTAAGGAGAACAATATGCAAATGACAATTAGCGGACATCATCTAGACGTAACTGATCCAATTCGTGACTATGTTACCTCCAAGTTATCTAAACTGGAACGCCACTGCGATCATATAAACAGTACCGCAGTTATCCTAAGTGTCGAAAAACTTTCCCAAAAGGCAGAAGCCACAATACATATATCAGGCGGCGAATTATTTGCCAACGCTGCACATGAGGATCTTTATGCGGCTATTGATGCCCTTAGTGATAAATTAGATCGACAACTTATTAAATACAAAGAAAAACATAGGGACCATTAAACTTAAACATGAAAATCTCTGATGTACTCAGCCCAGAATTAACTAGCTGCAACTTACCAGGTCGCAGCAAGAAACGTATTCTTGAAAATATCGCCCAGATGATTACAGCACAACTGGGCGGTAGTGATGAGCTCTGTGATCTTTTATTTGATAACTTTGTCTCGCGGGAAAAACTGGGTAGTACTGGGCTAGGGAATGGCGTTGCCATTCCCCACTGCCGCACACCTGGGGTAAAGAAAATATATGGTTTTTTGGCAAAACTTACCACCCCTGTGGACTTTGATGCTATTGATGATAAGCCAGTAGACCTTATATTTGCACTGGTAGTGCCTGAAGAAAAAAATGATGAGCATCTAAGTACACTTGCACGAATCGCTACCATTATGCAGGACGATTTATCACGACAAAAACTTCGCAACTGTGAAAATGATGACTTACTCTTCAAGACCATTTTAGATTTGGAGCGCAAGTAAAAATCATGAGACTTGTGGTCATTAGCGGGCATTCAGGCTCTGGGAAGACTTCAGCACTGAATATCCTTGAAGACGTGGGCTTTACCTGCGTGGATAATTTACCCTCAAGTCTTTTACCTGAGTTAATTAATCAACTTAAGGCTAATGCCAGTAACCCACAATTACAGCTTGCTGTTGGAATAGATGCGCGCAACCTAATGGGAGACCTTACCAAGATACCAAAGATTCTTAGTACTATTGAGAATTCTGGGGTTCATGTTGATGTCATCTTTTTAAAAGCACAGCGCACAGATTTACTTCGACGCTATTCTGAAACAAGGCGCAAGCACCCTCTCAGCAATGACTCAATAGGTCTTAAAGAGGCAATTGATCTTGAGGAAAGTATTATTTCCCCTATTGCTAAGGTTGCAAGCCTTACGGTTGATACTTCAGGGCTAACGCTCCATCAATTACGAGATTTAGTTAAAAACACCATTGTGCCTAACAATCAACAACAGATGACGATTCTATTTGAAAGCTTTGGCTTCAAACAGCGTATACCTAATGGATCTGACTTTGTATTTGATGTTCGATGCCTACCCAACCCCTATTGGAAAACTGAACTTCGCACTCAAACCGGTAATGATTCAGAGGTAATAACCTTTCTTGAGAGTCAGGTTGATGTCGCCTCTATGCTAGCCGATATTATTGGTTACTTAACCCGCTGGATTCCAAAGTTTCAGACCAATAATCGCAGCTACCTGACCATATCCATCGGCTGTACTGGAGGACAACATCGGTCTGTTTATATGGCTAATCGCCTTCATGAGCACTTCTCTAAACAATATAAATTTGTACAGTTAATTCATAAAGAATTAGCCAGTAAAAATAGCTAGGTCAACCCTATGATTAGCCGAAAATTACCTGTCATCAATGAGCTTGGATTGCATGCCCGAGCCGCCACTAAGCTAGCCTCACTTGCTGGGCGTTATGAATCAAGCATCAAAACCGGTATACAGCCACCTTTGATTGATGCCAAAAGTATTATGTCGCTTTTACTTCTGGCCGCTAGCCAGGGTACAGAGCTTATATTTGAATTCGACGGCCCTGACGAACATG
This sequence comes from Porticoccaceae bacterium, assembly GCA_029246925.1. Lineage (GTDB taxonomy): Bacteria > Pseudomonadota > Gammaproteobacteria > Pseudomonadales > Porticoccaceae > HTCC2207. The sequence goes on from JAQWMF010000070.1 coordinate 6,582, forward strand.
AGGCCTGCAGTATGATTAGTCGGCTTCTTGCTGACTATTTTGGTGAGGACCAGTAACACTTATTCATCAAAATTACTGTCTGGAGCAAGGCATCCCGATGTATTTTAGGTTAAACTATCTATTCACAGCTGCTTTCTAAAGCGCTTATGAGGAAATAGATTCATGACTCAGGCAACGCAACATAACAATCTACTCTCGCAACTTGGTAGCGCTATCGATTCGGTGACGTTAAATCAGGTTAGGCATACCCTGAATAATCTATCTCCACCAGATGTTGCCCATCAATTAGAAACTGCACCTCCTAAATTTCGACGAATTCTGTGGGAGTTAGTTGACCCCGAAATATCTGGGGAAGTTATTCATGAACTATCCGATGAAATAAGATTAGAATTTCTAGATGAAATGGATAGCGCTGAGGTTGCCTCCTTAACCGAGGGACTCGATGTAGATGATATTGTAGATATCCTCCAACAACTACCTGACCGAGTTATTCCAGAAGTACTTCAGGCGATGTCAGCTCAGGATAGACAGCGTGTTGAGTCAGTGCTTACTTACAACGAAGATACTGCTGGTGGCCTTATGGACACCGAAGTCATTACGGTTCGCCCTGATATTACCGTTGATGTTGTTTTACGCTATCTTCGGCGCTTTGAAGAAATTCCCGATATAACCGATAACCTTTTCGTGGTTAATCGCAACGATACTTTCGCTGGCAATTTACCACTGGGCATGTTGCTTACTTCATCGCCAACCACCAGGGTAAGAGAAGTGATGAACACTGAGGTTCGAGGTATTCATGTCGACCTAACAGATTCTGAAGTAGCACAATTATTCCAGCGTCATGATTTAGTATCTGCACCAGTTGTAGACAATGAAAATCGTTTAGTTGGTCGAATCACTATTGATGATGTTGTTGATGTCATTGTCGAAGATGCCGATCATTCTCTTCTCGCAATGGCCGGCTTAAGTGATACCGAGGATACATTCTCATCAATTGGAAAAACTGTTCCTCGACGTGCCATTTGGTTAGGCGTTAACCTGCTAACCGCCATTTTCGCATCAACCGCCATCAGTTTGTTTGAAGACGCTTTAGACAAGGTGGTAGCTTTGGCTATCCTAATGCCTATTGTTGCAAGTATGGGAGGTGTAGCTGGTAGCCAAACCCTCACTGTTGTTATTCGAGGCATGGCACTCGGTCAAATCGAACGCGGCAACTTAAACTGGTTACTGACTAAGGAATTTGCCGTGGGTGCGCTTAATGGTCTTCTATATGCGCTAATTGTTGGCTGCGTTGTGTCCCTGTGGTTTCAAGATGCCACTATGGCACTTATTATTGGTCTCGCCATGGCTATAAACCTAATGGCAGCGGCGCTATCAGGGACATTATTGCCGATTTTACTTAAATTTCTTAAAATTGACCCTGCTCTTGCAGGAACAGTTATCCTAACCACAATTACTGATGTAGTAGGCTTTATTTCGTTCCTTGGCCTCGCAACTTTGTTTCTTACCTAATGACTGATTTAACGACTGAAGACATAGATCTGCCCAGTAGATCTCAACTAAAAAGAGAGAATCAAGAGTTGCGGGATATGGGCGAACAGCTGGTATTGCTTGCCAAATCCCAATTGGCAAAAATTACCCTAGACGATTCACTCAAAGCAGCTATCAAGGAAGCTAGAAGGCTAAAAAACCTTGATGCAAGGCGCCGTCAAATTCAATACATAGGAAAGCTTTTACGAAGCATTGATGTTGCTGGAATAAAATATTCTTTGGATAAACTCAATCATCAGTCTCAAACCTTTCGACAGCATTTTGCTAAGCTGGAACAGTGGCGTGATCGTTTTATCAACGAGGGCCATGATGCTATCGAGGATTTTATTGCGCTCTATCCAGATGCTGATAGGCAACAGTTGCGCAACCTTCAGAGACAGGCATGCCGAGAGAAATCAATGAACAAACCCTCTGCAGCTAGCGAAAAATTATTTCAATATATTAAGCAATTGGCTGATTAATTTTTAAAGAGTAACCGCGCATGATGCTGCACTGGCATTCTTGCTCTAATATCATCCATCATATTGAGATTTACATCAGCGGTAACGACGCCAATCTCATCGTCCATCTGGCCAATCACCGTACCCCATGGGTCAATGATAGCACTGCCGCCCCAAAGACCTCTGGAGTTGCTAGCCCTATCTACTAAATTAGCACCTACCATAAAAAATTGATTTTCTACCGCGCGCGCCCTCAGCAAAAGCTGCCAGTGATCTCTACCCGTAATAGCAGTAAATGCTGCGGGTACTGCGACTATCTGTGATCCCAATGCTCTTAGTTGATTGTATAGCGCAGCAAACCTTAAATCGTAACATACTGATAAGCCCAATTTGCAAAAGTCTGTATCAACGGTTTTAACCGTTTTACCATAACCGTATAAATCAGATTCACGATAAACTTGCTGGCTGGTTTCCGAATGAACATCAGCATCAAATAGATGAATTTTGTCGTAGTGATCAACGCAGAGGCCACTGGGATCATAAACCAGCGATCTGGCCACTGGCTTGGTTTGTTGATTTCCTGCAGGCACTGTACCACCGACGATCCATAGTTTTAAACGCTTGGCCTGCTCACTTAAAAACTGCCTAACGGGTCCACTGTCTTGAGCTTCTTGACAACCTATTGACTGAAGATCTTGCTCACCATAGTAGGCAAAATTTTCTGGAAGGACCACTATTCTTGCCTCTTGGCGAGCAGACTCAATTAGTAGCTGTTGAACCTGATTAAGGTTAGCCTCTAATTTTTTTAAGGGCCGAGACTGAAGAACAGCCACTTTTACACTATTTTTCATAATAATCCTAACTGATTACTCAATGTATTATTGGCTGGATTGAGGAAGTTCGGCGGCAAATATTTTATTTACCGACACTTCAACATCATCCCATGGGCCTGATAGTTCATAACTAATACTCGAGATGCGATCAACCTGTTTTTCTACTAACTTACTAGTAACATAGACTCCCAAAGCAGCGGGCAACCCTCCGGTCAAACCGACTAGCCAAGGTAGATTTGTCGCCACCGGAAGGGTTGCAACAAGTTGCGCATTAACAGTTTCATGCATCAAATCAAAATCACCTGCCATGCTCATTCGCCCTGACGGCATCTGTATCTTAAGCGGATCATCTAGACCTAATACCGCTTGATCAAAACTTAAGGTCCCATCTAGGCTGTTGTAGGCTAAATTTTGACCTACAACGTCCGAAAAATCTAGCTGCAACCGTCGCAACCAGTTGGCAAAGTTAAATAACCCAACTAGCTTTAGCACTGTACCCGCACCCCCGGGTGTTCGATAAAAATTACCGTTAACCAAATTTATCTTAAAATCGCCACTAAGATTTTCTTTGCTCATTGCCCATGGCTCTCCACGCCATGACAGATCAGCATCTAATCTACCCGACTGACTGTCTAGCACCTGAGGCATACCAAATACACTAAATAGATCGCCAATATTATTAATGCCTACAGGACCTACTAGCTTACTTATATGTGTTTCACCATCATAACCCCAGAAAAAATCAGTTGGCGCTTCAGCGGCATAGATACCCGGCTGTAAACCAAAAATATTTCCCGATATATTATTAAATGATGCTCCAGAAGGCTCTGTCCTTAGCTCAAATGACAATGAACCTACGTCAAGGCCCGCTATTGAAAGCCTATCGACTGAAAAATCTGTAGGCATCAGCAATCTTGGGTCCAAATTGGCTGAGTTGCCCACTAGACTCTCTGATAATTCAAGCCTATTTAAAGCAATTTTTGGTGGCTTAGTGGAATCCCGAAAAAGAGTAACCGAGCCATCAGCTAGATCACTGGTGAAAACCGCATCAAAACCTAGAGGACCCGGCTTAATTCTGGCACTAACTTTTGATAACTGAATACCAGAAACTTTCCATTGTGCTAATTCTAAATCAAAGACAGTTTCTACAGGGTTGGTACGTTTTGACCTTTGACCCATCAAATCACTAAGCGGCTGCCATAACGTAAAATCAATTGTCGGCAAATTAGCTGATATCAAAAGCATATCTTGATCAGGCATAATTAGGTCGCGGTCATAGCTTATAGCTCCCTGCTCTAATCTTCCTTGGTCAAACCGTATATCAGAACGCAAATGCTGACCAAGTTTTCCTTCAAGCTGAGAAAGACTTGGCTCAAAATGTAATTTTAATTCCAATGGTTGCGACTGCTCAGCTGTTTTGCCTATAGGTGCGGGTAAATTTATCGCCACATCCTGCATATCACTTTTTATCTCTAAGGTGGTTTTAGATGGATGATGTGGATCTTTGAACAGCGAGCCCGTAACAGCTATGGTCTCTGAAATTATATTTGACCATGGGAAATCTACAAATTGGCTCAAGTTTTTGGGCGCCAAGGCTGTAGCGAATGACATCTGTTGTTGATTTTCCCGATATAGTTTGGCGGTAAATGGCTTATCCCAAAGTAGCGCATTCAAACTATCGGAGAAAATTCCCTTTTCAGATGAAAACTCAATCTCACCCGATAAGTTATCCAAAGTAATTGGCGATCCAGAGATCTTCATTTCCCCATTATCAATTAATGAGGTTACCCTATAGCTAGAAGCAGGTGGCTTTGCCTTATTAGCAATATAGCTGGGTAGTTCCATATGTAACTGAGTCGTTGTGTTTCCTGCGTAATTCCAGTTAGCCATTGGGCCTAGCTTTTGATTCAACGGTGACTGAACCAAAATATCGATCATTGCCGATAAGTCAGCTTCTAATTGCCCATCAATTATCCACTTCCGCTGCTCGACTGGATGTTTAACGCTGTACTCAATCCTAGTTTTATTTACCGCTGCTCGATCTAAATTTGCTGATCTTATTTGTGCACTTAAATTGCCATTATCAACCAAAAATAAACCATCTAGCCTATCTAACTGCGGCCAATTTGGATTAAATTTTATAACTGCATTCTCTGTTTCAAATAATAATTGCATGGTACGAGATAGGCGATTATTTTTTGGCGGACCCGATCTAAAAAGAAGTCCGAACTGCTCTAAGCTGCCCTCTTTAATAGCCTTACGCACCCATGCTGAGGATCTTTCAGGCATGGTGTAGGGCAAATAGTTGTTAGTGAACGCTAAATCTAGGTTACGGGCGCCAATTAATAAATTAAACTCTGCTGCCTTTTTCTCGCCGCGACGGGGTTGCTCAATAGAAAATTTTAGCTGACTATCGCCCGCCTCAGATTTTGCATTGATCATATCGCTATAGACTATCCTTTGGTCTGCCGACGCCCAGTCAAAATAAATCGTTCCTTTTGCTTGATTGATAGTCAGGTAATCTTGATATGATTTTGGAAACAATATTTCAAAGCCATCATTGTCCGCGATATGAAATAAGCCATTAGAATCTGTCAGCTCTAGATAACCATGAACGCCCTTTAATCCAGGGCTGCCGCCATACGGAAGCATATAACAGCCATCTAGGTTTGCCGATAGATAAAAGCCCGCCTCAGACCTCCCCATACTTAGTGACGATATATTGCCGCTTGGCCTGATACTTTTCAGGTTATTTATTACATCAATGGACAGAATCTGTGTTTCATAGATTAAGTCCGCAACTAACTCTAAATTGATATGATTAATCGAAATATCAAATTCTTGCCAATTCGAGCCCAGTTGCTGTGTATACAAAAGATTAATTGGCTCAATACTTGTCGAGCCTAAATCAAACTGAAGGTCTTGTAGTCGCGCGCCCCAGTCCTTCCCAGGCATATACCAACCAGACAAAGTAGTTTTAATATCAGACACCGCAGGAACATCATCGACCAACCAGTTAAGAGGCACCCTAGATAGTGAGAGCTGACCCTTATAATCAAGTTGCCCACCAGGGTGAAAATTTAACCAAATTTCTCCGCCTGCTTTAATTGAATACTGATCAATCTCCTTGGATAAATCCGGCATTAATGACCTAGTGAGCATCTTTAGCGATTCAGAAAAATTTAGTTCTTCAAATTTGAGATATCCATTGGCATTAAATGAATCTAAATCCGCTAGGTGTCCATGGGCCTCTAAAATCAAATGCGCGGGATTATCGTCCTCTGCAACACTGACTGATAACTGTGCACGATGAAAATCTTTATCATTTTCAATCAACATTTGACGGCCAAAGAGTTGTGTTTTTTGACCAGAAAAAGAACGCAGATTAACAGTGAGTGACTTCAATCGAATTTGATGACTGTATAGAAATGGCTGAAGGATGATATCTAAATCACTATCGGATTCACCATTAAATCCTTTTAATTGCCAGTGACCTAAGGCATTTTCAACAAAATTAATTTCTAATTTATCGACAGCAAACTCGCGCCAAATAGGTGCACCTAGCTTTAAACTGCTAAATAGGTCTAAATCTGCTCGCGCACCCTGAAGACTTAAAACAGACTCTTGCTCAGCATTTATTAACTCAACCCCATCAATCTCAATAATCGGCGTAAGCTGAGGCCACTCTCCACTGAGCGACCCTAAATTGACTTGAAATCCTGTATTAGAAGCAATAAAAGACTTTATGGATGGCCTAAGCTCGTCTAACTGGCTAATAGTTTGCCGACCGACAAAAATAAGTATGACCATACCAATAATCAACAGCGCAGCCACAAGACTAAGCCATTGGGTCAATAATTTTATCTTTCTCGCAATACTATTTATCATTGGACGCTTCAAACTGGAATAATATTAAACTGATCACTGGGAATTGAGCTCTCAATACAAAGTTTAACATCACAGTCAGCACTAGCCTTAAATTGATTTATCTGGGCAGTATATTTATTTCTAAGTTTATGAATAATATTAGCAGAAGCATGGATTTCCACTAGCGTCCATGCGCCATTGAAATCAACCTTAGCTAGCTCACGAAGTATCTCATAGCTCAGAGTTTCTTCAGATTTGATAATGCCCTTAGCCTTACAACAGGTGCAGGGTTCACATAATACTTGACTTAAACTTTGACGGGTACGTTTGCGCGCAATCTGTACCAAACCAAGCTCAGTAAATTCTGAAATTATAGTTTTAGTACTATCTTTTGCAAATTCCCGTTTCAGTCGACTTAGTACCTGTCGACAGTGTTCTGCAACCGCCATATCAATAAAATCAATAACGATAATACCTGACAAGTTGCGCAGTTTTATCTGTCTAGCAGACTCTGAAGCAGCCTCAAGATTAACCCTGAGGAATGTCTGCTGATCAATAGCATCGCCTAGATATGAGCCTGTATTAACATCTATCACTGACAATGCTTCGGTCTCTTCAATGACTAAATCACCCCCACAATTTAAAGATACACCTGATTCAAGCGCAGCATTAATTTGATCTTCTATCTGATAGCACTCAAATAGATTATTTTTTTCCGTATGCAGTTCAGGGCTATATTTTTCAGAGCCGCCATTGTGGCTGCACCAGCCCTTTAATTTTTCATGAAATTCCGCACAATCAACGGTTATTTTATTGACACCTAAACCAAGCATATTTGTAATTAAGCTCTGGAATTTCTGTGATTCTTGATAAAGAGAAACTGGGGATTTCTTAGCTCTCAAAGAATCCATCGACTGCCAAATATCTAGCAAAGCATTGATATCTTGGGTTAATTGACTCGCGGTTATACCCTCAGCCGCTGAACGCAAAATAAAATGTCCTGTTAGGCTCTCGGGCAACTCCATTGTAGAAATCATTGAGTCCATAAGATCATTAAGCCTTATCCGCTCAGGCTTTTGTTTTATTTTCGCTGAAATACCCAGCTTTTTTCTTCCATGCCGGTAAACTAAGTATTTAGTCGCAATGGACAGATCAGTGGTTAAAAGGGCTCCCTTTTTGTTCACGGGATCTTTTACTACCTGAACCAAAAGGTCTTGCCCTTCCCTTAAATTGTCAGCGATTTTTTCGCTGGGATTGGCTCGATAAATATCATCAATATGAAGAAAAGCGTTGCGCTCTGAACCGATATCAACAAATGCAGACTGCATACCTGGCATCACCCTGAGTACTTTGGCTTTGTATATATTACCTACAAGACTAGGCGCTTCCCCTCTATCAATATGAATTTGCTGAAGTACAGCATCTTCCACCAAAGCAAGGCGAGTTTCGAAGGAGGTGCAATGTATAAATATTTCTTTTGTCATCGGGCAACTGTAGCTCAAAACCTTGTGCTATAAAAATACTGTTTACTTACTTTTAGCTAAAACCCCAAATGGGGACCCCAAAGGCTTGTAGTAATGTAGATGTTGCTTCTATTGGCAGTCCAACAACACCGCTGTAACTGCCTTTAATTGATTCAACAAACACCGCACCATAACCTTGAATTGCGTAACTTCCCGCTTTGCCTCTCGGCTCACCCGTCTGCCAATAACGGAGGCATTCTTGCTTGGTTATTTTTCGAAAAATCACCTCTGTTATCGATATTGATACCGAGCATTGCTTAGTATTACCCATAGCCACTGCCGTAAGTACCTGATGGGTGCTACCAGATAATGCACTTAACATTTCGATGGCCTGATCTTGATCACGGGGCTTACCAAAAATCTTGGCATCTAATACTACGCAGGTGTCAGCTCCCAAAACTGGTTTATTGTCTAGCCCTAAGGCAATCACATACTGAGCCTTTTCCAGCGCCATTCTTTGCACATAATCAATTGCTGACTCGCAAGGTCTAGGAGTCTCATCAATATCCGTAGGCTTAATCTGATGTCGCACACCAATTTGCTGCAAGATCTCAGTGCGTCGCGGAGAGGCAGATGCCAGTATCAAATCATAATCGACCAATTTTCTTGCCTATATTTAGTAAATTTGGGTGGCTATTTGTGCAATGAGTAGAAATGCCCTACAACTTTATCTAGGGGGATCCAGCATATCGCCGAGATAACCGCTAAGGCGAGGATATCCTCAATAAATAGGGGTTTATCTAATGCGTTATCAATAGCTGCTCGCATAAACTCAACCAATAAAATCATTAAAAAAACTAGGGTAACCCTGTGTACTAGCTGTAAATAAACAACAATTCGATGAAAGAAAATTAAAATAAGGCCGCATATTGAAAATATTAAAATATGGTAGCCAAGAGTGGATAAAAAAATAAAATCTGCAAAAATACCCATAATCACCGCGAATTCGATGCCATATTGATCAGGAAAGTAAAGCATCCAAGCAATCATCATCAGTAGCAGAAAATTGGGCTTCCAAAAAACCCAATCCCCAGATAGAGGTATAAATTGAAGTATCAATGCCAAAAAAAGCATGATTAAAACAGGCTGAAACGTACTATTACTATTCATTAATATCTCTAGTAACATCTCCATTTTTCAGCGTAAAAACCAAAAGAAGGTGCCTACTTCGATCCAGTTTTGCCGAGGGTGTCACTTTAATTTGCATAAACTTCTCGCCTGGTCTTTGATTGATGGAGGCTACTGACCCCACCGGATATCCCATAGGAAAGCGCCCTCCTAAACCAGAACTTACCAGCTTATCACCCTCTTCAATATCTACCGTAGGAGATACAAATCTCAATGACATCTCATTGTAATCCGATATGCCTTCAACAATTGACCGCAAACCATTTCTCAAAACCTGAACTGGAAGCGCATGATTAAGATCTGTGATTAATAGTACCTTGCTATAATTTTCGTATACCTCAACAACCTGCCCCATCAACCCGTCAGCATCTAACACGGGCTGACCAATATATACACCATCCTCACTTCCGCGATCTACGGTTACATTGTGATTAACTGGATTGGGAGAGACGCCTATCACTTCAGTCACCAACACGCTCTGCATAAGCAGTTCTGTGGCATTGAGCAATTGCCGCAATCGAAGATTTTCAGCCGCTAATTCTGCACTTCGCTGTAATTGACCTAAAAGAATTAAGCGCTCTTTTTCAAGACTGACATTTTTTTGTTCTAATTTTGTTCTGGCAGTGGTGCTCATTCCCACCCATTCTTTGACCCGATATGGAAAATTAGCCAACAACTGAAGTGGAATAGTCACTTTGGATATATCGGATTTGGTTGATTCAAATAGGGACGTATAAGTGTCCAGAGTCATTAGAAGCAGTGCAAGAAGCAGTGCGAAAAATGTTTTTCGCACTGCTGAGGAAGAATTAACAAAAACGTTTTTAATGAGCGCGCTCCAAAACAATGATCAACAGCAAAGAAATGCCTACCAAACAAGGCACTCTTTAACGTGAGCATGCTAGTACATAAGCATGCCAGAACCTTTGGCACCCATCATTTCTAAGGCTTCACCGCCACCGCGTGCTACGCAGGTTAGAGGCTCTTCAGCCAAAATAACTGGTAGACCAGTTTCAATAGCCAGAAGACGGTCTAAGTCCTTCAGAAGTGACCCCCCCCCAGTAAGCACAATACCTGTTTCAGCAATATCAGATGCCAATTCAGGTGGCGACTGCTCAAGCACGCGTTTTACCGCCTGAACAATACCAGATAATGGTTCTTGCAATGATTGCAATATTTCATCACTGCTGAGCACAAAACTTTTAGGCACACCTTCCGCCAAGTTACGACCTCTCACTTCAATTTCTCGCACTTCTTTGGAAAGGTAAGCCGTGCCGATTTCCATCTTAATTCGCTCTGCGGTACCGTCACCAATAACGCTACCGTATTTGCGACGCACATAATTACAAATTGATTCATCAAATCGGTCACCGCCAATTCGCACCGAATCAGAGAAAACCACACCGTTCAATGAAAGAATAGCTATCTCAGTAGTACCACCACCAATATCAACTACCATTGAACCCACAGCTTCTTCCACCGGCAAGCCAGCACCAATTGCCGCTGCCATTGGCTCTTCAATCAAAAATACTTCCCGAGCACCCGCGCTAAATGCGGACTCTTTAATTGCCCGTTTCTCAACTTCTGTCGCTGTACAGGGAACACAGATAAGAACACGTGGGCTTGGAGGGAAAAAACTTTCTGAGTGCACTTTTCTAATAAAATGTTGAAGCATTTTTTCAGTCACTTGGAAATCTGCAATCACGCCGTCTTTAAGTGGACGAATAGCGGTAATATTTCCTGGGGTTCTTCCTAGCATACGCTTAGCATCAACACCCACAGCTTCAACTTTTTTCTCACCGTATTGCTGGCGAATAGCTACCACGGAGGGCTCATTGAGCACAATACCGTGCTCACGCATATAAATAAGCGTATTTGCAGTCCCTAAGTCGATGGATAAATCGCTAGAAAAAAGCCCTAAAATTCTTTTGAGTAACAACATTTTTTAAATTCCATTATTGTGCTGTTTACGGCATGTAAAAGTCACAGATTAGATGCGGAAAAGTATCAGTTCATTGCGCCAATGGCAAGTGTAAAAATAACCGTTTTATTCCACAAAATTTAATGATTATGCTTAATTGTAACAAGCTGACAAAAAAAAGTGGCTTTTATGTTAAACAACTGAAGATTTTTCTTTGCTCAAACTAACGTAAATCAGCTTAATGTTGTAAACTTCCGCTTGTGAAAATTTTTATTTATAAGATCTCAATATGAGTATAGAAAAACAAACAATAGAAAACCTTGCCACTCTTGCTCGTCTGGCTGTTGATGACGAGAGAGTTGAAGAGATATCACAGAGACTCGGCAGTGTTTTGGAACTGGTTGACCAACTTCAGGCTGCAGACACTAGCGGACTGAGTGGCCTAGACCACCCGCTTAATGAAACACAGCGCCTGAGAGAAGATAAAATCAATAAACCCAATATGAGAGAAGCTTTTCAAGCTATAGCTCCAGATACTGAAGATGACCTCTATTTGGTACCAAAAGTCATTGATTAAACCATTCAGCAAGATTAAGCCGAGTACAGAATGCATAATTTTACAATAACTGAGCTTATAGACGGCCTGAAGAAAAGAGTGTTCTCTAGTGAAGAGATCACTCAACATTTTTTGGCGCGAATAAAAAACTTAGACTCAGAATTCAATAGCGTTATTACCCTCACCGAAGATCAAGCCCTTGAATCTGCGAAGTTGGCAGATCAGCTTCTAGCCGAGGGTAGCGCATCGGAGCTATGTGGTGTGCCAGTGCTCCACAAAGATATATTCTGCACCCAAGGCGTGCGCACGAGCTGTGGCTCGAAGATGCTAGATAATTTTGTACCACCATACGATGCAACCGTTATTGAAAATTTCAGAAACAATGGCGCAGTCATGCTCGGCAAGACCAATATGGATGAATTCGCTATGGGCTCATCCAATGAAACCAGTTTTTATGGGCCTGTCAAAAACCCATGGTCAACAGATTCGGTTCCTGGTGGTTCCTCTGGAGGCTCTGCCGCGGCGATTGCCGCTCGACTAGCACCCGGGGCAACCGCCACTGATACCGGCGGATCAATTCGACAGCCAGCAGCACTCTGTGGCATCACTGGACTTAAGCCAACCTATGGCCGTGTTTCACGCTGGGGCATGATTGCTTTTGCATCCAGCCTAGATCAGGGCGGACCCATGGCAAGAACTGCTGAAGACTGTGCGCTACTTCTAAACTGCATGGCAAGTTATGACGATAAAGACTCTACCTGTATCGATCGACCGGTACCTAATTACTCAGTGAACTTAGGTGACTCGCTCAAAGGTTTGCGCATTGGCATTCCAAAAGAATATTTTTCTGAGGGTTTAAACGCTGGAACTGAACAGGCGGTTCGAGACTCATTGGCTGAATATGAAAAACTGGGGGCTGAGCTTGTAGACATCAGCTTACCTAACACAGGGCTTTCGGTCCCGGCCTATTATGTTATTGCCCCAGCAGAAGCCTCTGCGAATTTATCGCGCTTTGATGGTGTGCGCTACGGACATCGCTGTGAAGACCCTAAAGATCTTGAAGACCTATACCGAAGAACCAGAGCCGAGGGCTTTGGAGATGAGGTTCAAAGACGTATTCTTATTGGCACCTATTGTCTATCAGCTGGTTACTATGATGCATACTATGGGAAGGCGCAGCAAGTCAGACAGCTTATTCGCCAAGATTTTACTCAGGCATTTGAAAAAGTTGATCTTATTATGGGGCCTACCTGCCCCTCTCCGGCCTTTAAATTTGGCGCTAAGGGCAATGATCCAGTCGCTATGTACCTAGAAGATATTTATACCATCTCTACAAATCTAGCTGGATTGCCTGGTATGTCCTTACCCTGTGGCATGGTCGATAATAAGCCAGTGGGTCTCCAAATTATTGGTAACTATTTTGATGAAGCCCGCATGCTAAATGCCGCGCATCAGTTTCAGCAGGTGACGGATTGGCATCAATTAGCACCAGCGGGGATTGAATCATGAACTGGGAAACAGTGATCGGGCTAGAAGTCCATGTTCAATTAGCTACCAAAACCAAAATATTTTCGGCTGCTAGTACCGCCTTTGGTGCGGCACCCAATACCCAGGCCTGCGAAATTGATCTTGCTATGCCAGGCACCTTACCCGTCGTCAATAAACAGGCTATCGATTACGCGGTAATGTTCGGCTTAGCCATTGATGCTGAAATTGGTAAAACCTCAGTGTTCGAGCGCAAGAATTACTTCTACCCTGATCTGCCAAAGGGCTATCAAACCACTCAGCTAGAAAAGCCAATAGTAGGGCCCGGCATAGTTGAAATTCAGCTAGGTAATGGCGATACAAAGTCTATTCGCATTCATCATGCCCACCTCGAAGAGGATGCAGGAAAATCACTGCATGAAGGCAACTTCAGGTCTGGTGTTTCAGGTATAGACTTAAACCGCGCCGGAACGCCCTTGATTGAAATTGTGTCTGAACCCGATATGCGCAATGCTGAAGACGCTGTAGCCTTTGCAAAAAAATTGCACAGTATCGTCACCTCGCTAGGTATCTGTGACGGCGAAATGTCTCAGGGCAGCATGCGCTTTGATGTCAATATTTCAGTTCGCCCTCAGGGTGAAACCAAGCTTGGAACGCGCACCGAAACCAAAAATTTAAACTCTTTTAAATTTATGGAGGATGCCATTCATCTTGAAGTTGCGCGTCAGATTGACCTGCTTGAAGATGGTGGAGAGATTATTCAGGAAACCCGTCTTTACAATGGTGATACCAAAGTGGCTCGCTCAATGCGTAGCAAAGAAGAAGCCAATGATTACCGCTACTTCCCGTGCCCAGATTTATTACCGGTAGTCATTAGCGACGAGCATGTTGAAAAGTTGCGAAAAAATCTACCTGAATTGCCTGATGCGCGACAGCAACGATTTATGGATGAATATGACCTTTCGCAATACGATGCAAACGTTCTTAGTGCCGATGCTAGTATGGGCAGTTATTTTGAGCAGGCAACAAAACACTCCGGCAATGCTAAACTTACCGCTAATTGGGTAGCTGGTGAATTAAGCGCACGATTAAATGCCGAAACTATCAGCCTTGATCAAAGCCCTGTTACTGCAGAGCAACTAGCCGGCCTTATCATTAGGATTGCGGATAATACAATTAGTGGAAAAATGGCCAAGCAGGTATTTGAAGGCATCTGGAATGGTGAAGGTGATGCGGATCAAATTATTGAAAAACGTGGCTTAAAACAGGTTTCCGATAGCGGCGCACTGGAAGCTATGGTGGATGAAGTATTAGCCAACAACCAAGCTATGGTTGATGACTACATGAATACCGATCCAGATAAGCGCAAGAAAAAACTAGGCGGCTTTATGGGGCAGATTATGAAAGCATCAAAAGGCCAAGCCAATCCCCAGCAAGTCAGTCAAATACTGGCGCAAAAATTAGCTAAAATGCTCTAAATTAAAATGGTTATAAAACGGTAAGGAAAAGCATGTCATTAAAAAAAGATAAGCAAAAGGTTCTCGGTGAAGTATTTGATGATGCGCGAGTCAAAAGCTTTCTCGACTTCCTCCCCCCCGAGGGCGTGAGTCGTGATTATCATCTGCTAGAAAAAGCCTACCGCGGCATGAATATCGATAACTTTATTAGCTTTGTCGGCTTTTTTACGCAGGCCGGTTACGATCTTAATGCTACCAATCCTGATGGCGCTAATATGGTGCAAATCATGAATCAGCATCAGCAGGGTGTGGATTACGCTAAGGTTTTAATTAAAGCGGGCGCTAGTGCGTGACATTTAATCCGAGAACCTTAAAAACCGTTCTCGGCTATGCTGTTTCTCTAATAGAAAAATATACGGGTGTCAGCCTTAAACAAAATAAGCTGACATCCATTTATAACTACCTGCCAATCAATCCTAATCTAGCCACTTCTGGCCAGCCAACAGCCAACCAACTCAACTCAATAAAGGCGGCTGGCTCTACAAAAATAATCAATTTAGGCCCGCCTGCTGCGGAAAACTCTCTTGCAAATGAAGCCAGTATTCTTTCCAAGATCGGTATTGACTATATTAGTATTCCAGTTGATTTCGGCGCTCCTTCTGAACAAGATTTCCAGCAGTTTGCCAGTCATATGCAGAACCATAAGGATCAAAAAATCTGGGTGCACTGCGCTGCCAATATGCGGGTTTCCTGCTTTATTTTTAGGTACAGAACCGCTATCTTAGGTGAAAATTTAGAACTTGCGGAAGCTGATCTAAGAAAAATTTGGCACCCAAATACTGTCTGGAAGAAATTTATCTCTACACCAGCCACCCTATAGCTAACGTAACCCAAAATTTAAATAAGGGGCACCATTATGAAATTTTTAGAAAACTATCAAGAACAAGCCTATGCACTTTTACGTATTACCGCCGGCTTTATGTTTCTGCTTCATGGCACACAGAAATTCTTTAATTTTCCACAACAGTATCCCTATGGTGAGTTGGGCTTTCTAACAATAGCTGCCGGTACTATTGAATTAATTGGGGGAGTGCTTATTATCTTGGGGCTTACGACAAGAGGAACTGCCTTTATTTGCAGTGGCGCCATGGCTGTGGCCTATTGGCTGGTACATGGGTCTAAGTCTTTCTACCCCTTGGTGAATGGCGGTGAACTTGCCGCTCTCTACTGTTTTATATTTTTATTTATCGCCACTAAAGGTGCTGGTATCTGGAGCATGGACGATCAATAACAGCAGACTAAACACTCAAAAAGTCAGCCGGACTAGAAGAACCTGCGCATTAACCATTTGGGCATAATATTCAGCGCCCAAGCGGCTAAGCGCCAGCGTTTGGTAATATAAACATGGTTCTTTTTGTCAATAATTGCCTGTACTAGCTGCGCTACTGCTTTTTCTACCGTTGCCATCCAAAAGGATGGCTGGCCCTGCACCATAGGTGTATCCACAAATCCCGGCTCAACCGTTGTCACAGTAATTGGCAATTTGGAATGCTCAGCTCTTGAACGCATACCATTGAGATAGCTAGACACAAAGGCCTTGCTGGCAACATAGGTAGGTGCCAAACCACCAGACATATGAGCAGCAACAGAGGATATACCCACCAAATGTCCGTGGCCGCGCTCCAAAAAATAGTTCATCGCCATCACTGACATCGCCACGAACCCGCGCACATTGACATCGACCATCTCTCGCTCAGCCAGCCAATCTAGTTTCTTTTCCCTTTTTCCCACACCAGAATTAATCACAATAAGTTCTACATGTCCCATCTTTTCTAAAAGATCGGTAAGTTCTTGCTGGGCTAGCTCGGCTTGTGATACATCTGACTGAATAACGAAATGTTCTCCAGGCAAGCTATTGGATAACTGCTGCAATTTTTCTAATCGTCTAGCAACAAGCCCTAATTGATAACCTTTTGCCGCTAGCTGAACAGCCAACTCCCAGCCAATTCCTGAACTTGCCCCAATTATTATGCCCTGCTTCATGACTTACCTCACTCTTTATGGGTATTAATCATTAATAAATTTTCGACTCTATTCCCTGACAATAAACAGCTTCTATCAATGGTTAGATAATTTAATATTCTGCTGAAATCATGCCGAGAATGCGGGTAAACCTTTGGCTGAGTTGAACTAAGGGGCTGCTGCCAAAGTTGATCAATTGATTTAATGCCATATGCCGAATAGAACATTTTCTGACGAGCATTGAGCAACCCAATACTATGCGCTTTAGTTCTACTGTGGAGATTTGGAACTAGAGCGTCTAAAACAGCACCTATTGCCGGTGCACTCAAATAACAAAAAAGATCCCAGAATAAGACAATATCGATCTTGATATCAGGCTGAAGATTCAAATCATTTTTAAATAAAGACACTCGCTCGGCATGCGAAAGCTCTTGGTCGTTGTATTTTTCTATCTCTGAGTCAATCAGGCCCGCAAATTGTAATCTGCATTTTGTCTGACCAAAGAAACTAACAGATGCAGAACTAGCTAATCCCATATCCAAAACCACCAACGTTTTATCATCGGTAATTTGATTGAACAGCCCCACAAGTAGTGATGAGGATAAGATATTACTTTCTAAGACCAGTTGATCTGTTTCAGGCATAAATTTTTAACTCTTGTATGTGAGGATATACTTTATTTAACTTGGCTCAGCCACCGAGGAAATTTCAGCTCGAACCTCAGCTTGCACCTCAACAACCTCGACCTGCTGAGGATCCATTTCTATAATACCCTTGAACCTTGCACCGTTTTCTACATCCACCACAGCCGCCTGAATATTTCCAGTGATCCTGCTATTTGCAGCAAGTGTTACTCTGTCATCGGCTGTAATATTACCCTTTACGGTGCCATCTATTATTACTTTTTTAGCCGTGATATCTGCATAAACTCTGCCGCCTGATCCCACTGCGACCGTATTATTTTGCGCATTGATCGTCCCTTTAAACTGGCCGTCAATCATCAGGTTTTCATCACAGTGCAATTGACCCTCTATCATTACATCAGACATTAATACTGATTGTGGATTTAACCGCTCAGCCAAAGACGGCTTAACCTCAGCGCGCTGAGGCTGTCGCATAAGCTGTACTTGGCGTATTAACGCCCTAACCCTATGGTTCATTGATATAAACAAATCTTTCATTGCACTTTTTTATTTTTTTGAATGATGTCCGAATCCTAACAAGCTAACAGGCTTAGCTCCAGTAAAGTTTTTACTGTTTTAATATGTAATATTTTTACTGTTGAATATTAGCAGTATCTGCCTATTCAATACCTAAAAATCCACCCGACTGATGATGCCATAATTGTGCATATACACCCTGTGATTCCATCAACTGCTGGTGTGTTCCCTGTTCTATGATTTCCCCCTCATCGAATACAATTAACCTATCCATTGCCGCTATTGTAGATAATCGATGCGCTATCGCGATCACTGTTTTTCCCTGCATTAGCTGATAAAGACTTTTTTGAATAGCTGATTCAATTTCAGAATCTAGCGCAGAGGTAGCCTCGTCCATAATCAAGATCGGAGCATCTTTTAAAATCACGCGTGCAATCGCGATGCGCTGACGCTGCCCACCAGACAAGGACACCCCCCGCTCACCGACATGGGCATCGTAACCGGTTCTTCCGGTCACGTCCTGAAGCTTTAAAATAAACCCATGGGCCTCAGCCTTTTTCGCCGCTTCAATCATTTCTTCTTCGGTGGCATCTGGGCGACCAAATAAAATATTTTCTCTCACCGAGCGATGCAACAGCGAAGTATCCTGAGTGACTACCGCGATATTTTTTCGCAAACTTTCCTGCTGCACGGTTTTAATATCCTGATCATCAATAGAGACTGTACCTCTTTGAATATCATAGAAGCGTAACAGTAAATTAATCAGCGTCGATTTTCCCGCCCCACTTCTTCCTACAACGCCAACACGCTCACCGGCACTAACCTGAAGAGATAAAGATTCAAACACTGCATTGGTAGGTAATTTTTCATTATTGATATAGCTAAAATTGACATCTTGAAAATCAATCTTGCCGGCATTGACTTCAATTTTCTTGGCATTGTCTTCATCTATAACCATCTGAGGCTCTGACAGGGTGTTAATACCATCTTGGACCGTGCCTAAATTTTCAAATAGGTTACCTATCTCCCATACTATCCAATGGGACATTCCCGAAAGTCTGAGCGCCAAACTAATCACCACAGCAATAGCACCCGCAGTGATAGATTGATGAATCCAAAGATAAATTCCCAGTGCCAACGTGCTAAATACTAGCAACATATTAATCATCCACAGGCAGATATTAAGACCTGTGACCAAGCGCATCTGGGGATGCACCGTATTGAGAAAATCCGTCATGCCTTCCTTCACATATTCAGATTCTCTACTTGAATATGAAAACAGCTTTAATGTCACTATATTGGTGTAGCTATCAACAATACGTCCAGTCATGGTTGATCTGGAGTTGGCCTGTATTTGAGAAATATTTTTTAACTTTGGAACAAAAATTAGCTGCAGCCCAATATAAAGAATTAACCAAACTAATAGCGGCAGGCACAGCCTTAGATCAGCACTGGCAACTAGAACCAGCATAGTAATCACATAGACGGTAACAAACAGGATAACATCCAACAGTTTCATGACCGATTCGCGTACTGCTAGTGCCGTCTGCATTACCTTGGTGGCAATGCGGCCACTAAATTCATTTTGAAAAAATCCATAACTTTGATTAAGCAAATAACGATGGGCTATCCACCGCACTGCCATTGGAAAATTACCCATCAAAGTTTGATGAACAACGAAAGAATGAAGACTTGCCAGTATTGGAATAACAATCAGTATAAAAACTGACATAACAATGATAGAAGTCCATGAGTCTTCAATAAAACTTTCAGGGTCACTGGCAACCAGTAAATCGACGACTTTTCCTAACACACCGAATAATGAAGCTTCCGCTATAGCAACCAACGCCGTCAGTATTGCCATAACAATCAACCAAGGCTCTAAGCCCTTGGTGAAGTATCGACAAAACTGATAAATCCCTTTGGGAGGCTGCTGTGGAGCTTCCTCTGGAAAGGGATCAACCCGGCGCTCAAAAAAACCAAACATAGGTAAAATCCATAGCGGTTGCTGTTAACTATTATCTGCATTCTAACAATCACAGCCATTCTAGCCTAAAGCCACAAGTCTTAGGGAAAAACCTATTGATCTGCTGTGTCGAGCGACTGCCAAATAGCTCGCTTTTGCATAACTTGGTTAAACAGATCTGATTGTAAAAATTCGTTTAACCAACGCTGAACTGAGGGATAGCTAGATTGATCAAACCACGCCTTATCAACAAAGGCGAACTGTCTTATAAATGGGAAAATAGCTATATCTGCCATACAAATTTTAGCGCCAAATAAATAGGTATTCTGTTGCAGGCGAAGTTCAAGGCTCGAAATAAATTTTTCAGCATAACGACGATAAACTTGTTGCGACTGCTCAGGGAACCGATCCCAGTATTTATACTTATCTAACCCGTCTTTAAACGGGTTATCATTTTCTTCTATCAAAGCCAGCTGTTCGGTTTGGCATTCTAAGGCCAACCAACCCTCAGGATCAGATTGCCCCAATGCCCAGTCTATAATTTCTAGGCTTTCATCAACTACCCTATCACTCAACTGTAGAACAGGTACGGTTCCCTTGGGCGATATAGCCAACATTTCGGCAGGTTTATTTGCTAGCGAGACTTCTCGTATCTCTAGGTTTATACTGGCATAAGCAATAGCCATGCGAGCCCTAATAGCATAGGGGCAACGCCTAAATGAATATAGAATAGGTGTCATCTAAATAATCCGCTATAAGTTTGACTACACAATAAAAACACTTTTGCACTTACCGCAAGGATTTTAACAATGGATAGCCAATCTCTCGACATAATTTTATTTGGTGCTACCAGTTTTGTAGGAAAAATTACTACGCAATATCTTTTAACTGAAGTTGGATTGGGAAGAGATGTTAAATGGGCTATTGCCGGTCGCTCATTGGGCAAATTAAAACAATTAAAAACTGAGCTGGGTCCCGAGGCAGATGCTTTACCGCTGATAGTGGCCGATAGCTCAGATTCAAACAGCCTGACTAAGATGTGCCAACAGGCACGAGTCATCTTATCAACTGTTGGACCCTATGCCCTGTATGGTGAATCATTAATAGAGGCCTGTGTAAATAACGGCAATGATTACTGCGATCTTACTGGCGAAGCATACTGGATTAAAAAAATGCTTGATAAATACCAGCTTCGCGCCCAAAAAACCGGTGCCAGAATTGTTAATTGCTGTGGATTTGATTCAATTCCTTCAGATTTAGGCGTGTACTTTCTTCAAAACATCAGTCAGCAAACATCAGGTTCACCTTGCAATGAAGTGAAGCTAAGAGTGAAGGCCATAAAAGGCGGAGTTTCAGGTGGCACTGTTGCTAGCGGTATCGAAATGGCAAAGGCAGCCAAAAAAGATCCCGCCCTACGCCGTAAAATGGGTAATCCTTATTTACTTTGCCAATCTCAAAGACCATCAATTAAACAGCCACGAATATTAAAGCCAACCTTTGATAAGGATTTTAAAGCTTGGACAGCACCCTTTATTATGGAAGCAATTAATAGCCGGATAGTCTTAAGATCCAATAGTTTGAAACAACATAACTCATCGAATAGTTTTACCTATGGTGAAGCAGTATTAACCGGCAGGGGCAGAAAAGGCTATCTTCGCGCCTGGGCTGTTACGCTTGGATTAGGCGGTTTTGCCATTGCTTCAAAAAATAAATTTTTACGCTATTTAATACAAACATTTCTTCTGCCAAAACCAGGCCAAGGCCCCAACCCTCAACAACAACTCAATGGCTTTTTTGATCTTCGAATAATGGGTAAAAATAACCAACAAACTATTACTGTAAAAGTGACTGGCGATAGAGACCCTGGTTACGGTTGCACAGCAAAAATGCT
Source organism: Porticoccaceae bacterium (assembly GCA_029246925.1). Lineage (GTDB taxonomy): Bacteria > Pseudomonadota > Gammaproteobacteria > Pseudomonadales > Porticoccaceae > HTCC2207. The sequence continues at coordinate 28,379 of JAQWMF010000070.1, forward strand.
ATCCCAAGCTGGACTTTGCATGGCATTTGATATGAGTCGCTCAGAGTTACCTGGAGGCTTTTGGACCCCTTCTACCGCTATGAATAACAAATTGATTGGACGACTGATCGCCTCAGCTGGAATGACCTTTGAGGCTATTGAAAGTTAAATCTTATAGATAAAAAAAACCCGCGCTAAAAGCGCGGGGTTTTCTCTGAATGTAACAACTTACTCAGATGCTCTATCCTTAATAGCATTAAGAATCACAGCTAGAGCGGCTGCATTAACGATCGTGCTTAGGTTTGCCATAATATCACTGATTGGGCCACCTACCACTGGCAATGCACCAGCTGCACCAGACACTGCGCCCAACGCTACTGCAAATACAAGAAAGTAGGTTCTATTGCTTTTATCTGCTTCATCTGCCATGTAACCACCCACTAGCCCTAAAACTGCCATAACTAGCGCGGCTTCAGGAATTGCGACGAAAGCTCCAACTACTGCAACTGCAATTGATAATAGACGTACAATTTTTAATGCACTCATGTTGTTACCCCATATATTTTATTTATTTATTTATACATATGTATGCCTTTTTCGGCACAAACCAACCCTAGCATGATAAACAATGAAAAAAAACCCTTATTCAAATAACCGGTTAAGGGGTTTTTAATATAAAATGAACGCAAATATTGAAGATTTAGCTACATTTAGCGTTTTTGCGATAAATTAAAAGCAATAATCTATGTCACCACAACAATCTAAAAGTTGATTACTTATTTATGGCTCAATACGTTTACACAATGAACCAAGTGGGAAAAATTGTTCCTCCCAAACGTGAAATTCTTAAAGACATCTCCCTTTCCTTTTTTCCCGGCGCCAAAATTGGCGTTTTAGGTCTTAACGGATCAGGGAAATCTACCCTGCTAAAAATTATGGCCGGGTTAGATTCTGATATTCAGGGTGAAGCACGCCCAATGGCCAATATTAATATTGGCTATCTACCCCAAGAGCCTCAGCTGGATTCATCTAAAGATGTGCGCGGTAATGTTGAAGACGGTGTTAGAGAAGCCGTTGACGCCCTAAAAGGCCTAGAGCAAGTTTATCTCGATTATGCAGAGCCCGATGCTGATTTTGATGCATTAGCAAAAAAACAGGCTGATTATGAATCCGTCATTGATGCATGGGATGCGCATAATTTAGAGCATACTCTGGATGTGGCAGCAGATGCATTACGGTTACCACCATGGGATGCTGATATTGATAACCTCTCTGGCGGTGAAAAACGTCGTGTAGCACTTTGCCGATTACTACTATCGCGACCTGATATGCTTCTGCTGGATGAGCCCACTAACCACCTAGATGCAGAATCTGTTTTCTGGCTTGAAAAGTTTCTAGAGCAGTTTACCGGAACTGTGGTTGCTGTTACTCACGATCGATATTTTCTCGACAATGTAGCCGGCTGGATATTGGAACTTGATCGCGGCCACGGTATTCCCCATGAAGGCAATTACTCAACCTGGCTAGAAAACAAAGAGAAGCGCCTCGAAATTGAATCCAAACAAGAGGTCTCCCGACAACGTGCGCTTAAACAAGAGCTTGAGTGGGTTCGACAAAATCCTAAAGGAAGACAGGCAAAAAGTAAGGCGCGTTTAGCGCGCTTTGAAGAGCTTAACGCACAAGATTTCCAAACCCGAAATGAAACCAATGAAATTTATATAGCGCCCGGACAACGGTTGGGCGATAAGGTAATAGAACTTAATAAAGTATCTAAAGCCTATGGCCATAAAATGCTTATCGAAGATTTTTCTTTATCTATTCCTAAAGGTGCTATTGTCGGTATTATTGGTGGTAATGGCGCAGGAAAATCAACACTCTTTCGGATGATTGCCGGAACTGAAACCCCTGATAGCGGCTCAATCGACCTGGGTGACACAGTAAAGGTTGCCTATGTCGAACAAACGCGTGATGCACTCAATGACAATCATAGTGTTTGGGAAGCAATTTCTGGCGGCCTAGATACCTTAAAAATTGGAAACAATTATGAAGTTTCTTCCAGAGCCTATGTGGGACGATTTAACTTCAAGGGTACAGATCAACAGAAGCGAGTGGGCGAATTATCTGGTGGTGAGAGAGGACGCTTACATCTCGCCAACACATTAAAACAGGGTGCCAATGTACTTTTGCTCGATGAACCATCAAATGATCTGGATATCGAAACCTTACGCGCACTTGAGGAAGCAATACTGTCTTTTCCCGGTTGCGTTCTAGTGATCTCACACGATAGATGGTTTTTAGACCGAGTTTCTACTCATATTCTTGCCTATGAAGACAATAGTGATATGGTATTTTTCGAGGGCAATTACAGCGAGTACCATGAAGACTTAATCAAACGGCAAGGCGGCGATGCCCAGCCCAAGCGAGTGCGCCACAAGGCACTTAAAGACTGATTAATCTAGCCTTTTAGCCTCTCTAAATTTAAATTCTCTTCTCACAATAAAGATGCTGGGCATCCGCTAGCACCTTTGTTGTGCTTGTCATAATTTAAAAAAGCATTATTTTAGTGCACATATATCATTTATGGCATAAATATTGCTTAATAAACACTGTAAGTGGGCAAAAATAGCCCTAGAAGCTCCTTTACCGCACTATGTTAGTGCGGTAAAGGATATAATAACAACATAAAGCACTAATTTAGTGCTAACTATTGCAGGGGAAAAACAATGTTTTTACAGTCTAGCGGTCTTCAGCGTGGTGCAATCGCATTTATTTTATCTTTATTATCTGGCCAAGTATTCGGGCAAGAGTTAGATGGCGCAAATACGTCATGGATTATGACTTCTACCGCCTTGGTTCTTTTTATGACCATCCCAGGCTTATCACTTTTTTATGCTGGATTGGTTCGCTCGAAGAACGTTTTATCCGTGCTAATGCAGTGTTTTTCTATTACCTGCTTATCCTCTCTTATTTGGCTAGTTTGCGGCTATAGCATTGCATTTGGCGATGGTGGCTCTTGGAATGCCTATGTGGGCAACCTACAAAATATACTGATGGGTCAAATTGGCGAAGATTCATTGACAGGAGACATCCCCGAATCCGTATTCGCCATGTTCCAAATGACCTTTGCAGTGATCACCCCCGCTCTGATAGTAGGTGCTTTTGCCGAAAGAATGCGCTTTAGTGCCATGCTTGTTTTCAGCGCATTGTGGCTACTCGCTGTTTACTCGCCTATTACCCATTGGGTATGGGGCGGTGGCTGGTTGGGCGAAATGGGACTTCTCGATTTCGCGGGCGGTACTGTAGTTCACATTACAGCGGGTGTTGCCGCATTAGTAGCTGCACTTGTTATTGGCAACCGTAAAGGCTTCCCCAGTCAGCCCATGCCTCCGCACAACCTGACTATGACCGTAACCGGTGCCGGCATGCTCTGGGTTGGATGGTTCGGCTTTAATGGTGGTTCTGCATTAGCCGCCAATGGTGATGCAGGTATGGCAATATTGGTTACTCATATCTCAGCCGCTGCCGGCTCACTGGCATGGATGATGATGGAGTGGATTAGACATGGTAAACCATCGGTACTAGGTATTGTTACTGGTATGGTTGCCGGCTTGGGCACCATCACGCCAGCTTCTGGTTTTGTAGGCCCTGGTGGCGCACTGGTTATTGGTTTAAGCGCTGGTATTGTCTGCTACTTTGCAACTCAGGCAATTAAGCAGAAATTTAAAATCGATGATTCACTCGACGTATTCCCTGTTCACGGCGTGGGCGGTGTCCTAGGAACAATTCTAGCTGGCGTATTCGCTTCAGATGCACTAGGCGTATTAAGTGGACAGGGCTACAATGAAGGCATGACTATGACCAGTCAGGTACATGTACAAATAGTAGGTGTCATCGCCACTTTTGCCTATACTGCAGTGGTTACTTATTTACTCTTGAAACTTGTCGATAAACTGTTAGTATTACGGGTAGATGAAGAGCAAGAACTTCGAGGCGTAGATCTCGTTGAGCATGATGAAAAGGGGTATGACCTTTAATAAAAAGAAGAAAGCTAATGGAATAACGCCGCCCTACATAAAAAGTTATAACTAAAGGGCACTCAAAGCCGCTGACTTAGTCAGCGGCTTTTTTATATCCAGAACAGTCTAATTTTTCTTGGTATCTCGCAGCTTAACTGATCTAACAAGGTCAATATACTCACACATCAAACGGGTACCTTCGAGTATTCGATCCGAATGGCGCTGAAGAAAATCTGAAGGAATAGCATAAAGATGCTGATTTTTTACTGCGGATATACCCGTCCACTTACGCCAAAAGCCTGAGTCTAATAAATCATTTTTGCTGTTGCCACCTGAAATAATAATCTGCGGATTAGCCGCCAATACCGATTCGATATTAACGTAGGGCACTAATGCATCTGCATCAAAAAAATATTAACCCCACCACAGAGTTCGATCATATCAGTAACCATATGATCACCATTAAGGGTCATTAGGGGTTCATTCCAAATCTGATAAAATAGGCGAACCTTTTCATTTTTACTATATGTTGCCCGCAAATACTCTAAACGTTCAGAAAATATAGTCGCCTGAATATCAGACTGTTTTACATAGCCTGAAAGCTGACCCAAACGGCGGTATAGAAAAGGGATATCCTCCAAATTACCTGTTTCCACAACAAATACTGGTATGCCTAACTCTCTCATTCGGCTAATAATTTTCTCGCCATTTCCAGATTGCCAAGCAATCACCACATCTGGCTTCAGGGATAGGATTAATTCATAATTTGCTGCAGCATGATTGTTTACTCTTACAATCTCATTCGCCGCTTGCGGGTAATTACTATACTCATCCGCCCCCACAATCTTTTTACCTGCGCCAATATGAAATAAAATTTCAGTGGTATTGGGCGATAGGCTAATAATTCGCTCTGCTGCATTGGCAATTTTTAATTTATCCCCATTATCATCAATCACCTCAATAGCCGCCAAACTGTTCTGAGTAATTGAAAGAAAAAAGATAACCAACAGCCTTGATAACATTAAGCAATCACCAATGGCGTATCAGTAATAGGGTGACGCGTAATAGTCGCTTTAACATCAAATACTTTTTCGACCAGATGCTCAGTTAAAACCTGCGCAGGACTGCCACAGGCTTCTATAGAACCACCATTAACTACCACCAAATTATCCGCACAGCGAGCCGCCAAATTAAGATCATGAAGCACCATCAATACACCAACACCGCGCGCCGCAAACTGTTTAACAATACTCAACGTCATTTGCTGATGAGCGAGATCAAATGCAGCCGTCGGCTCATCAAGCACTAAAAATTGTTCGCCAAAATCACTGGGGCTCCAAATTTGGGCTAACACTCTAGCCAGCTGAACACGCTGCTTTTCTCCACCAGACATTTGCGTATAAAGGCGACGCTGCAAATAGCTGGCATCAACTAACTGTAATGCATCAGCAGTAATTTGTTGATCCACAGCATAGCCAGTTGCATGAGGAATACAGCCCAGTCCAACAACCTCCGTTGCGGTAAACGGAAAATTAAGCTCACTATGCTGGGGTAGCACCGCCAGAACAGTAGCCTTTTTCTGTATATCCCATTGAGACAATTCAAGCTGGTTTAAACTGACCGATCCCTGAGATGGATTTAACTCGCCCGTTAAAACTTTGAGCAAGCTAGATTTACCGGCACCATTAGGACCGACAAGCACTGTGACCTGCCCCGCCTCTACCGATAGATCGATATTACGCAATAAATCAAACCCTGCTAGATGTAGGGAGATATTGTTAGCTACTATCGACATAGCTAGAACTCCCCACGTTGACGAATTAACAAGGCAACAAAAAAGGGCGCACCCAGCAGTGCCGTTATAATACCCGTAGGTAATTCTGCCGGTAGCACGACAACTCGAGCGATACTATCGGCAATCATTAAAAGACTAGCGCCCGCCAGCGCAGTGGAAGGAAGCAACCATCTATGATCTGGACCAATTAATAGCCGAATCATATGGGGAATAATCAAACCCACAAAACCAATGAGTCCCGCAAGAGCAACGCTAACACCAACACCCAATGCCGTTAAAAAAATGAGTTTGCGCTTGATTGTTTGAACATCAATACCCAGATAACGCGCCTCAGATTCACCGAGCAATAGCGCATTAAGTGACTTTGCTTGAGCGGGAAGAACAACCAGTAAGAGCGCCGAAACTCCCCCCATAATGCCAACTTTTAACCAATTGGCACCGCCCAGATTTCCCATTTGCCATACACTTATTTGGCGTAGCATTTGGTTGTCAGAAAAATAACTTAAAAGACTATTAAAAGCACCGGCAATAGCCCCAATGGCAATGCCCGCCAACAACATGGTGGTTACCGAGGTACCCAAACTTGAGGTGGCCACTCGATAGACAATAAGCGTTGAAATAACACCGCCCATAAAGGCGCCAAAAGAAATTAGAGACAGGCCTGCCAAGGGCGAAACCACAGCCCCGCCCACTAAAACAATCACAAGACTAGCACCCACTGATGCACCGCCCGATACACCAATAAGCGAAGGATCAGCTAGGGGGTTACGAAATAATCCCTGCATCACTGTCCCTAATACAGCCAGTACAGCCCCAACTAAAAGCGCCAAAAGAATACGCGGCAACCGAATATCTAAAACAATACTATTAGTTTGAGAGTTTTCAACACCACCCATGGTGGCAAAAAGTGCTTCTACGATTTGTGACAATGGAATACTGACCGTACCCATAGATAAGGAGACAATAGCCACCGCTGGCAACAATAATGCCAGACACCCAACTAGCTTGTCAGCCGCTAAATAACGCAATTAAAAGTCCACACCTTTGCGAGCCATAACACCCTCATTATAGGCATGCTTAACTTCCTTGACCTCAGACACCGTATC
>JAQWMF010000071.1 GCA_029246925.1 Porticoccaceae bacterium
CAATGGAATGCCCAAACGCTTAATCAGTGGAAGCAGGGTAACTAATTCGGCTGTGTTACCTGAATTAGACAATGCCAGTACCACATCATTTTTAGTAATCATGCCTAGATCGCCGTGACTAGCCTCACCAGGATGGACAAAAAATGCAGGGGTGCCAGTGCTTGCCAGCGTTGCGGCAATCTTATTGCCAATATGCCCCGATTTACCCATCCCAGTCACTACAACACGACCCTTACAGGCTAACAACGTTTCACATGCAATAGTGAACGCTTCATTAATTCTATGCTGCAGTTCGCTCACTGCCTGAGTTTCCATCTCAACAGTGCGCAGTCCTGATTGAATAAACATTGGTTTTGACATAGTTCTTTTTGACATAGTGCTTGTATTTTTGTTCCTTAAGAATGATCCATTATAGGGCAAAAATGCAGTTGAGTGTTTAAGATCAATTTCCCGTTGTTGTGCACCATAGAAGCAAGTAGTAGAGGCAATAAGCCATAAGCAATACTAGGCCGGCGAATTTAGGCAACTTCGCATGATCAGAATTTTTGCGCAGCACAAATGCCATAAACAATAAAATAAGCAGGGTTATAGCTGCCATGGCCATATAGTCACGGGAAAATACTTGGCTATCTAGCGCAATAGGCGAGATAGCGCCTGCAGCACCCATAACCAACAGCAAGTTGAACAGATTTGATCCGATAATGTTGCCTACAGCAATATCATGGTGTCCGCGCATAGCGCTCATAACCGAAGCGGCCAACTCGGGCAAGCTTGTTCCTATGGCAACAATGGTCAAGCCGATCACAAGTTCACTAATCCCCATGCTTATGGCAATGGATTTTGCGCCCCAGACCGTCAGTTCAGCGCAGGCTAAAAGGACTACAAGGCCAATAATAAAGTTAACAAATGCGCTTTTGGTGGTAAAAGACTGCGTAATTTGAGTTTCTGATGATTCAGCTAGAGACTTTTTATATTTTGCTGCAAGTATCAGTAGCGGAATTATCAAGAGCATAAGCAAAAGGCTTTCAAGTCTTCCAAGAAAGCCGTTGTAAAGGCAAATGCCAGCCAATCCAGTTACTACAAAAAGAATCATACCTTCTTGCTTGAGCAGTGTTTTTTGGATTGGAATTGGTGCGATTAAAAGCGTAATGCCGAGCACTAAGCCAATATTGGCTAAGTTTGAACCCAGTGCATTGCCCACCGCTAGTTCACCAGAACCCTGAAGTGCAGCATTAACAGACACAATAATCTCGGGTGCAGAGGTGCCTACAGAGACGACGGTTAATCCTACAACCAGAGATGAAATTCCTACAGAGCGGGCTAAACTTGCACTGCCTGCAACAAATCTATCGGCACCCCAAATAAGTCCGAGCATGCCGGCGACAAGTGCGCCAATAGGGAGGTATAGTGACATCATATAGTTTTGGTAGTGCTTCTTGAGTTGTTTATTCAATAGATCCAGAATGGTATAGTGAGTGGTGGCTTATGTCAGCAGAAAATTTAATAAAATCCCCGATATTTTTGGGCGTTACAGTGGATGTTGTAAATGAAATTTCTAAAAAATAGCTTCCTGTTGGGTGTTTTCATTGCCCTGTTGGTATTGCCATCTTTACTTATGGCAAAGGGTTTCGAAGATCCCTACGACAAAATTGACAAAATTACGCAAGAACTAATAAGTATTATTAATCAGCATCAGAAAGATTATCCAAAAAATGAAAAGCAGTATTTTGAAGCGATTACTGACTTGCTGACAGATACGGTAGACTTTAACTATATTGCAAAAAAAGTAATGGGGCCATACAGGGCTAATACAACCTCTGAGCAGCGCTTATTATTTATTGAAAAATTTCGTCAGGGTTTGGTTGAGACCTATGGGCGTGGGTTGATAAACTACGGTAATCAACAGATTGTGTTGGTAAATCCTACGCCGCTTAAGGGGCAGAGAACACTTATTGTACAGCAAGAAATTCAAAGCTCAGGCAATACCTTTCCACTCAGGTACTCGATGGCGCGAAAAAAAACAGGTCAGTGGATGATCATTAATATGACCATCAGCGGTATAAATTTACGTGATATTTTTCGCAATCAATTCTCCCAAGCGGTTCAGCAAACATCAGGGGATTTTGATGCGGTGATTTCTGGTTGGACTACAAAAGTCGAATAATAACAGGTTAGGAAATAATTAAATGAATGCAGATGACGTGAAGTCAATTCTTGAAACGCAATTGGTTGACTGTGAGATCAAAGTTGAAGCAGATGGTAGTCATGTAAATATTATTGTCGTTGGCGATATTTTTGACGGTAAGCGCGCAGTGCAGCGTCAACAGTTAGTCTATGCTGCGCTTAATGAGCACATCGCCTCAGGCGCTATACATGCAGTGAATATGAAAACCTACTCAGTTCAAGAGTGGCAGCAGCTTGCTTAGTTTTACATCAGATATTGAAAACGTGGGGTTTAAATCTTGCGTGTCTTTTTTATATAAGGAAAGTTAATGGATAAATTGATGATAGAGGGTGGATTCCAGCTTCAGGGTGAAATTTGGATATCAGGATCAAAGAATGCCGCGTTACCGATTCTTTTTGCTACGCTATTGACCGATCAAAAAGTCATTCTATCCAACTTGCCTCATTTGCAGGATATCACTACCACTATTGCTCTATTGGGATCGCTTGGGGTCAGTATTAGCGTTGATGACAATATGCAAATTGCTGTTGAGGCTGGAACGCTCAACGCAATGACCGCGCCCTATGATTTAGTTAAAACCATGCGTGCTTCTATACTGGTTTTGGGTCCTTTGCTGGCCAAGTATGGTGAGGCCAATGTGTCTTTCCCAGGAGGCTGTGCCATCGGTAGTCGTCCTGTAGATCTCCATCTTAAGGGGCTAGAGGCAATGGGCGCTGAAATTGAAGTCGATCAAGGCTATATCAAGGCGCGTAGTAATGGCCGATTAAAAGGCGCACACATACTTATGGACGTGGTATCTGTTGGTGCTACAGAAAATCTAATGATGGCAGCCACCCTAGCAGAGGGCACAACGGTGATCGAAAATTCTGCGCGAGAGCCTGAAATAGTAGATTTAGCTCAATGCCTGAATGCCCTTGGAGCAAAGGTTGAAGGCTATGGCTCCAATACGTTAACCATTCATGGTGTAGACAAAATAACAGGTGGTCATTACAGCATCATGCCGGATCGAATTGAAACAGGTACCTTTCTAGCTGCCGCCGCGGCTACAGGCGGCAAAGTAAAGGTAACCAAAACCGATCCTGCATTACTTGAAGCGGTATTGTTGAAATTAAAGGAAACCGGTGCAGAGATTACTCAGGGAGATGACTGGATAGAATTAGATATGAAAGGTGAGCGGCCCAAGGCTATCAACCTTAAGACAGCGCCTTATCCAGGGTTTCCAACCGATATGCAGGCTCAGTTGAGTGTAGTAAATGCGGTAGCTGTTGGCACTGGAAGAATTACCGAAACAATTTTTGAAAATCGGCACATGCAGGTTCAAGAGCTCAATCGTATGGGTGCTAATATTGCTGTAGAGGGAAATACAGCGGTGGTTACAGGCGTTGAAAAATTAACGGGAGCCCCAGTGATGGCATCTGATCTTCGAGCTTCGGCAGCGTTGGTAATAGCGGGAATGGTCGCTTCAGGTGAAACAGTCGTAGACCGTATCTACCATATTGACCGTGGATATGAGTGTATTGAGGAGAAATTACGTCAAGTGGGTGCTAGAATACGCCGAATTCCATCTAAGTAACCAAGAGACAGTCTTAGTTTTATGACACAGATTACTATTGCTCTAACCAAAGGGCGTATCTTAAAAGAGACCTTGCCGCTGTTAAAGCAGATCGGTCTTGAGCCTCTGGACGATGTATTTACCAGTCGAAAACTACTGTTTCCGACCAATAAAAACAATATCAGACTTCTTATTTTAAGAGGCTCCGATGTTCCTACCTATGTGCAGTTTGGAAAGGCAGATATCGGCATCACCGGTAAAGATGGGTTACTTGAGCATCGAGGAGATGGTTATTACGAACCTCTGGACTTAGGTATTGCTAAATGCAAACTAATGACAGCAGCACCTGTAGGCTACAAGCCGAGTACTGGGCGATTAAGAGTCGCAACAAAATATACCAAGGTTGCCCGTGAGTACTATGCGCAACAGGGTCGTCAAATTGATTTAATTAAATTGTACGGTGCTATGGAATTAGCGCCAGTGATGGACTTGGCTGATGAGATTGTCGATATTGTCGACACGGGTAATACCCTTAAAGCTAATGGGCTAGAAGTGCGAGAAATGATAGCCTACATAAGCTCTAGGGTGATTGTTAACAAAGCAGCTATGAAAACTAAGTATCCAGAGATTAAAGAGATCTTGTCCGCTATAGAAGAGGCTGTGAAAGAGAAATAATGAGTACCCCGTTGATTAAAAGACTTTCGACAGCCGATGGAGATTTTCTTCCCATTCTCGATAAACTGATCGCGTGGCATTCTGTTTCAGATGCTAATGTTGAAGAGCGCGTAGCAAAAATTATCCAGCAGGTTCGTTCGGTGGGTGATGAAGCGCTTATCGATTACAGTAATCAATTTGATCGCCGCGCAGTCAAGTCAATGGAAGAGCTCTGTATAGATTCCTCACAGTTGCAAGCAGCTCTTGCTGGAATAGATAAAAAGACACGTAATGCATTGGAAACAGCAGCACAAAGAATTAGAGATTATCACCAGCATCAAACCCAAGATTCTTGGCAGTATACAGAAGCTGATGGCAATATATTAGGGCAGCGAGTGACGGCATTAGACAGAGTAGGCCTCTATGTGCCCGGTGGGAAAGCTAGCTACCCATCTTCAGTATTGATGAGCTGCATACCCGCTCGGATTGCCAAGGTTGATGAAGTCATCATGACAGTGCCAGCACCAGATGGAGAGTTAAATCCAATTGTTTTGGCGGCGGCGGCAATTGCCGGTGTCGACAAGGTGTTTACAGTAGGTGGCGCTCAGGCAATTGCAGCTATGGCCTATGGGACTCAAAGCATACCCAAGGTAGATAAAATTGTAGGTCCCGGTAATATCTATGTTGCTACCGCCAAGCGTATGGTATTCGGTTCAGTAGGTCTGGATATGGTGGCTGGGCCAACAGAAATTTTGGTGATCTGTGATGGTAAAACTGACCCAGACTGGATTGCTATGGATCTATTCTCTCAAGCAGAGCATGACGAAAATGCTCAAGCTATATTGGTTAGTTGGGATAGGGCGCACCTTGATGCGGTTTATCAAAGTATTGCAAAGCTACTGCCTGAAATGGAGCGCAAAGAGATTATTGCTCAATCACTGGCTAATCGTGGGGCTTTAATCGAAGTGGCCGATAAACAAGAAGCCATTATGGTGAGTAATCGTATTGCCCCAGAGCACCTTGAGTTATCTGTTGATGATCCTGAGTCTTGGGTTCCAGATATACGTCACGCAGGTGCTATTTTTATGGGACGCTACACAGCAGAGGCACTTGGAGATTACTCTGCGGGCCCCAGTCATGTGTTGCCGACCTCATCTACAGCAAGATTTTCGTCACCTCTAAGTGTGTATGATTTTCAAAAGCGCAGTTCGCTTATTTACTGCTCACCAGAGGGTGCGTCAGAGTTGGGTAAAATTGCCTCTGTTTTGGGCAGAGGTGAAGACCTAACTGCTCACGCTAAGTCAGCAGAATACCGCATCAAAAAATAACCCAATAGAGCGATTATTATGAGTAGCTACTGGAGTGATTTTGTTAAAGACCTCGAACCCTATAGTCCGGGTGAGCAGCCGCAGATTAGCAATATCACCAAGCTAAATACCAATGAAAATCCCTATGGTCCCTCTCCTGAGGTTATCAAAGCCATTTCAGAGGCGGCAGATGACCGCTTGCGGCTTTATCCGCCTCCAGAAGCTGAACAGCTAAAGAGCACGATTGCCGATTACGTCGGCCTGTCTGCCTCACAGGTTTTTGTGGGCAATGGTTCGGACGAGGTTTTGGCGCATGTATTTAATGGCCTATTAAACCATCCTGACAAAGGGCCCCTGTTATTCCCAGATATTAGTTATAGCTTTTATCCAGTATTCTGCCAGCTTTACGGTATAAGCTATAAAAAGATTCCTCTGGCTGATGATTTTTCTATAGACCTTGATCAATACCAGCAGGAAAATGGTGGGATTATTTTCCCAAACCCTAATGCGCCAACCGGCCTGCTGCTTAATTTGGATGCCATAGAAAGCCTGTTAAAAAATAATACCGACTCAGTTGTTGTGGTTGATGAAGCCTACATAGATTTTGGTGGCCAAACGGCAGCCTCACTGATCAATCAATATGATAATTTGTTGGTGGTGCAAACTATGTCAAAATCTCGTTCCCTAGCAGGAATGAGAGTGGGTTATGCCTTGGGGTCGAAGCATCTAATGGAAGGGCTTAATCGAATTAAAAACAGCTTTAACTCATATCCATTGGGGCATTTACAAATCGCGGCTGCGATTGCTGCGTTTAAAGATGAGCAATATTTCAAAAATACCGCGCAACAGGTTATTTCAGAGCGCGAGCGAGTGGTTGATCAGTTGGAAAGCCTTGGTTTTGACGTTTTGCCCTCAAAAGCTAATTTTGTTCTGGCGCACCATCCTCAAAAGGCAGCTGAAACTCTGGCAGACTGTCTGAGAGATAAAGGTATTATTGTTCGTTATTTTGCGCAGCCGAGAATCGATCAATTTTTGAGAATAACCATTGGCACTGAAGCTCAAAATAGTCTGCTTATAGATAGCCTAGAGCAGATACTCTAATTAATAGACGGCCGCTCTCCAGCAGTTGCGGTGATAGTAAGAGTTTGCTTTTTTCGCTGAATAACTAACTCGATGGGTTGTCCTGGTAAAATTTCAGCAATTTGACTAATACTGCGGTGGCGATTGGTTACTGAGAGTCCATTGATTGATGTCACGATATCTCCCGGTAAAATTCCCGCTTGATAAGTTGGACCA
>JAQWMF010000072.1 GCA_029246925.1 Porticoccaceae bacterium
CAAAATACCGCCCACTGATGCAAGTTCGGCTGATGCCAAATAAACATTGGCGCCATCACCTAAACGGTTGGGGAAGTTTCGGGTAGAGGTTGAGAGTACCGTCGCGCCAGCAAGAACGCGTGCTTGGTTACCCATACACAGTGAACAGCCGGGCATCTCGGTACGTGCACCTACCTTGCCATAGATATTGTAATAGCCTTCTTCCATAAGCGTATGAGCATCCATACGAGTCGGTGGGCAGATCCAGAATCTGGAATCCACTGAGCCGGCTTCATCTAGAAGTTTACCCGCGGCACGGAAGTGACCAATGTTAGTCATACAGGAACCAATAAAGATCTCATCAACTTTGTCGCCAGCCACCTCAGATAGCAGCTTGGCATCATCTGGGTCATTTGGGCAGCAAACAATAGGCTCTTTAATATCGGCTAGATCGATTTCGATAACCGCGGCATATTCAGCATCGGCATCGGCAGACATTAGGCTTGGATTTTCTAGCCATTCTTCCATCTGACGCACGCGACGCTCAAGGGTACGCACATCGCCATAGCCTTCTGCAATCATCCAGCGTAAAAGCGTAACGTTAGAGCGTAAGTATTCAGCCACAGAATCTTCGCTTAACTTAATAGTACAGCCTGCCGCTGATCGCTCAGCAGAGGCATCAGATAGTTCAAATGCCTGCTCTACAGTGAGGCTTTCGATGCCTTCACCTTCAATTTCTAAAATGCGACCTGAGAAGAAGTTCTTTTTGCCTTTCTTCTCAACCGTTAATAAACCTTCTTTAATGCCGTAGTAGGGGATTGCATGAACTAGGTCGCGTAAGGTAATGCCTGGCTGCATTTCGCCTTTAAAGCGCACTAAAACTGATTCTGGCATATCCAATGGCATAACGCCGGTAGCAGCTGCGAATGCCACAAGACCAGAGCCACCGGGGAATGAAATACCCATGGGGAATCTAGTGTGCGAATCACCGCCAGTACCTACAGTATCTGGCAGTAGCATACGGTTAAGCCAGCTGTGGATAATGCCATCACCTGGACGCAGAGAAACACCGCCACGGTTCATAATAAAGTCCGGCAGACTATGCTGAGTGTCTATATCGACGGGCTTTGGATAGGCCGCCGTATGACAGAATGACTGCATGACTAAATCTGATGAGAAGCCAAGACAGGCGAGATCTTTAAGCTCATCGCGCGTCATCGGGCCCGTAGTATCCTGAGAGCCTACGGTAGTCATCTTAGGTTCGCAGTAAGTGCCAGGGCGAACACCCTCAACACCACAGGCTTTACCGACCATTTTTTGCGCAAGAGAGAAACCGGCCGTTGATTCTTTGGGGGTTTCTGGTTTGCGGAAAACATCAGAGACTGGGAGCCCTAGATGCTCTCTAGCACGCTGAGTTAAACCACGACCTACAATAAGATTGATTCGGCCATCAGCCTGAACCTCATCAAGAATAACCTCTGATTTGTGCTCAAACTCACAGATAATATCGCCAGCTTCATTAAGAATTTGACCATCATAGGGGCGAATCTCAATGATGTCGCCGTAATGAATGTCATCTACTGGTGCCTCAAATACTAATGCGCCGGCATCTTCCATGGTGTTAAAGAAGATAGGGGCTACTTTATTGCCGATACAGATACCGCCAGAGCGTTTATTGGGCACCCCTGGCATATCTTTACCAAAGAACCAAAGTACCGAGTTGGTGGCTGATTTTCTTGAAGATCCAGTGCCAACAACGTCGCCAACAAAGGCTACGGGTAGCCCCTTAGATTTAATGTCTTCAACCTGTGCCATAGGGCCAATAACGCCGTGTTCTTCTGGAGTTAAACCATCGCGGGTCATTTTGTACATGGCTTTTGAATGCAATGGGATATCGGGACGAGACCATGCATCCTGTGCGGGCGAAAGGTCATCGGTATTAGTCTCACCGGTTGCCTTAAAGACAACCGCTTTAATGCTCTGTGGAACCGCATCGTTGCCAGTAAACCATTCGGCATCTGCCCAAGATTGCATCACCGATTGTGCCTGAGCATTACCTGCATCGGCTTTTTCCGCTACATCGTGAAAGGCGTCAAATACTAGGGTTGTTGCCTTAAGTTGTGTAGCGGCTAATTCGCTGAGTTCACTATCGTTTAAAAGCTCAACTAGCGTGGCCACATTATAGCCACCATGCATATTGCCAAGAAGCTCAACTGCAGCGGCTCGATCGATTAGAGGGGAGGTGGTTTCACCCTTAACAATAGCACTCAAAAAGCCGGCTTTTACATAGGCTGATTCATCCACACCAGGGGGAACGCGATTAGCAATTAAATCAAGCAAAAATGCTTCTTCATTTGCTGGTGGATTCTTGAGTAATTCAACTAAAGCTGAAGTCCACTCAGGGGTTAATGGCTTGGGTGGAATACCTTCTAATTGACGTTCTGCGACATGGGCGCGATAGGCTTCTAACACGTAATACCTCTTAACAATAGGTTATAAGATTTAATTAGATTAAACCTTAGATTTACAGGATGGCATGAAACGATTGTACAAGAATTTGTAGTTTTTTTACAGAAGATATAGCTATGGCTGTGGGTTCATTTTACTGACTCTGTGACTGAATAAAATTAAGTTCATTATTTATGATGGTGTTTTGACTTATTTAGGCTGTTAGTTAGGTGCTAATTGTTTATAATTCTGGCTTTAAAATTATGCCTGTATTGACTATGACTGTTCTGCAAGAAATTGAAGATTTCCTTCCCTGTAATACACCGCAATTATGGATTGATAATGCCTTGGCTAATCCTGAATTATTGTTGATTGATCATGCTAACTGCGAAAAAAAAGCGGCCAGTACTGCATTAAATTTAATGTATCGCTATGTGGATAATTTTGATCTGCTGAATAAAATGTCGAGATTAGCGCGGGAAGAGCTGCGTCACTTTGAACAGGTGATTGCGATTATGAAGCGTCGAAATATCGAATACCGGCAGATAACGGCTTCTCGCTACGCGGTCAAGCTTAGGGAGGCGGTAAGGCCCAATGATCCTGATAAGTTAGTGGATATATTGATTGTGGGTGCCCTTATTGAAGCGCGTTCCTGTGAGCGTTTTGCTCGATTAGCGCCTTTTCTTGATCAGGAACTGAAATCATTCTATTTATCCCTGCTTAAGTCTGAGGGCAGGCATTTTAAAGATTACCTAAAACTTGCTGAAACTGTGGCTTCACAGCAAGAGGTCAGCGAGCGCTTGGATGTATTTTTGGCTATTGAAAAACAGCTTATAGAGTCACCAGATAGCGAGTTTAGGTTTCATTCTGGTCCTTGCGGTTAAACCTTAAATCAACCATCGCTGCGCCTGGGTTGGAGGTTATATCGAACTGCCATTGGGTTACTTTGCCTTATCATTCAATATTACATATGGGCACAATTATCTAGTACTTTTGAATAATTGAATTATCCCCTAGCAAGAGGATAATACCGCCTTCTAACAAACTTTGTGAATAAGTATCTTATTTACAGTTCTTTTCAAATCTAATCCAAGGAATGGATTTATGTTAACTCAAAATTTTTGTAATTATCTTAGAAGATCCGCAAGTAGTCTTCGAAGATCAGTTTGCGTTTTTATCAGTTGTATTCGAGCGCAAAAATATATGCCGGTTTTAATCTGCATGGCGCTA
>JAQWMF010000073.1 GCA_029246925.1 Porticoccaceae bacterium
AGGCAATCGCTGTAGTAATGTCTCGATCATTCGCTTGCGTTTGAAAGGGTGTATTACAGAGGAAAGTCCGGGCTCCATAGGGTAGAGTGCCAGGTAACACCTGGGGGGCGAAAGCCTACGGAAAGTGCAGCAGAGAGTAGACCGCCGATGGCTTCTTCGGAAGTACAGGTAAGGCTGAAAGGGTGCGGTAAGAGCGCACCGCGTTGCTGGTAACAGTCAATGGCAAGGTAAACCCCACTCGGAGCAAGACCAAATAGGTTTCCATAAGGCGTGATCCGCGTTGGAAACGGGTAGGTCGCTTGAGGTAAGTGGTGACGCTTATCCCAGATGAATGATTGTCCACGACAGAACCCGGCTTACCGGCCAACTCTATTTTATTCCCCATTGTTATTCTTTTTTGTTGGTAACAACGGGGAAAATAAAGGTAATATTTATTATTACCTTTAAGTCTTAAAAAATATTTTTTTAAATCTAAATATTCTTAAAAATCCCATTAGCTAGAAGTTACTTTAAGTTGTAGTCTTAGCTAACTGTTTTATATTTGTTAATTATTTTTCCCCTCAAGATTCCCCCTTAACCCTAGCGGAACTAACTGATTTTATTACTTTTTTCCATTCTATTCGCCTTGACATTGAAGGCGACTGGTCATAATCTTCAATTGTGGGTAATAGTGGCAAAAAGTGTATATTTTTATCGTTAAAGTGGAGCATAAGGGTTAAAAATGTTTAGGGGTAGTAATCCAATCAATATGGATGCAAAAGGGCGGATGGCCATTCCGACCCGTTATCGCGCGCTACTTGAAGAGGTATGCGCCAGCGAGCTTGTGATCACTATTGATATGAAATCCCCCTGCTTAACGCTATCACCGTTACCCGAATGGAAAAAATTTGAAGAAAAAGTAGCTGCACTTCCAGCTATGGATGATCTTGGCGAAATGTTAAGCCGATTTGTTGTCGGACAGGCTAAGGATCTTCAGGTGGATGGCAGTGGTCGAATATTGATACCCACTGAATTGCGCGGTTATGCCGCGTTAGATAAAAAACTTGTTTTGGTGGGTAGAACTCAGCGTTTAGAGATTTGGTCTGAGGAAAATTGGAATGCGGAACGAGAAAAATCTCAAGATAACTACCGCGCCATGCTTCTGGATAAGGAGAGTATGTCTGATGCGCTTAAGAATCTATCATGGTAGATGCAGATCAGTCGTCGGAGGCTGTCGTGGCTGAGCATTCAACGGTCCTTCTGCATGAGGCTATAGATGCCTTGGTCGTCGACCCCGATGGTTTATATGTAGATGGTACCTTTGGGCGCGGAGGGCATACTGCTGAATTGTTATCTCGACTGTCTGTCAAAGGTTCAGTGATTGCAATTGATAAGGATTTAGAGGCTATTGCTTCGGGCAATGAGCGCTTTGCAGATGATGATCGATTGACGCTCGTGCATGGCACATTTGCAGATCTTAGTCATATTGTTGAGCAGGCTGGCAAGCAGGGCTGCGTCTCTGGTGTACTGCTAGATTTAGGTGTGTCATCTCCTCAGTTAGATCAGGCGGAGCGCGGATTTAGTTTTCTGCGTGATGGTCCCTTGGATATGCGCATGGATACTAGTAGAGGTTTGTCAGCGGCAGAGTGGATTGCTACGGCGGATGAGCAAGAGATAGCCAAGGTCATTAAAGAATACGGTGAAGAGCGTTTTGCGCGACGTATGGCTGCGGCTGTCGTGCGTGAGCGAGCCGAAAATCCAATAGAGCGCACTGTTCAGTTGGCGAAAATATTAGCTGAGGCGCATCCAGCTTGGGAGCGGGGTAAGCATCCAGCGACCAAAGCGTTTCAGGCCATTAGAATTTTTATTAATCGCGAGCTAGCCGATCTAGAAGATTTGCTAGAGCAGGTGATTGATAGTTTGGCGATTGGCGGTCGCTTGGTAGTGATTAGTTTTCATTCTCTTGAAGATCGAAGGGTTAAGCGTTTTATTCGAGATCAGCACCGCGGTATTAAGTTGCCAAAGAATTTACCGATTCCCGATGTTGATCGCGGTGTTCGCTTGATTAAGGTGGGTAAGGCGATTAAGCCGTCGGCATCTGAGGTTGAAAATAATGTTAGGGCTCGCAGTGCGGTTATGCGTATTGCGGAGCGAGTCGCTTAGGCACTATGAACGGCGCTTACTGGGTAAAAGTTGGGTTGTTGTGGATAGCTGTTGTTGCTAGCGCACTTGCAGTTACTCACTACAGCCATGTGTCGCGACAGACCTATGGCCAGTTGACGGCTATGCAGCGAGAGGCAAACCAGCTGCAGGTGGAATATGGCAGATATTTGCTAGAGCAGAGTGCAGTGGGTTCATTGCAGCGAGTAGAGGCTACAGCGACTGATGGTTTGCAAATGCATACCCCAGAAGCTGACGAAATTGTGATGATAAAGCAATAATTTAAAAATAATTTGCGGGCAAAATGCCCAATATGTGACTAAAGGTAAAAACGTGTCCAAGCAGCAGGCGCAAAAGTTAATACCCAGATGGCGTTACTTTTTAGTGATGTCGGGGTTATTCTCTCTGCCGATTTTGTTGATTACACATATTGCTCAGTTACAGATAATGCCAGATGAAGAGTTTGGCGTTGATTTTCTTCAGACGCAGGGTGATGCGCGCTCAATTCGCAGTGAAATTATTCCCGCTTATAGAGGCCTTATTACTGATCGCAATGGTGAGCCATTAGCGGTTAGTACACCGGTTACCTCATTGATTGCCAACCCCAAGCATCTGCAAAAATTAGCTTCTGAGGAAGATTTAAAGGACCTTTCTAGTGCCTTGGGGATTAGTTTGGCTCAACTTAGCGCTCGTCTAACCCGCTATCGCAATAAATCATTTATGTATTTGGCGCGTCAACTACCTGTTAATGATGCACAAAAAGTATTAGACCTTGGAATAGTAGGCATTTCTGGTCGACAGGAGTTTAAGCGTTTTTATCCTGCCGGTGAGGTAACCGCCCAGCTGGTTGGATTTACTGATATCGATGATAACGGCCAAGAGGGAATGGAGCTTGCCTATAATGAAGGCCTAACCGGAGAGGCGGGATCGAAAAAAGTGATCAAAGACCTAACTGGTCGAATCATTAAAGATATTTCTCTCATCAAGCCAGCCCATGCAGGAAGGAATTTGCGCCTTAGTATTGATTTGCGAGTTCAGTATGCAGCGTATAGAGCCTTAAAATCTGCGGTACAAAAGCATAGTGCCAAGTCTGGTTCTGTGGTTGTCTTAGATGTTGAGACGGGAGAGGTTTTGGCGATGGCTAATCAGCCATCATTCAATCCCAATGATCGCTCTAAGTTAAGACCAGATTCGGTTCGAAATCGCGCAATGACTGACATGATGGAGCCGGGATCTACGGTTAAGCCATTTGCTATTTTGGCGGCTCTTGAGAGCGGTAAATTTCAATCAAATACGACTATTGATACTCATCCAGGTTACCTGAAGGTCGACTACAAGGTATTTGAGGATGAAAACAATTATGGCTTGCTAGATTTGTCTGGGATATTGGCTAAGTCGAGTAACGTTGGTACTTCAAAAATAGCCTTGCAGCTTAACCCTAATGAAACTAGAGAGCTATTTCAGCGTGTTGGCTTTGGTGAGAACCTTGGCAGTGGATTCCCTGGCGAAACTAGCGGTGTACTTCCGGCACATCGTCGTTGGGATGCCGTAACTCAGGCTAACTTTGCCTTTGGCTATGGGTTGAGTGCTTCATCACTGCAGTTGGCACGGGCCTATGCGGTACTTGCAAATCATGGTGTGCGCAAAGAAGTATCTTTGGTTGCTGTCGAAAATGAGCCTGAGGGTAATAGGATTATTGATCCTGTATTAACTGATGAGTTGCGCTATATGCTTCAAGCAGCTACAGGCTCTAAGGGTACAGGTAAGCGCGCTAATATTAAGGGTTATACAGTAGGCGGCAAGACGGGAACCTTACATAAAACCAATAGTGCCGGCGGTTATCATAAAAATCGTTATATGGCGGCATTTGCCGGTTTTGCGCCCATTGATCAGCCTCGCCTAGTTACTGTAGTCGTCATAGATGAGCCCTCAGTGGGTGGCTATTTTGGTGGTATTGTTGCGGCGCCGGTGTTTTCTGAAGTGACTGGTACTGCATTGCGACTAATGCAAGTAACCCCAGATCAAATGAAGACTAATGGGTCGTTAGTAGAAAGACCTGCAGCTGCTCTGCGAGGGGAGTCATGATGAGCCTTGCAAAAAAATGTTATATGCCATTCTCAGACCTATTGCAGGGTTTGATGGATATGGATCAATGTCCTCAGGTTAATGTCAGTGGTATCGCTATTGATAGTCGAGCGATCAAGGCGGGGGACTGTTTTATTGCATTAAAAGGCAGGGTTACCGATGGCGCGCATCACATACAGCAGTCTATATTAGATGGGGCTGTGGCGGTGTTGGTTGACGATTCTACTGAGGTAGAAATTAGTCAATCGTCCATCTCAGTCCCTGTTCTACGAATAAAAAATTTAACCGAATTGGTATCGGAAATTGCTGGTCGATTCTATGGTAATCCGTCGCATCAATTAACTATAGCGGCATTTACAGGCACTAATGGAAAAACCACCTGTTCGCAGCTGCATGCGCAGTTAATGGCAAGGGTGTCTATCGGTGGAAATAGCGTTAAGCCTGCTTATATAGGCACTACAGGTTACGGTATTGCTAAATCACAGCCTGCGGATCAAGTAGATACGGCATTTAAAAATAAACAAGATGGTCATCAGCTAACTACACCAGATGCGGTTTCTGCTCAAAGAATACTTGCGGAATTATTAAATAATGGTTCGCAATATGTTGCTCTTGAGGCGTCATCTCATAGTTTGGTTCAGTATCGCCTTCAAGCAGTGCAAATTGATACCGCGGTATTTACAAATGTAAGTCGCGATCATCTTGATTATCATCAAAGTCTAGAAAACTATGCTGCCGCAAAAGCTAGTCTATTTGATATGCCATCAGTAAAAACGGCGGTAATCAACCTAGATGATGTCGTAGGCGAGCAAATTATTACGGGGTTACGAGCCGATATTAGTCTTCTGAGCTATAGCTTGGAAAATCAAACGGCAGATATCTATTGTTCGGATATCTCTTTTTCTGCCTCAGGTAGTAGCGCAACCATTCAAACACCTTGGGGCTCTGGAGAGCTTAACTCTCCACTGCTTGGCCAATTTAACCTGAGTAATCTACTAGCAGTCATTGCTACTGCCTGTTCTCAGGGGGCATTGTTAGATGATTGCTTGCAGGTCGCTCCTAAATTGCAGGCAGTCTCTGGGCGTATGGAATTAGTGTCTTCGGCTATGCAGCCTCAGGTGGTTGTAGATTATGCCCATACGCCAGATGCGTTGGAAAAAGCCCTACAAGCACTGAAGCCATATTGTCTTGGTAAGCTTTGGGTGGTCTTCGGCTGTGGTGGTAATCGCGATAGTGGTAAGCGTGAGCAAATGGGTAAAGTTGCCGCTCAATACGCTGACAAGGTGGTTATTACTAATGACAACCCTCGATTTGAAGCGCCTGAAGAAATCGCACAGCACATTCTTGAGGGTATTGATGGCGAGGTTGAGGTTGAGCTAGATCGCAGGCGTGCCATTGCTACCAGTATTATTCAGGCTAAAAAGCAAGATATTGTTTTGATCGCAGGAAAGGGTCATGAGAACTACCAAATTATAGGTAATAACTGTATTGCCTTTAGCGATCAGGAGGAGGCTTTAGCGGCATTAGAAACAGCCCAGTTAGATCGATCGTCTGCGGTTGAAGGAGGGGCTGTATGATTTCCCAATTTCGATTGACTGATGCTGCTTTAGCTTTTGGTGGCACCTTACTAAATCCAGACTGTGGCTTTAGTCAGGTATCTATTGATAGTCGACATTTCGCTGATGGTGATCTTTTTGTAGCCATCAAAGGCGAGCGTTTTGATGGCCATGAATTTCTCGGTGATATTGCTGTTAGGGCTTCTGGTCTGGTGGTCAATAACCCGGATAAGAATTTACCGATTCCCCAGTGGGTGGTTGAAGACACTACTGAGGCGTTGGGTCAATTAGCGCGAATGAATAGACATAGATTCGAGGGGCCGCTTATTGCTGTTACCGGTAGCAGTGGTAAAACCTCTGTTAAAGAGATGATTGCAGCTATTCACAGTCAAAGCGCTGT
Source organism: Porticoccaceae bacterium (assembly GCA_029246925.1). GTDB lineage: Bacteria > Pseudomonadota > Gammaproteobacteria > Pseudomonadales > Porticoccaceae > HTCC2207. The sequence continues at coordinate 6,181 of JAQWMF010000073.1, forward strand.
TGTTCACGCCACTGAAGGTAATCTAAATAATCATATCGGCGTCCCTTTAACGCTATTATCTATGGATGCTAGTGCTGATGTTGCTGTAATAGAAATGGGTGCCAGTGGTGCGGGTGAAATTGCTTATCTATGCGATATTGCCAAGCCTGATATTACTCTGGTTAATAATATTCAGCATGCTCATATTGAAGGCTTTGGTTCCATTGAGGCTGTTGCGTCGGCAAAAGCGGAAATCTATAGCGGTCTAAATTCTAATGGCACTGCAGTGATTAATCTGGATCTGTCATGGTCACAAGGGTGGCGGGACGCTCTTGCTAATACTCGTTGTATTACTTTTTCTGTTGAGCAGAAAGAGGCAGATATCTATGCAGATAATATAGAAGCTCTAGCCGGTGGCTGTTATAAATTTGAGCTATGTTCCGGTGCTAAAAGGCTAGCAGTTGTGTTGCCTATGCCGGGATTACATTCGGTTAAAAATGCCGTTGCCGCCGCCGCCTGCGCTATTGCATCTGGAGCGGGCTTAGAGCAAATCGTTAACGGCTTAGCTTCTGTTAAGCCGGTATCTGGACGTCTTAATTCCTATCTATTAGCCGAAGGCGTAACCCTTATTGATGATACCTATAACGCCAACCCCGATTCATTTAAAGCGGCTATTGATGTGCTTGGCGCTGCCGAGGGCCACAGAGTTTTAGTTATGGGCGATATGGCTGAGTTGGGTGAAAAGGCCATGGAAATGCATGAAGAAATTGGCCGCTATGCTGAAGAAAAAGGTATTGATGCGTTGCATTCAGTGGGGCTCTTAAGCGCTATTGCTGCAAATAGATTTGGTGGAACCCACCATGAAGATAAAAAGGCACTTATCAGTGTTTTAGGCGATATGGTTACTGAAAAAACAGAAATAACTATTTTAATTAAGGGCTCTCGCAGCTCTGGTATGGATGAAGTAGTGAAAACACTTTCCGACAAGGAGATTAGCTAATGCTTTTGTGGTTTGCTGAATATTTAAGTGAATTTTATAGCCCATTTTCGGCATTTAAATACCTTACTCTAAGGGGTATTTTGGCTGTACTTACGGCCTTATTGATAAGTTTGGTGGCCGGTCCAAAAGTGATTCGTCAGCTTAATCGCTTGCAAATGGGTCAGGCAATCCGAACGGATGGCCCTAAAACCCATCTTGAAAAAGCGGGCACTCCAACCATGGGCGGTGCACTAATTTTACTTTCAATTTTTGTCAGTAGCCTGCTGTGGTCCGATTTAAATAATCGCTATGTCTGGGTGGTTATGGTAGTGACATTGTTGTTTGGTCTAATTGGCTGGGTAGATGATTACCGTAAAGTGGTAGAGAAAAATCCTCGCGGCTTACCCGGGCGTTGGAAATATTTTTGGCAGTCTGTGGTGGGTCTTGGTACGGCACTGTTTCTCTACAATACAGTACAGAGTCCTGCAGATTTAGAGTTGATTGTTCCGCTCTTTAAAGATGTAGCCATTTATATGGGTCCATTTTTCGTTGTACTCGCCTATTTCGTTATTGTTGGAACCAGTAATGCGGTAAACCTTACCGATGGTTTGGATGGTCTGGCAATACTGCCAACAGTTCTAGTAGCTGGTGCTCTAGGGATCTTTGCCTATTTAACCGGCCATTTTCAATTTGCTAGCTACCTGCATATTCCTTATATCGCAGGGGCTGGTGAACTTCTTATATTCACTGCAGCAATCTGTGGTGCAGGGCTTGGATTTCTTTGGTTTAACACCTATCCAGCCATGGTATTTATGGGTGATGTGGGATCTTTAGCGCTTGGTGCAGCCTTGGGTGTTATAGCTGTGATCATTCGCCAAGAAATTGTGCTGTTGATTATGGGTGGTGTGTTTGTGATGGAAACACTGTCGGTCATTTTACAGGTTGCCTCTTTTAAATTGACCGGTAAGCGCATTTTTAGAATGGCACCATTGCATCATCACTATGAATTAAAAGGTTGGCCAGAACCACGCGTCATTGTGCGCTTCTGGATAATAACAGTCATGCTGGTCCTTTTAGGTCTAGCCACATTAAAACTACGTTAGGGTCGAATTTTTGATGTCGGACATTATTGTGACTAATCGTAAAACAGCTATCCTAGGTATGGGAGCTACAGGTGTATCCGTAGCCTCCTTTTTTGCCTCTAAGGATATGCCTTTCGATTTTGCCGATAGTCGCAATGAGCCACCAAATATTAATTTAGTAAAGGCTGACTACCCTCAGTCTGAGATTACTCTGGGGGCTTTTGATGCAGATTTTTTATGTCGCTATGACCGCTTGATAGTGAGTCCAGGTATTTCACTTGCTGAGCCTGCATTGGTCAAAGCCAAACAGCAGGGTGTTGAATTATTGGGTGATCTCGAGTTATTTCTTGAGCAGGCTCAAGCGCCAGTTATTATTATCACAGGATCAAATGGCAAAAGCACAGTCACTGCCCTGTTGGGAAAAATGGCTGAAGATAGTGGTTTAAGTGTAGGGATTGGCGGCAATCTGGGCACGCCAATGTTAGATCTCCTAGATGATAGTCATAAGCTTTATGTGATTGAGGTATCAAGTTTTCAGCTTGAGTTACTCAATAATTCTCGCGGAGCCATTTCGGGCTTATTAAATATTAGTCCCGATCATCTTGATCGATATAAAAACCTCCAGCAATACCATACGGCAAAACATCGCATTTTCCGCGGTTCTAGCAAAGTGGTCATTAATCGTGAAGATGTTTTGACTCGACCCCTAATTTCGACACAGATACCAATGATTAGCTTTGGTCTCAATCAACCAGATCTTGGAAGCTTTGGGATTTTAGAGGGGATAAAAGAGGGCTATTTATCCTATGGTATTGAGCGCCTAATGCGGATCGATCAA
>JAQWMF010000074.1 GCA_029246925.1 Porticoccaceae bacterium
TTGAGTAACTGTTCAGAACCCTTATCATAGCCTGCTATATCCATTCAGAAGAATTTTTATGAGCCAGAAAAGAGTTTTAACCGGTATTACCACTTCCGGAACCCCGCATTTGGGTAACTATGTAGGGGCTATTCGCCCGGCTATTGAGGCGAGTCGCGATCAAAGTGTCGAGTCGTTTTTCTTTTTAGCAGATTACCATGCGCTGATTAAATGTCAGGACCCCGAGGCTGTGCATCAGTCTTCATTGGAAATTGCTGCGGCTTGGTTGGCGCTTGGCTTGGACCCTGAGCAGGTGGTGTTTTACCGTCAATCGGATATCCCCGAAATTCCTGAGATGAATTGGTACCTGACCTGTATGACGGCTAAGGGCTTGATGAATCGTGCCCATGCTTATAAGGCGTCGGTACAGGCTAATCAGGAGGCGGGTGAGGATGATGATTTGGCGATTACTATGGGTCTATTTAGCTACCCGACATTAATGGCGGCGGATATTTTGATGTTTAATGCCAGTGATATTCCTGTGGGTCGCGATCAGATTCAGCATGTTGAAATGGCGCGGGATATTGCTCAGCGTTTTAATCACCATTATGGCGAGCATTTTGTATTGCCTACAGCAAAGGTGGATGACAATGTTGCGGTGTTGCAGGGCCTTGATGGTCGCAAAATGAGTAAGAGTTATAACAATACTATTCCGTTGTTTTTAACTGAGAAAAAACTCAAGAAACATATCAATAAGATTAAGACCAATTTGCTTGAGCCGGGTGAGCCTAAGGATCCTGATGATTCTGCGGTATTCCAACTTTGGCAGGCCTTTGCTACGGAGCAACAGACCGCTGATATGCGTGAGCAGTTTGCGCAGGGTATTGCTTGGGGCGAGGCGAAAAAGCAGTTATTTGAATTAATTAACGATCAGTTAAAGGAACCGCGTGAGCGTTATAACCAGCTTGTCGAAAGTCCAGCCGAGGTGGAAAAAATACTTCAGCAGGGCGCTAAAAAGGCGAGAGAGTATAGCGCTGCATTGATGGCCGATGTACGCAAGGCGGTTGGAATTCGCCCACTGGGATAAATCTTTAGCTTAACTCGGTTAAAAATACTGTCTTGTAGTGAGATATTATCCATTTCATTGTATAATGAGTAACATTAGCAATCAGTTTTGTAATAACTTCCACGGCAATATTTAACGGAGACTTCAATGAGTCAGCTCAAAATTTTTGGACTTGTCATCTTTACCCTATTTACTATGGTTGCCTGTAGCGGCCAAGACGGCTCAGTCGAGCTTACGGATAATCAGAAAAATCTTGTTGCCGAGCGTATTGCGCCTCATGGTCAGGTGGTAATGGCGGGTCAAGCGGTGGTTTCGGCGGTTGCTTCTGCCGTTCGTACTGGCGAATCAATCTACGCAAGCAACTGTCAGGCCTGTCATAATTATGGCGTTGCTGGCGCACCTAAAATGGGTGATGTAGCTGCTTGGGCTGATCGCCTTACTAGGGGCATTGAGACGGTTTATGCCAATGCAATCAATGGTATTGGTGCTATGCCGGCTAAGGGTACCTGTATGGACTGTAGCGACGATGAAATCATTGCGACTATCGACTATATGCTTGAGAATAGCCAGTAGTTAGCTATAACCAGATACTAAAAACCCGCTTTAATACAGCGGGTTTTTTATTGTCTAAAATTTGGCTAGTAGTGGATAGATGAGTAAGCCGATTAGTGGACCGAGGGTTCGTTAAATATGGCATCTATATCCGGCTGATCAAATTGATAATATTGATCACAGAATTCGCAATTAACTTGAATTATGCCCTGTTCTTGAAATATTTGATTGATCTCATCAGCACCTAGTGAAACAAGCATTTTTGCGGTTCTTGCTTTAGAGCAGCTACAGAAAAATTGTAAATTTTCTGGATCGAATAGACGCACCTGTTGCTCGTGGAATAGCCGATATAGTTGTTCTTCATGCTCAAGTTCAAGTTGCTCTTCTGGCTTAAGGCTTTCGAGTAATAGACTAAGATGTTGCCAGTTATCACGGGCCTGTTCATCATCGCTACTATGAGGCATTTCTTGAATTAGGATGCCGGCGGCGGTGTGCTGATTTGCCGCCAGTTTAATTTTGGTGCTTAACTGTTCTGATTGGGCAAAGTAATGCTCTAAGCATTCGCTTAGACTGTCTTTATCTATGGGTACTATGCCTTGGTAGCGTTCTCGACCCTCGGGCTCAATGGTGATGGCGAGGGTGGCGGAGCCTAAGAGGCTTTTAAAGCCTTCTTCGCTACCTATGTTTTGGTAATCACCTCTAACAATACCACGCAGCTGAGTATTATTGCTGCACTCGGCCATAATAGAGGTGATATCCCCCTGTCCTATAGCTTGAATGCTGACAATACCTTTGAATTTTAGCGTTGCGCTCAATAGGCTGGCAGCGGCAAGAAACTCGCCTAGGATGGCGGTAATAACCGCTGGGTAGTCCTGTCTCTGCTGGATTGCTTGAAAGCTTTCGTTCAGGGTCGTTACTTCGCCACGAATATGTGTCTCATCGAATAGGAAGCGCTGTCTGGTATCTTGTGATTTCATGAGGGGCATTCTACAAAATTATTCAATTTAATGCATGATAGATCGCTATCTATTAAGGTTTATTTTTCGCGTTTATAGGAGCGGCTTAGCCGCGAATAAATCGATGGATTTGTCGGCGTTGTTTTTTATTGGGCTTTTCATGCTGGGGTAGGCTGCTATTTAATGCTTTGCGTTCAGCGGCCGATTTTTCTCTTACAGCAATACTGTCTTCAGTTTCTTGGTATAGGCTTTGAGCCTGGGGAGCGCCTCGGCGTTGGTCGGACAGGGCAACAACTTCAACAATTTTGTCATCATAGCCTTGGCGAATTGTAAGGATAACTTCTATCTCTAGCATTCGACTGGGCTTGGGTTTTTGCCCATCAATATGAACTTTGCCATTTTCTATGGCATTCTTGGCTAGGGCTCGGGTTTTAAAAAACCGTGCCGCCCATAACCATTTATCGATTCGCACCTTATCCATTAGATTTTTTACCGAATAAAGATGAAAAATTATCGATCATAGGAAATTTACTATCAACTTCTCGTGCTTGGCTGCTAATGGGTTGTTTTATGCTACGCAGGTGCTTAATGCCAAAATCATGCGCTGAATCTAGAACTGCTTCGGAATCGTCAAAAAATACTGTGGTTTCTGGGTTGAAGTCGATATTCTCTTTGAGTCTGTGCCAGAACTGCTGTTGCTCTTTAGCGGCCTTATAATCATGGGATGAAATAACCTGATCAAGTAGCGGTTGTATCTGTGAGTGGGTAAATTTTAGCTGAATACTCGGGCGATCAGAATTGGTAATTAGTATACGTTTTTTTTGTTTGCCACCTAGCTGGTTTAGAAAGTCTATGACTTCGGCTCGTTCGGTAATTAGATGGTTTACTTCTTGTTGCGCCTGAATAATATTTAATTGGAATTGATCTGACCAATAGTCCGTACAATACCATTCAAGTTGACCCTGTTTTTCTGCCAGACGGCTTTCTATATAGCGGGTCACTTCGCTGAGGTCTGCATTATGAATCTGGCTATATTTTTTGGGTAGGTGTTCAGTCCAAAAGTAGAAGTCGAAGTGTAGATCAAGCAATGTCCCATCCATATCGAGTAGCACTGTATCAATGCTATCCCAATCTAATTGGATAGGCTGATGACTCAAAAGAGATCCTCGGGAAGTGGCTCATTGCCGCGGGTCGATTTTGCACCTTTGGTGATGGCTTCGGGAACATTTTCTGATCGAAAGAATTCGTAAATTCCCGATTGATCGGGCGGTACACGAGTACCTGTTTTGGGGTCAATCTTAATGCTAACAATACCCGCTGGCTGGGGTAGGTTAGTCTGTGGCTTGTCTTTTAGGGCTTCACCCATAAAGTCGATCCAGATGGGCAGCGCTGCTGATCCACCATATTCATTGCGACCTAACTGAGAATAGTCATCGAAGCCAACCCATGCTGTGGCTACCAGATGTGATGAGTAGCCAGAAAACCATGCATCACGAGGTCCGTTGGTAGTTCCTGTTTTACCGCCTAGATCATTGCGTTTTAGCGTTTTAGCCTTTCTGCCGGTCCCTTTTTGAATAACATCTTTAAGCATGGAGTCGATAAGGAACGCGGTAGAAGCATCAATCGCTCGCTTAGCTGTAATAGTTTCCGGCTGAGGATGATTGCGCAGGGTTTGATTAATAAGCTGGTGGTGATCTTTTTCTGAATCCGGAATGGATTCCTCGGCTAATGTATCTAATAATGCTGTTAGCTCTAAGTCGATTTTTTCTGCAGAAAAGTCGTCTGGGTTGTTAGCTTTGGCGGTTCTAATGCAGGGGTCGCATGCGGTATCAGGTGTGGCTTCAAAAATAATATTGCCATCTCGATCAATGACTTTGTCTAATATATAGGGCTCTACTAGATAGCCGCCATTGGCGAAAATAGTGTAGCCTCGGGCAATTGTCATAGGGGTTAAGGCATGGCTACCCAGAGATAAAGATAGATCTGCAGGCATATCGCCAGTTTCAAATCCAAACTTTTGTAACCCCTGCAATGTGCGATTAATCCCCATTCGTCTAAGTAATCTAATTGAGACTAGGTTGCGTGATCTGTAAAGCGCCTCGCGAATTCTGGTAGGGCCATAAAATTTGCCGCCATCATTTTCTGGCCGCCATAGATCTTCAAGTTTGCTGTCGTCAAAAACTACCGGTGCATCGTTGACTGTCGATGCTGGAGTAAAGCCATTTTGCAGGGCTACCGTGTAAATAAATGGTTTGAAATTTGAGCCGGGTTGTCGCGTTGCTTGGGTGACCCGATTAAAGCGACTTTGGCGATAATCAAAGCCCCCCACCAAGGCTTTAATGCCTCCTTCTTTGGGCGATAGAGCAACCATTGCTGCCTGAGCGGTTGGTAATTGAGCAAGTTGCACAAAACCATTGCGTTTTTGGATGCGAATTAGATCGCCTACCTGAAAGATATTATGTGCAGATTCAATAGGCGCCGATTGGCTGCTAGCTGTTTTAAATAACCGCAAACCATCTAAGCCATTTGCCCAATTTAGCGGGAAGGTTTGTCCCTGCTTATCGAGTATTGTTAGATGGTCGTCGGCGACATGGCTGACAATAGCCGATTCTAGCCCACCATAGTTGCGTGTTTCGTTTAGAGCCTGTTGCCAGCTTTCTTCGGGTATAGCAGATTGCTCTACGCCTCGGTATCCATGGCGCTTATCGTAAGCAATTAATCCAGATTGAACCGAGGTTGTTGCCTTTGCCTGCAGTTTGGAATCAATGGTAGTAATTGCTGTGTAGCCTTCGGTATAGGCTTTTAGTCCATACTTCTCAATGATCTGTTGACGTACCATCTCAGCGGCATAGGCGGCATCAATTTTAGCAATTGAGCCATGATAGGTAGCCGTATCTGGCTCGTTAATGGCGGCTTGATATTGACTTTTATTGATCTTTTTTAGACTCAGCATTCGACCAAGAATCCAGTTTCTTCTTTGAAGCGCTCGATCTGGATTGGCTATAGGGTTATATGTTGAGGGTGCTTTGGGTAGGCCGGCGATCATTGCCATCTCAGCCAGCGTCAGTTGATCTAGATTTTTGCCGTAATAAACCTGTGCGGCGGCGCCAACACCATAGGCTCTGTTGCCCATATAAATTTTATTGGTATAGAGCGATAAGATTTCTTGCTTGGTTAGCTCTTCTTCAATGCGAAATGCCAGTAATATTTCATTAAATTTGCGCGTAAATTCCTGACGCTTACTGAGGAAAAAGTTGCGTGCCACCTGCATGGTAATGGTGCTGCCGCCGCTGCGAATTGAGCCGGTAGTAATGAGTTCGACTGCAGCTCTAGCTAGACCCGAGACAACAATGCCGCCATGCTTGAAAAAGCGGTCATCCTCGGCCGCTAAAAATGCATCAACCATGGATGGAGGTATCTGGTTAAAATTAACCGGAGTCCGTTTTTTTTCACCGAATTCGGCAATAATTTGTAAATCTTCTGAGTAAACTTTGAGTGGAATTTGTAATTCAACCCGCTTGAGTTCCTCTACTGATGGGAGTTTTGGGCTTAGATATAAAAATAGGCAAGAGGCTAGTATAAGAAAGCCACCCGCACCAAGAATTGTGAGGGTAAGTATGCCTTTTATTAATTTTTTATGTCTTTTAAGCAAGGTCTGCAGACGCCAAGGTTTCTTCCAGTGTATTATAGAGCCTTAAGACGCTGTTTTGTATTATTTGTTTGTGTATTTGGAATAACTTGGGTTACTTTTGAGTCTGTGCGCTGTTAGCTAGGATCTTAAATTGGCCTGGTTTTTTTAAATGGATCATTGTTGCCGTGGTGACAAAATTGATAATTACTATACAAGCACTGTGATTAACCAACCGGTTTTGAATTAAAAATGAGTGAACAACATATTTTTTTGGTAGGCCCCATGGGTGTGGGGAAAACCACTGTAGGGAAACAATTGGCGAGTCTATTGCATCGACCCTTTGTTGATGTAGATGCTGAAATAGAGTCGCGCTGTGGTGCAGATATTCAATGGATTTTCGACATGGAAGGGGAAAAAGGCTTTCGCGAAAGAGAGTCAAAAGTGCTTCAAGATATTATTTCTAACAGTTCCAGTTCGGTCATTGCAACCGGTGGCGGTGTTGTGTTGTCGGCTAAAAATCGACAAGTTTTACAAGCCAGTGGTCAGGTGATTTACCTTTCGGCATCTAAGGAGCAACTCAACGAGAGAATGCGCAGAGATAAGTCACGACCACTATTACAGGTCGAAGACCGTGAAAAGGTAATTAATGAGCTGCTTGAGGTGCGTGATCCACTTTACCGAGACGTGGCTGATGTTGTATTTTCTGCTGAAGGTGGCTCTGCGGCGAGAGTCGCCAAAATATTATTGGATGAGTTGTCCAAGCATTGATAATGTATGCGACCTAAGCATAATGTAAACCTATAACTGGTAAGAGCGTTACTTAAGATGAGCGATCAAAATAATACCCCTTCAACAGCACAAATTAATGTGGAACTTGAGGATCGTAGCTACCCTATATTTATTGGTTCGGGGCAGATGGCGGCTGTGGGTATATCGCGTTTTGTTCAGGGTAATAAGGTACTTATTGTTACCAATACAACAGTAGCCGAACTTTATCTGTCTGCGCTTGAGGCTCAGCTTAGCGATAAGCAGGTTGATTCTATCGTTTTGGACGACGGCGAGCAGTTTAAAAACCTAGATACACTCAATAGTATTTTGACTCAGTTGCTTGAAAATAAGCATGATCGAAAAACCACCTTAATTGCTTTGGGTGGCGGTGTGGTCGGCGATATCACAGGCTTTGCTGCTGCTTGCTATCAGCGCGGTGTGCCATTTATTCAGGTGCCAACGACGCTATTATCTCAGGTAGATTCCTCTGTGGGCGGTAAGACTGCGGTCAATCACCCCTTAGGCAAAAACATGATCGGTGCCTTTTATCAGCCTCAAGCAGTAGTTATTGATACGGATAGTTTGTCTACTTTGCCCGAAAGAGAGTTCAGCGCGGGCATGGCGGAGGTAATTAAGTACGGGCTAATTGCCGACCCGGAATTCTTTGATTGGCTGGAAAATAATTCTGCTGCTTTAAAACAGGGTGATCAAGCGGCGCTGAGCTATGCCATTGAACGATCCTGTTTGAATAAGGCCCAAGTGGTGAGTGCTGATGAGACTGAGCAGGGTATTCGAGCAATCCTTAATTTAGGGCATACCTTTGGTCATGCGATTGAGACTTTCCAGAATTACTCGGGCTGGCTTCATGGTGAGGCTGTAGCGGCGGGAATGGTTATGGCGGCAAAGTTGTCATTAGTAATGGGTGGTTTGTCTCAATCTGAATTTGATCGGGTGAAAAATTTAATTAAAAGTTGGTCGTTGCCAGTGGCTCCACCATCAGATATGACGGCTGAAGATTTTAATCAGCTGATGTATAGAGACAAAAAAGTTTTAGATGGTCAATTGCGTTTAGTTTTATTGCGCGCGCTTGGCGATGCTGAAGTGACCAGTGACTTTTCAGTTGAAAGCCTGAAAACAGTGATTTCTAGCAGTTTTTCAGAGTAAGAAAAAAACTTTTTATGGGGAAATTTTACCCCTAGATAAACTGCCCCTTTTCTAGTTTGCGCATAAGTGTTTGTCGAAACCGCGTCTCAAGTGTAAAATGTGCGCCTTTTCGCCCAGATGAACTGAAACTGGGCTCAAAATCCACCTGTTAATTTTCAGAGTTTTAAATATGACTCAAAGCTTATGTCAGCTTGATGATTTTAAAGATAACTGCGGTTTTGGATTAATTGCCCATACCAAGGGTAAGGCCAACCACCAGTTACTACAAAACGCTATTAAAGCGCTTACCTGCATGACTCACCGTGGTGGTGTAGCTGCAGATGGTAAAACCGGTGATGGCTGTGGTTTATTACTACAAAAGCCAGACTCTTTTCTGCGCGCTGTAGTTAAAGAAACACTCAATTTAGCGTTGCCTGATCTATATGCGGTCGGTGCAATTATGTTAAATAGCGATAGCACTCTTCGCGATCAATCAAAAGCGATTATCGAAGAAGAGCTTGCAGCGCAGGGTCTTGAGGTTATCGGCTGGCGTGAAGTACCAACAGATGATAGCTGTCTGGGGCCTATTGCGATTGAATCTCTGCCCGCTTTTGAGCAAGTTTTTGTAGCACCGGGAAAGATTACAGAACAAAACATATTTGCCGCTAGACTCTATATGGGTCGGCGCAAGGCTGAAAACCGTTTAGAAAGTGATGATACTTTCCATATTGCGAGTCTTGGTATTAATGTTCTTAGCTATAAGGGCCTAATGATGCCGGTTGATTTGCCTCGGTTTTATACTGATTTGGCAGATCCTCGTCTTGAAACTGCAATCTGTGTATTCCATCAGCGCTTCTCAACTAATACTATGCCTAAATGGCCGCTAGCTCAGCCATTTAGAATGCTTGCCCACAATGGTGAAATTAACACTATTGTCGGCAATAGAAACTGGTCGGTAGCCAGAACCCCAAAATACAAAACTGATTTATTACCCGATCTAACTGAAGCGGCGCCACTAGTGAATCGTACTGGTTCTGACTCGTCTAGCTTAGATAATATGTTAGAAATGTTGGTCACAGGGGGTATGGATCTTCATTTGGCTGTGCGCGCATTGGTTCCGCCAGCTTGGCAAAATGTTGAAGATATTGACCCAGATCTACGCGCATTATATGACTACCTCTCAATGCACCAAGAGCCTTGGGATGGTCCAGCCGGCTTGGTAATAACCGATGGCCGATTTGCTGTTTGTACACTTGACCGAAATGGTCTGCGTCCCTCGCGCTGGGTAATGACTGACGATGATGTTATTACTGTTGCTTCTGAAGTAGGTGTCTATGACTATGCGCCAGAATCAGTCGTTGCCAAGGGTCGATTAGGGCCGGGTGATATTTTATCGATTGATACTGAGAAGGGACAGATAATGTTCCGCGATGAGGTTGAAACTCAGTTAGCCGCTCGCAACCCCTACAAACAATGGTTGAGAGATGGACACTTCTCTATAGCATCAACCTTTGATATGGACAGTATAGAGCTTGAAGGCACATTGTCTCGCGAGCAAATACGCACCTATATGAAAATGTTCCAAGTCTCTTTCGAAGAGAGAGATCAGGTGTTGCGCCCGCTGGCTGAAGGCGGTCAAGAAGCGACAGGCTCTATGGGTGACGATACCCCGATGGCAGTGCTTTCATCTAAACACCGCAATGTATTTGATTACTTCAGACAACAGTTTGCTCAGGTGACTAACCCGCCAATCGATCCGCTAAGAGAGTCTATTGTGATGTCTCTGGGTGTTGAATTGGGTCGAGAGGCCAGTATTTTTGAAGAAAAATCTGACCTTGCTTGTCGAATAGGGCTTTCAAGCCCAGTGCTTTCACCGCGTAAATACTATGCTCTGAAGGCTAATGAATTCGAAGAGTTTCCTGTACAAAAATTTGATCTTAATTTTGATCCGGCACAAGAAAATCTGGCATCAGCCATTCAGAGAATCTGTTCTGAAGTTGAAGCGGCGGTTAAATCAGGTGTTTCAGTTTGTATTCTTTCCGATCACGATATAGCTCAGCCTAAATTGCCAGTCCATATTCTGCTTGCAGTGGGTGCGGTGCATAACCATTTAACGGTTAAGGGCTTGCGTTGTGATGCGAATATTGTGGCCAGCACGGGATATGCTCGAGATTCACACCAAATTGCTACGCTGGTTGGTTGTGGTGCTTCTTTGGTATATCCATACCTAAGCTACCATGTATTGTGTGACCTTATTAGTAGTGGTGAGACGCTAGTCGATGTTGATACTGCATTTAGACATTACCGCAGAGGTATCAATAAAGGACTGCTTAAGATTCTTTCAAAGATGGGTATTTCAACTATTGCCTCTTACCGCGGTGCGCTGTTATTTGAGGCTGTGGGTTTAAGTGAAGAAATTATTGATCTTTGTTTCCCAGGATTAACCAGTCGCATTCAGGGTGCTAGTTTTGTAGATTTACAGCAGGATCAACTAGAGTTGAGTCAAACAGCTTGGAAAATGCGCAAGCCAATCAATCAGGGCGGTCTTCTTAAGTACGTTCATGGTGAGGAGTATCACGCTTATAACCCTGATGTTGTGCAGACGATGCACAAAGCGGTTCAGCACGATGACTACAGCGCATGGTTAGATTATGCTAAGTTGGTTAATACGCGCCCTACAGCCGCTTTGCGAGATCTTCTAAAGCTTAAAGATGACGTTCAGTCTATTGATATATCTGAGGTTGAACCCTATTCAAACATAGTTAAACGCTTTGACTCTGCGGGTATGTCGCTGGGTGCATTATCACCTGAGGCGCATGAATCTCTAGCAGAAGCAATGAATGGCTTAGGTGGTCGATCTAATTCAGGTGAGGGGGGTGAAGACCCATCTCGCTATGGCACCATTAAGTCGTCTAAAATTAAACAGGTTGCCTCGGGTCGCTTTGGAGTTACACCGGCTTATCTGAGAAGTGCAGAAGTTATCCAAATTAAAGTAGCTCAGGGAGCCAAACCCGGTGAGGGTGGTCAATTACCCGGCGGTAAGGTCAATGAGCTAATTGCGCGATTGCGATACTCGGTGCCAGGTGTGACACTTATTTCACCGCCACCTCACCATGATATCTATTCTATTGAAGATTTAGCCCAGCTTATCTTTGATTTAAAACAGGTTAACCCCGATGCATTAATCTCTGTGAAGCTTGTATCTAGACCTGGTGTAGGAACAATCGCCGCGGGTGTTGCTAAGGCATACGCTGATCTTATTACCATCTCTGGTTATGATGGCGGTACTGCTGCAAGCCCTATCAGCTCTATTCGCTACGCGGGTTCACCTTGGGAGCTGGGTCTTACTGAGACCCATCAAACCTTGCGCGCCAATGATCTTCGTAACAAGGTTCGAGTACAGACCGATGGTGGGCTAAAGACCGGTTTGGATGTTATTAAAGCAGCCATTTTAGGTGCTGAGAGCTTTGGTTTTGGTACCGGCCCGATGGTTGCCTTGGGTTGTAAATACCTGCGAATCTGTCACCTTAATAACTGTGCTACGGGTGTTGCTACGCAAAATGATCGTCTGCGTAACGATCATTATCGCGGTACAGTAGCTATGGCGACTAACTTCTTTAAATTTATGGCCATGGAAACGCGCGAGTGGATGGCTGGTTTAGGTATTCGATCTTTTGAAGAGTTGATCGGTCGAGTAGATCTACTTGAGTTGTTGCCAGGCGAAACCAGCAAGCAAAAGAATCTTGATTTGAGTCCGCTGATTGAAGATCGTCCAGAAATTAGTCATAAACCACAGTTTTGTGATATTGCTCAAAACGATCCATTTGATAAGGGCCTATTAGCCGAGCAGATGGTTAAAGATATGTTGCCGGCTATTGAATCAAAAACCGGTGGCACCTACGACTATGATATCTGTAATTGCGATCGCTCTATTGGTGCACGTATCTCCGGTGAAATTGCCGTCAGACATGGCAATGCCGGTATGATAGATAATCCAGTAACGCTTAAGCTTCGTGGCGTTGCGGGTCAATCGTTGGGTGTTTGGAATGCAGGCGGTCTTGATATCTACCTAGAGGGTGATGCCAATGACTATGTAGGTAAGGGTATGTCCGGTGGTAAACTAGTATTGAGTCCGCCAGAGAAAAGTTCATTTGAAGCCAAGGCAACCCCTATTATGGGTAATACCTGTCTCTATGGCGCCACCGGCGGTTCACTGTATGCTTCTGGATCTGTAGGTGAGCGTTTTGGTGTTCGAAACTCTGGTGCTATGGCGGTAGTTGAGGGCGCAGGAGATCATTGCTGTGAGTATATGACGGGCGGAATTATTACTGTTTTAGGCTCAACAGGGTATAATTTCGGTGCTGGTATGACCGGAGGCTTTGCCTATGTACTTGATACAGAGCGCAAATTTGTCGATCGTTATAATATGGAGCTCATTGATATTCAGCGGGTTACAACCGAAGCGCTTGAGTCTCATCGCGGCTTTCTAATATCGACCATTGAAGATCATGTACGTGAAACAGGTAGTCTTTGGGCGCAACATATATTGGATAATTTTTCAGACTTTGCTTCTCAGTTCTGGCTAGTTAAGCCAAAAGCTTCGAGCTTACAAAGTCTATTGGCACAGGCAAACGCTGTTTCCAAGTAAGTAAAAGATTGATAGAGAATAAGTTTATGGCAAGACCAAATAATGATTTTCAGTTTCTCGATATAGAGCGAATTGATCCTCCCAAGCGTGATATGGATCGCAGGGTAGGTGAATTCGTCGAGATTTATGATCCGTTTAATCAAACCACAGCTGAGACTCAGTCTCATCGCTGTCTATCCTGTGGTAATCCTTACTGTGAGTGGAAGTGCCCAGTACACAACTATATCCCTGATTGGTTGCAGCTAGTTGCTGAGGGTAATTTATTAGAAGCGGCAGAACTAAGTCATCAAACCAACTCGCTACCAGAAGTCTGTGGACGAGTTTGCCCGCAAGATCGTCTTTGTGAGGGTGCCTGTACGCTAAATGACGGCTTTGGCGCGGTAACCATTGGTTCGGTTGAAAAATATATCACTGATACCGCCTTGGCTATGGGCTGGCGCCCAGATATGTCCAAGGTTGTCTGGACCGATAAAAAAGTTGCTGTAATTGGCGCAGGTCCTGCAGGTATCGGCTGTGCAGATATTTTGGTTCGCAATGGTGTTAAAGCGGTTGTATTTGATCGCTACCCAGAGATTGGCGGATTGCTGACCTTTGGAATTCCAGAATTTAAATTAGAAAAAAATGTTATCAGTACCCGCCGTGAAGTTTTAGAAGGTATGGGTGTTGAATTTCGCCTAAATACTGAAATTGGTAAAGATATTCTGATTGAACAACTGCTTGAAGAATATGATGCAGTATTTATGGGAATGGGTACCTACAACACCATGAAAGGTAACTTCCCCGGCGAAGATCTTCCCGGTGTCCATGAAGCGCTCAAGTTTTTGATCGCCAGTGTCAATCGCAATTTGGGTT
>JAQWMF010000075.1 GCA_029246925.1 Porticoccaceae bacterium
TGATGAAATTCGCGATCTGATTAAAGCTAATCAGGTGGTGGTGATTGCTGGTGAGACTGGGTCGGGAAAAACTACTCAGCTGCCAAAGATATGCCTTGAGGCAGGTTGTGGCCGGCGCGGTATTATTGGCCATACTCAGCCACGACGCATTGCTGCGCGTTCGGTGGCGAGTCGATTGGCTGAAGAGCTTAAGACTAATTTGGGCGACAAGGTGGGCTATCAGGTGCGATTTTCTGATCAAACCCATCGAGATACCCTAATCAAGTTAATGACTGATGGTATTTTACTGGCTGAAATTCAGCGCGATCGATGTCTTAGCAGTTACGATACTATCATTATTGATGAAGCCCATGAGCGCAGTCTAAATATTGATTTTCTCTTGGGTTATCTTAAGCAAATACTTCCCAAACGCCCAGATCTTAAGGTAATTATTACCTCAGCTACCATCGATGTAGAAAAATTTTCTAAACACTTTAAAAGTGCGCCTGTTATTGAAGTGTCGGGTAGAACTTATCCGGTGGATATTATCTACGACAATGTTGATCAGGCAACACTGGAGTTAGATCAGCACATCATTGAACGCTTACAGGATATTGAGACGCTAGGCCCTCATGGCGATGTATTGGTTTTTTTGAGTGGCGAGCGTGAGATTCGTGAATTAAGTTTGGCAATTCGCAGAGCGCAAATTCCTCATCTTGAGGTGGTTCCTCTTTATGCGCGCCTCAGTCTTGCCGAGCAGAGAAAGATCTTTTCACCTCACAAGGGGCGGCGGGTTGTATTAAGTACCAATGTCGCAGAAACATCCCTGACTGTTCCAGGTATTGGCTATGTGATTGATGCGGGGCGCGCCAGACTGTCGCGCTATAGTTACAGAACCAAGGTGCAGAGATTGCCCATTGAGGCTATATCGCAGGCCAGTGCTAATCAGCGAGCAGGTCGCTGTGGTCGCGTTCAAAAAGGTGTATGTTATCGGCTGTATACCGAGGAAGATTTTAATAATCGGTTGGAATATACCGATCCAGAAATTATTCGCACCAACTTGGCGGCAGTTATTTTACAGATGCTGCATGTGCGTCTTGGCAATATTCGTGATTTCCCTTTTATTGATAAGCCAGACTCACGAATGATTAACGATGGCTATAAGCTATTGGAAGAGTTGCAAGCGGTGGATAAAAAGGGTGCACTGACCCGTTTGGGTAAAATGTTGGTCTCTATTCCTTTGGATCCAAAGTTTGCCCGTATGCTGATTGAGGCATCAAAGCTTGGCTCGCTAACAGAGTTAATGATTATTACTTCTGGCCTGAGCATTCAGGATCCTCGAGAGCGGCCAGCCGATAAAAAGCAGGCCGCAGATTTGGCGCATAAACAGTGGTTGGATGAACAGTCTGACTTTATGTCGCTATTAAATATTTGGCAGCACTTTGAAGAAAAAAGGCAGACACTGTCTCGCAATCAGTTTGCAAAATACTGCCGAGCCAATTTTATTTCCTCACTGCGAATGAAGGAATGGCGAGATCTACATCATCAGGTACATGGCGCCTGTCGTGGTCTTGGGTTTAATGATAATAAACAAGAAGCTGATTATCAGTCTATTCACTGTGCATTGCTCTCAGGTTTGCTGGGTCAGGTCGCTAACCGGCAGGACAAGTGGGAGTTTTTGGGGACTCGAAATCGCAAGTTATTTATTTTCCCCGGTTCTGGTGTTAGCAAGAAGCCACCCAAGTGGATTGTTGCTGGTTCGCTAATGGAAACAGCTAAACAGTATGCGTTAAATGTGGCCAGTATTGAATCTGGATGGTTACCTCCGCTGGCGGCACATTTGGTTAAAAAAACCTATAGTGAGCCTTTTTATCACGGCAAAAATGGTTTGGTTATGGCGAAAGAGCGCCAGACTTTATTTGGTTTAACCATTGTTGAGGCCAAGCTCACACCCTATGGAAAAATTGCTCCGCATGAGGCGCGAACGATATTTATTCAGCAGGCGTTGGTTGAGCATGGCTATCGGGGTAAGGGGAGATTTTTACACTACAACCAAAATCTTTTGGAAGAATTACAGGCTCTTGAGGATCGATTTAGGCGCCGTGACTTAGTGGCAGAGCAAAAAGTTGTTTATGGGTTTTATGATGAGCTTGTGCCTGAGGGTATTTTTAACCAGATAGCTTTTGATAAATGGCGAAAGGAAGCTGAGAGAACAGATAAGAATATCCTAAAGCTCAACCGTGAATTGCTCTTGCTGCGAGGCTTGTCTGTGGATGAGCAGGCACAGTTTCCAGAGCAGGTGAGCTGTGGTGGTGTAGACTTCCACTTAAGTTATCGCTTTGAGCCCGGGCATCAAGAGGATGGTGTCAGCGTGACGATTCCCTTACCCATTTTGCATCAGGTGCCACGCTTTTTCTTTGAGTGGGTGGTGGCAGGTATGTTACGTGATAAATGCATTGCCCTCATTAAAAGCCTGCCCAAACAAGTGCGTCGACATTTTGTACCAGTGCCAGATTATGTGGATAAGATTTTACTGTCTACCAAGGCGCAGGACAGGCCATTAACCGAGGTTCTTGCTGAACAATTGCATAGGCTGACAGGATTCGCTATTGAAGATGCCGATTGGCGACTAGATGGTTTGAATCCATGGTATATGATGAATTTTATATTGCAGGATGAGAATGGCGAAAGGGTTGCTATGGGGCGCAGTCTGCAACTGCTACAGCAGGGTTTTAAACAGCAGATCACTGATAATTTACAGCAGACAGATAACGATGGAGTCAGTCGACAAAATATCACCGAGTGGGATTTTGATAGCTTGCCTGAACAGGTTAGCATGCAGCGCGGAAATATTACGATTAAAGCGTGGCCCTGCCTAAGAGACTGTGGTGAGTGGGTAGATATTGAGTTGCAAGATAATCCTCTAGTGGCTGAAAATTTAAGTATTGAAGGACAGCTAAGGTTGGCGTTGATTAAAGGGTGTCAGCAGGTCAATTACTTGTCCAAAAATCTGCTTAAAGGTTCTGATTTAGCACTTAAAGCCGCTGCTATTGGAGATCGGCAATCCATAGTAATGGCAATTATTAGCGCCAGCTTTCAGCAGTCTATGTTTGCTAATGAGAAAGCTGTTCGCGATAAACAGGATTTTGAGCGTCAATACTCTGAAGGGGTCGGTAAAGTCGTTGGCATAGCGCAAGAATATGCCGATATTATTCAATCTGTTCTGCCTCTGTTACATCAATGCCGTAAACAGATACGAGCAATGAATTTAGCGGCGGTATACGCTAAATCTGATATTGAGGCACAGGTTGAACGGCTGTTTTCAGT
The DNA here is from genome assembly GCA_029246925.1 of Porticoccaceae bacterium. Classification (GTDB taxonomy): domain Bacteria; phylum Pseudomonadota; class Gammaproteobacteria; order Pseudomonadales; family Porticoccaceae; genus HTCC2207. The sequence goes on from JAQWMF010000075.1 coordinate 3,307, forward strand.
CAAAACGCTGAGCGCTATAAAACGCGAATATATTGTTCAGTATCCCAGATTTATCCGTGCTTTAGAGATGAGGCTAGAGAAATTACCTATGCAAATTTCAAAAGACCGACAGTGGATGGATGAGATGCAACAATTTTCACAGCGAACCAAGGATCAACAGCCTGCATCACTTTCTAGGCAGCTAGCAACGGATTTAGACGCTTATGAATGGGCAATTGAGGAATATAGGGTGTCGCTTTTTGCGCAGCAGTTAGGTACTAAAATACCTATCTCTAGCAAGCGTTTGGAGAAAATATGGCAACAATTACACGAGCAGCTGCGGCGCTTTTAACTGATTTTGTGGTTACAATAGCTTATTTTTCTCTGTGTAGGGTTGTTTGTGGTTGAATCTGTAAGCGATGAACCAGTAAAATATTAAAAACCAGAAAAGGGTAAAGGGATGAATAGATCCTCAGCAATTAACGGTATTATTTCGATTATCCTTCTATGGTCATGCTTTTTTTGGTCAATATCCGTTGTTGCTGATCAATCGTCTGATATTGATCCCTATCAAAATGTTAATCAAAAGATTTTTAGCTTCAATAAATTATTAGATGATCATCTTGCTCGACCCGTTGCAAAATTCTATGTTGCCGTTACACCTGACTTTGTTGAGTCTGGCATCGCCAATGTATTTGATAACCTCAAAGAGGTTGCCAATGTATTCAATGATGTGTTGCAAGGAAAATTCTCGCAAGCGTTAAATGATACGGGACGATTTGGGATAAATAGTACTCTGGGTATGGCGGGTTTAATGGATGTTGCTTCCTTGCTTAGCTTAAAGAAGAGTGATGGTGAAGATTTTGGTCAAACATTAGGCTATTGGGGTGTGCCCGAGGGTCCCTACTTAATGCTACCTTTTTTTGGACCTTCTACATTGCGTGATGCGCCGTCAAAATTTGTGGATCAGGTAACAGATCCATTGGATTATCTTGACGATAGCACTGATCGAGCAGCAAGTTCAGCCTTGAGTTTAGTGAATGCGAGAGCCTCGTTGCTTGACTATGACAATCTGCTTTCAGGAGATAGCTATACCTTGGTGAGAGATGTTTATTTACAAAGAAGAGCCTATCAAGTCACTGACGGTGCTGTTGAAGATGAGTTTGATGATCTCGATGATTACTAATTTTGATCCACGGAGTAGAGTCACTGTTGTATAATTATAATAACGCTACTGATTGCACTAACAAAGTGAACGCTCAATGAGTGAGTTAAAAGGCCCGGTGATTGTTGTTAACGACAATACACAGGCAGTACAAAGTTTGTTGGCAAGTTTCCAGTCTGTTGGTTGGGACTGTCTGAGCGCTGAAAATCTTGATGATCTTCAAAAAATTTGTACCGACCCCCTTAATCAGCCAGTTATCTTTACTTCCCAATATTTACAAAAGAACAGTATTGATAATCAATCTATGGCTAACTTTTGTGATCATTATTTAGTTGTGGTGGCGCTGGATGATCATTCAGTGAATGATGAAGCGTATTATTTTAGGTTGGGTGTGTCGGATATTTTAGAGTCTGATCCAGCGCAGCAGAATATTCCAGAGGTCTTAAAACGATTATCTAAGCTTGCTTTGACTCGCAGTCGTCAGCAGGATTATGGTGAGCGTCTGCAAAAAATAAATAGCAAATTACAGCAGAGCCTTGCACTCCTAGAGCATGATCAAAAAGCGGGTTTGGAAATTCAGAAAAATTTGATGCCAGAAGGGCCTCTTTGCTGTGGTGATATAGAAATAACTTATTCAATGGCCCCATCGCTTTACCTGAGTGGCGACTGTGTGGGTTACCAATTTGTGTTGGGTCGTTATTTATTATTTTATTTTGTCGATGTTTCTGGTCATGGTACCTCATCGGCATTTGTGACTGTATTGTTGCATTTTATGGCTGGTCGAATTATCCGCCGTCATGCTCGCGAAAAGGAATATGACGCGTTAGCGCTAGCTCCAGAGGGCTTGGTAGAGTCGATTAATCAGCAGTTGCTAAATACCGATCTGGATAAGCATTTGACCATTGTCGCGGGATCGTTGGATACAGAAACAAGAAAGTTGCGCTATGTTGTTGGTGCTCATCAGCCCTCACCCGTTTTAATTATTGATGGTGATGCACAATATTTATCCGGCAAAGGCAAGCCTGCGGGTATCTTCAAGGATGCTAAATGGGCAGTTGAAGAAATACAGCTTCCAGAAAAATTCGCATTGGTGATTTTATCAGACGGTGTTTTTGAGTTATTACCCGGTAAAGAAATTGCCGATAAAGAAGCTCGATTACTGAGGTATTTAAGTAATCGATCAGTCAGTGCGAAGTCGCTTAAAAAAGGTTTGCTTTTTGAAGGCATTAAAGACCTTCAAGATGATGTTTCTGCACTTTTATTGACTGGAGGCTCTTAGCTTGAGTCAGGGTAAAATACTAATTTCAGATAAAGCGGATAACTATCTTCTTAAGTTAGTGGGTGATGTGCGCCTGACTTTTAGTGGCACCTTAAACCGGTATATGGAAATACTATTTGGTAAAAAACAAGTAAAAAGTGTGGTGGTGGATATGCTGGATGCCGAGGGGGTGGATAGTACTACACTAGGGCTGATAGCTAAGCTGGGTTTGCATTGTCGCGAATGCTATCAGATGAATGTAAAACTGTTTTGCCAGAACCCCTCAATTATTCGCACCCTTGAATGTATGGGTTTTGATGAAATTATTGATATATTCCAACAGTCACCTGATGAGTTTGACGCAGAACTTCGAAGCTTAGAAGTTCTGCCGGAAGGTGTTGATGAGGTTCGTCAGCAGGTGCTAGAGGCGCATAAGCTACTGCTTAAGCTCAATCCTAACAATAGGGCGGAATTTACTGATTTAATTAAGGCTCTAGAAGCAGATCAGTAAATAATATTACGCTGCCTTAGCTCTGTCCAAACATCTTGATAAAAGCCAACGCAGCATTCGAAAGACTGCGTTTTTTGTGATGTATATAACCAAGTTCACGGGAAACATGGGTAGGGTCAGTTGCCATAATATGAAGGTTTTTAATGAGGGTTTCAGGCAGCATACTCCAACCCAGTCCAATTTCCACCATTGTGCTAATAGTTTCTAGATAGTTGGTGGACATAGGTGCTTTTAAAGGCACACCCTGATGTTCAAAAAGATTTTGAATAATTCGCCCTGTATAGGTATTGATTCCTGGAAGTATAACGGGGTATTCAGATAAATCCTGTAAGCTAGGCTGATCAATTTTCGCCAGTGCGTGATCGGGTGCACAAATAAACCTCAACGGATCAGTCCATATTTTTTGGCATAAAATATTTGGATGTTGTTCTAAGGCTAGTGTTATTACAGCGACTTCCGACTTTCCTTGAAGCACTTGCTCATAGGCCTTTTCTGAGTCCATAAATTCAATATTTAGGCTTACTCCGGGGTATTGACGCGCAAATGCCTTAAGCATCGGTGGTAAGCGATGTAAGCCAAGATGATGGCTAATGGCTAAGTGAAGAGTCCCATTGGCGTCGCCTGATAAGTCGTTGATTGCTTGAACAGCCGCGGCATACTCTTGCAGTATATGTTGAGCTCGCGGTAAAAGGGCATTCCCCGCCTCTGTAAGGGTTACTTGCCGAGCAATTCGATCAAATAATTTTTTTCCTGTTTGATGTTCTAGGCTAGCAATACGCTTGCTGACAGCAGACTGAGTTAGGTGTAACTGTTCAGCGGCTAGTGAAAATGAAGCGCAGTTGGCAACGGTTACAAATGCTTTTAGGCTTTGATTGTCCATGGGTAGAGCTTTATGGATTCTTATTAGGAATCATAAAGATGAAAAATATGAATTTATTTCATCATAAAGTATCGGTAAACTAAGCGCAATATAGAAAATTTAGGAGAATAGCATGTCGCAGAGAACAGTCTATGACAAACTGTGGGATAGTCATTTAGTTCAACAAAATGAAGATGGATCAGCGCTTTTATACATTGATCGTCATATTCTTCACGAGGTGACATCACCTCAGGCGTTTGAGGGTCTGCGTATTGCAGGGCGCAAGCCGTGGCGTTTGGATACTAATTTAGCCACGCCGGATCATAATATATCGACTGATCCCGCTGAGCGTGCAGCTGGTGTTGCAGGTATTCCAGATAATACATCGCGTATTCAGGTTCAGACTCTTGATGATAACTGTGATCATTTTGGTATCAAAGAATTCAAAATGAATGAAATGGGTCAGGGTATTGTGCATGTTATGGGGCCAGAATTGGGAGCCACCATGCCGGGTTTGACTGTGGTTTGTGGTGATTCCCATACCGCAACTCATGGTGCTCTTGCCTGTTTGGCGCATGGTATTGGCACCTCTGAAGTTGAACATGTATTGGCTTCACAATGCCTTGTGACTAAAAAAATGAAAAATATGCGGGTAACAGTTGATGGCGCATTAGGAGCAGGTGTAACACCTAAGGATGTAGTGTTAGCTATTATCGCCAAAATTGGTACGGCTGGAGGTAATGGGCACGCTATTGAATTTGCAGGATCTGTATTTAGCAATATGTCGATTGAAGGACGTATGACGGTGTGCAATATGGCCATTGAGGCCGGTGCGCGAGTTGGCCTAGTTGCAGTTGATGAAAAAACCATCGAATACTGCAGAGGTCGACAGTTTATGCCAGCAGGTGAGATGTTTGAGAAAGCTGCTGAGTATTGGCGTACTCTAATGAGTGACCCAGATGCTATGTTTGATACCGAAGTTCATATTGATGGCAATGATATTGCACCGCAGGTGTCTTGGGGTACATCACCAGAAATGGTGATTCCAGTGACGGGTAATATTCCTAGAGCAGAAGATCAGACTGATGTGGTGAAGCAAAAAGGTGTGGAAAGAGCATTGGAATATATGGGTCTAGAAGGTGGCGCACCTATTAGTTCAGTTGCCGTAGATCGAGTATTTATCGGTTCATGCACTAATTCTCGCATAGAAGATATGCGAGCTGCTGCTGCGGTGGTTGAGGGTCGCACTGTGTCGGATTCGATCAAGCAGGCGTTGGTTGTTCCCGGCTCTCAGATGGTTAAAGCGCAGGCAGAGGCAGAGGGCTTGGATAAAATATTTATTGAGGCTGGCTTAGATTGGCGTGAACCCGGCTGTTCAATGTGTCTAGCAATGAATGCGGACAAATTAGGTGCGGGTGAGCACTGCGCGTCGACCTCTAATCGTAATTTTGAGGGTCGCCAAGGCAATGGCGGTCGGACTCATTTGATGAGCCCTGAAATGGCCGCTGCCGCGGCTATAGCGGGTCATATTGTGGATGTTCGAGAATTTACTGGAGATCAATCATGAAGGCATTTACGCAGCACTCTGGCTTGGTAGGTCCAATGGATCGCGCCAATGTTGATACTGATATGATTATCCCTAAGCAATTTCTGAAGTCGATTAAGCGCAGTGGATTTGGTCCTAATTTATTTGATGAATTACGTTACATGGATGAGGGTCAGCCAGGTCAGGATTGTAGCCAGCGTCCAGTAAATCCAGAGTTTCCGCTTAACTTAGCGCGATACAGTGGTGCATCTATTTTGTTGGCGAGAAAAAACTTCGGCTGTGGTTCAAGTCGCGAGCATGCACCTTGGGCGCTTGAAGACTATGGTTTTCGGGCTGTTATTGCACCCAGTTATGCAGATATTTTTTACAATAACTGTTTTAAAAATGGCTTGCTTCCCGTGGTTTTAAGCGAGCAGCAATTGGATCTGTTATTTGCTGAAATGTATGCTGACGAGGGCTATCAACTAACTATTGATTTGGCTGGGCAAAAAGTTGTTCGACCCTGTGGTGATAGCTTTGAATTTGACATTGATCGGTTTCGTAAAGACTGCCTAGTAAAGGGTTTAGATGAGATAGGTCTTACCTTGCAATCAGCGGATAAAATTAGAGATTATGAAAAAACTCGAGCTGCTGATCAGCCTTGGGTATTTGGAGCAATTAAATAATGGCGAAAAAAGTATTAATATTACCCGGTGACAATATTGGGCCGGAAATTGTCGCTGAAGCAGTCAAAGTGCTTAAGCGTGTGGATGAGAAATTCCAGCTAGATACCCAGTTGGACTACGCCCATTTAGGTGGCGCTGGATTGGATGCTGAAGGTTCTCCCTGTCCACAGCAGACTCTTGAGAAAGCGCGTCAGTCTGATGCTATATTATTAGGGGCTGTGGGTGGTCCTCAGTGGGATAATGTTGAGCGTCATTTACGTCCAGAAAAAGGCTTATTAACTATTCGTTCAGAGTTAGATTTGTTCGGTAATTTGCGCCCAGCCATTATGTATCCTCAGTTGGCTCATGCATCATCGCTTAAACCTGAATTTGTCTCTGGCTTGGATATTTTGATTGTTCGAGAATTGGTGGGTGGCATCTATTTTGGTGAGCCCAGAGGCATTCGTACTTTAGAAGACGGTCAGCGTGAGGGCTACAATACCTATAAGTATAATGAGTCAGAGATTCGACGTATTGGTAAAATGGCATTCGAAGCGGCTATGGTGCGCGATAAACGACTGTGTTCGGTGGATAAGTCCAATGTTCTAGAGGCAACCGTACTTTGGCGTGAAGTGATTAGCGATATGGCTTCGGACTACCCAGAAGTTGAATTAAGCCATATGTATGTCGACAATGCGGCTATGCAGTTGGTAATGAACCCTAAGCAATTTGATGTGGTTGTTACCGGTAATATGTTTGGTGATATTTTGTCGGACACAGCGGCTATGTTAACCGGTTCAATTGGCATGTTGCCTTCGGCTTCGCTAGATAAAAACTCTGGCGGAATGTATGAGCCATGTCATGGCTCGGCACCGGATATTGCCGGTAAAGGTATTGCCAATCCACTGGCGACCATACTATCGGTGGCTATGATGCTTAGATATTCTCTTAATGCACCAGAAGCTGCCATTGCCATTGAGCAAGCGGTGAGTTCGGTGTTGGATAAGGGGTTGCGAACCGCAGATATTCAAACTGAAGACTGCAAGCTGGTGGGCACAGTTGAAATGGGTGATGCAGTGGTTGCAGCTATCCTGTAGGGATTGGCTCTCTAAGCGACTCTGTTTTTGCTTCTTGGCTTTGGTGTTAAGGTTCTCTTTAATTTCTTTATATTGTAATTAAAGAATTGCTAGATTGTAGATAATATTATACCTATAATGTAGTTATTTAATTTATTAAATATATTATATATTTATATATATCAATAACATACAGAGACTACTTGTAAATATGAATCCTATTTTTGTGGAGTTCAAGCTCAGATTGGTAAGTCCAAATTTTGACTCAGAGTTAACAGATGCTCTTATAGAACTTAACCACCTAAGGAGATTGCGGTTAGAGGGAACAACTGCGCCTTGGATATTTTTCCAGCTTAAACGTATATTCCATATTTTAGAGAGTGTTGGTTCTGCAAGAATAGAAGGAAATAGGACCACCATATCTGAGTATGTAGAACAAAAAATTGACAACACAGAGAGGTCTTCTGAAAGGTTTTGTGAAATTGCTAATATTGAATCCGCTATGGATTTTATTGAAAAAAATATTAGTGAAGGTGCTGAAATTACGCATCATTTTGTACGGGAATTACATCAGTTGGCTGTGGAAGGGTTAACTGAGGAGGGTGATAAAAATCCGGGTTCCTATCGCACATGGAATGTGGAAATTGCTAAATCGGAACATTTGCCCCCAGAGCACTATCAAGTTCAGGGGTATATGGATGAGTTGCTGTTATTTATTAATACTCCAGCCGTAAATAAATATGATTTATTAAAAACAGCCATTGCTCATCATAGATTTGCATGGATCCATCCATTTGGCAATGGCAATGGCAGGGTTGTCCGTCTTCTCACCTATGCCCTAATGATAAAATACGGATTTAATGTTAAAGATGGAAAGCTTTTAAATCCTACTGCAGTATTTTGTAATGATAGAAATTTGTATTATCAAATGTTATCCGAAGCAGACAAAGGAAGTGATAAATCGTTATTGGAATGGTGTAACTATGTTTTATCTGGGATACATGCAGAAATATCTAAAGTAAATAAATTACTTGATTTTGACTATTTGTATAAAAACATATTGTCTCCAACAATAGACTTGGGCGTGGAAAGAGGCTACATCAATCAAACAGAAGCGCAAATATTGTTAGTTGGCATATGCAATCAAAAGTTCAAAGCGAGAGAAATTGGTGAGACATTAAAGAATTTAACACCCAGACAAACAACGCACCAACTGGCAAAAATGAAAGATGCAGGTTTTATAAGGCCATTAAAAGATGGGGGGCGAACATATACTGTTAGCTTTATGAATAATTTTTTAATGCGTAGCCTTATTCAAATATTAGAAAGAGAAGGTTTTATACCCTCCATAGATCAGTAAGGTTTGATTAAAGTATCTGCTGCAACCTTTTCAAAAAATGCAGCAGTTGCGAGCAGAAAATTCCATTGAACTAAAATTAAGAGTTTTTTATGAAAAAAATAGGATTTATAGGTTGGCGAGGCATGGTGGGCTCAGTGTTAATGGAGCGTATGCGTGAAGAGTCGGATTTTAAAGATATACAGCCAATATTCTTCACCACTTCTCAAGCGGGTCAAAAAGGACCGGATGTAGGCGTTGAGATACCACTTTTACAAAGTGCTTATGATATTGAGGCGCTTGCGCAAATGGATGTTATTGTTACCTGTCAGGGTGGCGATTACACCAAAAAAGTCTACCCTGAGCTTCGCAATAGCGGTTGGCAGGGGTATTGGATTGATGCGGCCTCAGCTCTGCGTATGGAAAAAAGTTCTATTATTGTATTAGACCCTGTAAATTCTAAAGTTATTGATCATGGCCTATCCAATGGCGCAAAAGATTTTATTGGCGGCAACTGTACTGTTAGTCTAATGCTGATGGCTCTAGGTGGGCTATTTAATGCTAATTTAGTCGAATGGGCTAGTTCAATGACATATCAGGCAGCCTCGGGTTCTGGCGCACAGAATATGCGCGAACTAATCTCCCAAATGGGGGTGATAGAGGATTCTGTATCTGGTGCATTAGCCAATCCATCATCGGCAATTTTGGACATTGATCGTCAGGTGACCGCCACTTTACGTAGCGATGATTTTCCAGTAGATAACTGGGGCTTTCCACTGGCGGGTAGTTTGCTTCCCTATATTGATTCTCAGCTAGACAATGGTCAGAGTCGAGAGGAGTGGAAGAATCAGGCGGAAACCAACAAAATTCTTGGTTTAGATGGAAATCCGATTCCTCTCGATGGTCTCTGTGTGAGAATTGGCGCAATGCGTTGTCACAGTCAAGCGCTCACGATTAAGCTGACTCAGGATGTGCCAATGGACGAGATTGAATCAATGTTGGCAGAGGCTAATCAATGGGCACAGTTTGTACCCAACACTAAAGAGGCTTCTGTAGAGTATTTAACACCTGCTGCAGTGACTGGTGGCTTACAGGTTCCAGTGGGTCGAGTGCGTAAGATGAATATGGGTGATCAGTACTTATCTGCATTTACCGTGGGTGATCAGTTACTATGGGGCGCTGCCGAACCATTGAGACGTATGTTGCGAATTGTGGTTGAGCGGTAATTAATTACAGGCACAATGGAAATAACTATGAGACAAATAACGGCCTATTTAATAGGTTGGTCAAACGTTAGGCTAGCTTGCACAGCAACAATATGTGCCCTTATTTTGTTGCTATGTTGTTCAATGGTGGTGGCAGATTCACATTCTATTTCTCCCGCTGTAGCGGATAAACCCCGTATGCCAACGCATACCGTGGTGGCGGGTGATACATTGTGGAATGTAGCCATGCGATTACGCCCAGATAATATGTCTATGGCGCTGGCAATGGATAGTCTATATGACAATAACCCTGAGGCGTTTCTTGAGGGCGATAGCACCAAGCTCATAGAGGGTTCAATTGTTAGCTTTCCACCGACTACTGTGATTGATGAAACGCCTGAGACTGTAGTTTTAGAGAAAAATCCTGCTCTTCTTATACCCAGTATTGAAACTACTGATGCTGATCAGGTCAGTATTGAGGAAGAAGCCACTTCTGAGGTTGGCACAGAAGTTTCTGAAGAGCAGCAAATCAGTACAGCTTTACCCGATTTTCTGCCTACAGAAGACCCTAATATAGAGTCTCGCTCATTTATTGATCCAGTTGAGCATACCGATAAAGCGATTATTACTGAAGAAAAAGCATTCACTGATACTGTTGAGTTAGAGCAATCCAGTTCGACAATACAAAATGAAGACCCAGAGGTATATCTTGAAAAAGATTTATCTCAAATGGCAGATATTGAATTAAAAAAATCTGAACCAGAGTTACAGTTAGACCAGCCTCCTCAGCAGCATATTATTGCAAATCCACAGGCAAACACGCCATTGTTAGAGAAGCTTAAGGCGCTTATAGCAGAGTACGGTCAAAAAGATTTATACCCGTTAGTGTCCAGAGTAAAGCAGTTGCCTATGGATTTTTGGATTTTTGTTGGTGCGCTGATTTTTGCAATGGTAATCAATCGATTCAGGAAATTAGATAAGGCAAATAAAGAGGCAACCGACTCAAAAAATACAGATAAGCCTATCGAAACTGTACTCGATGGCCCCTTTCCTGATAGTAGTGACGATGAGGTTTTTGCAGATTCAACTGACAACAGCTCAGTAGGTAGCAAAAAGAAAAAAGATCCAAAGCTCCAGTCAGAAGAAGATCTAACCATAGATCTACCTGGTTCTGAGGCGCTAGAAGCTCAGCTGCGTGAAGACGATGATCAACTATCTCAAGCCAGTAAATTTTTGGAAGTTGATTTTGAAGATGATTTTGAAGATGACACTATGGAGATTGATCCTCTTCAGATTAGACTTGATATGGCATCCCTATGTATAGAGATGGATGATATTGAGAATGCTCAGGCAATTCTTGAGGAAATTATTGGCGAAGCTGATAAATCAGGCAAGGCAAAAGCTCGAGAAATATTAGACAGCATTGAAACCTAATTGGCGGATATATTTGTGACTGATTGGATTTATACACAGGGTTGCAAGATGCCGAAAGATCAGCAGCTGCCTTCCGGAGTTTCAAGATATGCAGCAATCGTTCAGTATCAGGGTGCTGATTTTTGTGGTTTTCAGCGACAAAAACATAGTCCCTCAGTGCAGCAAGAAATAGAAACAGCCCTTAGTTACGTTGCTGACTGTTCGGTTAAAATTCACTGCGCGGGTCGCACAGATACGGCGGTTCATGCCAGTCACCAAGTCATTCACTTTGACACATCTGCAAAACGCACTGGTTACAGCTGGGTGCAGGGTGCCAATAGCCAGTTGCCCGACAGTATTGCGCTTATCTGGGCTGACAAAATAACCCAAGATTTTCATTCCCGATTTAGTGCAGGGGCAAGAACTTATCGATATATTATTGATAACAGTCCAACAAGGCCGGCAATTATGGCTGGTGCAGTGACTTGGGTTAAAAAGCCTTTAGATATTTCGCTGATGCAAGATAGCTGTCAATATTTACTGGGTGAGCAAGATTATTCGGCCTTCAGAGGGTCTGGCTGCCAGTCACATTCTCCCTGCCGAAATGTTCATCAGGCCAATGTTTTTCGTCGCGGAAACTTCGTTATCTTTGAAATTACCGCCAATGCATTTTTATTGCATATGGTGCGTAATATAGTAGGCTCTCTGTTAGAGGTGGGCATGGGTCGTCAACAGCCATTATGGATTCAACAGTTACTGACCGCTGGTGATCGCTGTAAGAGCGCTGCAACCGCCGCTCCTGACGGGTTATATTTAGTAGCTGTCGATTACCCCGCTAAATTTGGGTTGCCGACACTAGTCAAAGGGCCTGTTTTTTTACCGGCCGAACTAGAACATACAGAAGAATAAGCTATGACAGTTCTTGTTAAAATTTGCGGAATCACCAGTTCAGAGCAAGCACAGATGGTACAACAGCAGGGTGCCGATGCCTTGGGTTTGGTGATATATGACAAAAGCCCTCGCTATATCAATGTTGAACAGGCGTCAAAAATAAGAGCCGTAATTGACGATTCAACACTCGCCATTGCTCTGTTAGTCAATCCTAGTGAGGATTTGGTTAATCAGGTGATTACTCAGGTTAAGCCCGATTATATTCAGTTTCACGGCGATGAGACGGCTGAATTTTGTCACCAATTTAATTTTCCATTTATTAGAGCAGTACGTATGCGAGAGGGCTTAGATATAGCGGCAGAGGTCGCTGCCTATAAAGCTGAGGGTGGATTTTTATTCGATGCTTGGAATGATGATCTCTACGGAGGCACAGGTCATAGTTTTGATTGGAGTCGATTACCTGTATCTACAGCGTATAAATTAATTCTTGCTGGTGGCTTAAATCCAAGTAATGTTGCTGATGCAGTCTCTAAAACTAACCCCTATATGGTGGATGTTAGCGGCGGTGTTGAGGCGAGTCCGGGCATTAAAGATCCCGCAAAGGTTAAAGCCTTTATTTCAGAAGCTAAAAATATTATATAAAATGTCACAGTAATATAAATTCCTGCTGTATAGCTTAGCGACTCTCGTTTTCTCGTGTTAGAATAGCGAAAAAAATTTAATACCAATGATGGGTTACCTATTATTGGATAACAGTTGAAAGGTAAATTGATGGATTGGCTTAAACGCATCCGACCCTCGGGTCCCGCATCAACAGGCAGTAACCGATCAAGCGCTGTTCCAGAAGGCTTGTGGAAAAAGTGTCCCAAATGTGCGGCCCCCCTATATCGACCAGAGCTTGAGCGCAATCAAGATGTCTGCCCAAAATGTGAACATCATATGCGTATCGGTGCTCGCCGTAGGCTCGATATATTTTTAGATGAGCAGGGTCGAGAAGAGATTGGTGCTGATATTGTTGCTATCGACAGATTGCGCTTTAAAGATGTAAAAAAATATAAAGATCGTTTAACTGAAGCGCAAAAGAAAACCGGTGAAAAAGACGCGCTGGTAGCAATGTCGGGTAGTCTTCATTCTATGCCAATAGTTGCCTGTGCCTTTGAATTTGCTTTCCATGGCGGCTCAATGGGTTATGCTGTTGGTGAGAAATTTACCAGAGCAGCTACCCTAGCTCTCGAACAAAAAATTCCTTTTGTATGTTTTGCCGCTACTGGGGGTGCTCGTATGCAAGAGGCGCTTATCTCGTTGATGCAAATGGCTAAAACCAGTGCAGTACTTGAGCGTCTAAAAATTGCTGGAGTGCCTTATATTTCAGTAATGACCGATCCAGTTTATGGTGGTGTCTCTGCCAGCTTGGCGATGTTGGGTGATTTGAATGTGGCTGAACCAGCCGCCCGTGCAGGTTTTGCTGGCCCCAATATTATTGAGCAAACTATTCGTCAGAAGTTGCCTAAAGGCTTCCAGAGAAGTGAGTTTCTCTTGGAAAAAGGCCATATTGATATGATTATCAGTCGCGCAGAAATGCGTGATCGTTTGGGAAGTATTCTTTCTAAGCTAACAGGTCAGCCAGAACCGGCCAATGACTAACCGCTCACTGGCGGAATGGTTAGAGCTTTTAGAGCAAAGGCACCCCTGCGAAATTGATCTCGGAGTCGAAAGAGTTGCCAAGGTATGGGGACGCTACAAAACCAGCCAATCGTTTACTGGAGAGGTTGGTAGTTCTAAAATTATTACCGTAGCCGGTACTAATGGCAAAGGCTCCTGTGTCGCTAGTATGCAATCTATACTGTTAGCACATGGCTATTCCGTAGGAAGCTTCACCTCTCCGCATTTCCAAGTTTATAACGAGCGTATATGTATCAATGGCTCTGCTGTTGATGACCATCTAATTGTCACTGCATTTGAATCTATAGAACGGTTAAGAGAGCAAATTTCTCTGACTTATTTCGAGTTTAATACTCTAGCGGCACTCATTATATTCAGTTGCAGTGACTTAGATGTAGTGCTTCTTGAAGTTGGCTTGGGCGGTCGTTTGGATGCTGCCAATATTATTGATTCTGATGTTGCTGTATTAACAAGTATTGATCTAGATCATCAGCAGTGGCTTGGGGGTACTAGAGCAGCAATAGCCAAAGAAAAATTGGGTATAGCTCGCGCTAACCGGCCGTTAATTATAGGTGAGACAAACTATCCCAATGGGTTTGATAGTTTGGTAGAAGATACTCAAGCCAAGGCGCTGTGGCTGGGAAAAGATTTTGATTTTACTGAAAATAATCAAAGCCTAGCTATAACACCACATTGGCAGCAGAAAAAGGCTAATTTTCAGACTCTGGATAATCTATCAATTAAAGGACTGTTATCGGTCAATAAAGTGCTAGCAATCCAAGCATTGGCGAGTCTTGGCTGTAGTTTGGATGCGGATAGATGCCAATCTGCCTTAAATCATGTGACGGTTATGGGTCGACAACAGTGTGTTATCTATAAAACCGTCCCGGTGATTCTCGATGTTGCTCACAATCCAGCGGCCGCCGCAGTATTGGCGGATAAACTAAGTTCAGAGCAGGGTAAAACCATTGCCGTAGCCTCTGTTTTAGAAGATAAAGATTGGTCTTCAATGGTCTCTAAAATAAAGTCTGAAATAGATTATTGGCATATTGCTGAACTAACTGGAATTTCTCGTGCGGCAAAAGGACAAACCTTGCTTAAACTGTTATACAATGCCGGTGTTAAAGTAGCATTAAGCGAAAGTATTGAGCAGGCTTTTCAGTCGGCTGTATCTCAGGCTGGCAAGACTGGAAAAGTAGTGGTGTTTGGCTCGTTCCATACAGTTGCGGCAGTGTTAGATTTTATATCAATGGAGGTTACAAGTGAGTGACGGTTTAAAGCAACGAATTATCGGTGCACTAGTCCTTGGTGCTCTAGGTTTGATTCTGTTGCCTTTGGCGCTTGATTTCACAGACCCCAAAAAAGTTGACCGCAGCTCATTGATTCCTCCTGCCCCTAATGTTGTGGTTACAGAAATTGTTGTTGCTAAGCGGCCAGATGAGGTGAAAGACGCAGCGGATGTGGTGCTGGTGTTTGATGTCAGTAAATTACAGCCTGTTCAAGAAAACGATACCAGCTATCAGGGTTTAGATCAGTCAGGATTGCCGCAAAGATGGTACCTGCAGGTTGGAAGCTATGAAGAACAGGCATCTGCCAATAAATTAAAGCAGGCATTGCTAACGAAACAATACAAAGTATTCCTAAAGAGCGTTAAAATTAACAAAAAAGTATTTCATAGGGTCTATATCGGCCCAAAAATCAGTCGTCGTAGTGCTATTGCTGATAAAAATGACATTGATAAATTATTAACAACAGATTCGATCGTTCTAAAATACGTACCCTAAATAACGGATAGGTTATGGATATTGCAGTAGCAGATACAGGTATTGCCGTAATTGTGGCCATTTCTGGCTTGATTAGCCTTGTTAGAGGCTTTGTTAAAGAAGCAATGTCATTAGTAATTTGGGTTGCGGCATTTGTGATAGCCATGACCTTTAGTGAGGCTGCTTCGGCACTTTTAGTTAATTTTATTGAATTGGCATCTCTTCGTCAGTTGGCGGCTTGGGGTGGGCTATTTGTTGGTACTCTTCTAGTGGGAGCAGTAGTTAATTTCTTATTAGGAAAACTAGTAACCTCAACAGGGCTTGGGGGAACAGACAGAACCTTAGGGTTGGTTTTTGGTGTGTTTCGAGGCTTACTGGTTGTATTAGCCTTAATCATTGCACTGCCAAAGGCCATTCCTGTAGAGCAAGACTTTTGGTGGCAGGAATCAACGCTTATTCCGGTATTTCAAAGCTTTGAAGGCTGGGGTAGAGACGCGGCAAAAGATATTAAAAATTTACTAACTGGTTGGATTTAACTCATGTGTGGTGTGGTAGGAATAGCGGGAAACTCAGATGTTAATTTAGAGCTATATGATGCTCTAACAATGCTACAGCATAGAGGACAGGATGCTGCTGGTATGGTAACTGATAGCCATGGCGAGTTGCATCAGTGTAAAGGTGAAGGGCTAGTGCGCGACGTTTTTCGCCGCAGTCATATGATGCGTTTAGTGGGCAGGTTTGGTGTTGGACACTGTCGCTATCCTACGGCGGGAAGCTCTGGTCCAGCAATGGCCCAGCCACTTTATGTGAATTCCCCCTATGGGATTTGCATTGCGCACAATGGCAACCTAACTAACGCTGATGAGTTGCGTGAGGATATATTTAGAACTGATCTGCGACATCTTAATACAGATTCTGACTCAGAAGTTTTACTGAATGTTTTTGCCCATGAGTTACAGGTTAGAGGAAAGCTTGAGCCGAGCAGTGAGGATATCTTTGCTTCAGTAGCAGAAGTTCATAAGCGTTGCCGCGGAGCCTATGGCGTAGTTGGATTGATTGCAAACTACGGTATGTTTGCCTTTCGCGATCCCAATGGTATTCGTCCGCTATGTTTTGGTGTGCGTCACACTGAGCAGGGTGATGAATATGCCGTGGTTTCCGAGTCGGTAGTGCTAGATAGTCTGGGGTTCGAACTGATACGTGATTTACAGCCTGGCGAAGCCTTGTTTGTTGATATTAAAGGTAATTTACACCTGCAACAGTGCGCCGATAATCCGCAGTTATCGCCCTGTATTTTTGAACATGTGTACTTTGCTAGACCTGATTCGATTATGGACAATATTTCAGTCTATAAATGTAGGCTTCGCATGGGTGAGAAGCTTGCAGATAAGATACTACGCGAAAAGCCAGATCATGATATTGATGTGGTCATTCCTATACCTGATACTAGCCGCGTTTCCTCTCAGGCATTGGCTGAGCGTTTAGGTGTTAAAATTCGCGAAGGCTTTATGAAAAATCGCTACATTGGCCGAACATTTATCATGCCCGGTCAAAAAGAGCGTAAAAAATCAGTTCGCCAAAAGCTCAATGCAGTTAAATTGGAATTTGCAGGTAAAAATGTACTCTTGGTAGATGATTCCATCGTTCGTGGAACTACCTCAAAAGAGATTATTCAAATGGCTCGAGATGCTGGTGCCAAAAAAGTGTTTATGGTTTCTGCAGCCCCCGGTGTTCGCTACCCCAATGTTTATGGTATCGATATGCCGACAACGGATGAATTAATTGCCCACGATCGAACGGATGATGAAGTGGGTGAAATTATTGGTTCAGACTGGATAATTTATCAAGATCTAGAAGATCTAATTACAGCGGGCACTGAAGGCAACCCAGAGGTGACGCGCTTTGATTGTTCGGTTTTTGATGGTAATTATGTCACTGGCGATATTGATGAGGCCTATTTGAAACATATGCACGCGACACGCAATGACGATGCTAAACAGAAAAAAAATTCCTCAGTGGACAATAAAAAACAATCAGTGATTGGAATTCACAATAACAGCGTTAGCTGATTTTGGTAGAATAACCCTATGAAAAATACAGATAAGTCATATCAGCAAGATACTAACGCCATTCGAGGTGGGTATCAGATGACCCATGAAAATGAGCATTCTGAAGCGTTATTTCTAACCTCCAGCTATGTATTTGATAGTGCTGAAATGGCTGCCCAAAGCTTTAGTGATGAGATACAGGGCAATGTGTACTCTCGCTATACCAACCCAACAGTTAGAAGCTTTGAGCAGCGATTGGCTATGTTGGAAGAAGCTGAGCGGGCAGTGGCTACATCCTCGGGAATGGCCGCTACCCTAGCTGTCATTATGGCGCTACTCGAATCAGGTGATCATATAGTATGCTCGCGCGACGTATTTGGTAGCACCCGCGTGATGATGGATAAATACATCACAAAATTTGGTGTAGAAGTTAGCTATGTGCCTTTGGTAAATTTATCGGCATGGCAGAATGCAGTTAAAGCCAATACCAAAATGTTTTTCTGTGAAACACCCTCTAATCCACTGTCTGAAATAGCGGATCTGGAAGGTCTTAGCCAAATAGCCAAGAAAGCTAATTCGTTACTAGTGGTTGATAACTGCTTCTGTACGCCTGTGCTTCAACAGCCACTTAAATGGGGTGCAGATATAGTGGTTCATTCGGCAACCAAATATATTGATGGTCAGGGTAGAGCGCTTGGCGGTGCCGTAGTGGGTAGTGCAGAACTGATGGATCAGGTGTTGGGGTTTCTGCGTGCCGCAGGGCCAACCATGAGTCCGTTTAATGCCTGGATATTCTTAAAGGGTCTAGAGACACTAAGCCTAAGAATGAAAGCCCATTCAGCCAATGCTAGTGCATTAGCATTGTGGCTTTCGCAACATCCCAAGGTGAGCAAGGTGTTTTTTGCAGGCTTGCCAGATCATCCGGGACATAGCTTGGCAAAGAAACAGCAAAGCGACTTTGGTGCCGTGGTTTCATTTGTGGTTGATGGTGGTCGGGATGCTGCGTGGCGAGTGATAGACGCAACCCAGATGCTATCTCTTACGGCTAATCTAGGCGATGCCAAAACTACTATTGTCCACCCAGCAACCACGACGCATGGCCGCTTGAGTCCAGAGGCTTTGCAGGAGGCGGGTATACAGCAGGGTTTGATCCGTATTGCGGTGGGTCTTGAAGATCTAGAAGATATTAAAAATGATATAGAGTTGGGGCTTTCTCAGCTCTAAATCATGATCTGTAAACTGTGCGCAACAGTAGACATAACAAACCCATACTGTTGATAGCGCAATGATTCTAAATAACCTCTCCAAACAAGTTATGGTTAAAGCCGAGAATGCTTTAGTTGGCAGAGATCAGCCTATTCAGGTTACTCATTGTCATCAAGTTACCCAACAACCTATACAGCCACCATTTGCTAAGAATTTACACCAAGCTATTTTTGCCATGGGTTGTTTTTGGGGTGCAGAACGGCGCTTTTGGCAGCAGTCAGGGGTGGTTTCAACCGCCGTTGGCTATGCTGGTGGCTTCACAAAAAACCCTACCTATCATGAAGTTTGTTCAGGTCAAACAGGGCATACAGAAGTTGTACTTGTGGTGTTTGATCCCGAACTAATGACTTACAATCAATTGCTCAAGATTTTTTGGGAATCACATGACCCCACGCAGGGAATGCGTCAGGGGAATGATGCTGGCACTCAATATAGATCAGCTATCTATTGCTCAGATGACACTCAATTACAGCAGGCTAGTGATTCAGTTCAGTTAGTACAGGCTCTATTGCATGATAGAGGTTATGGGGATATTACTAGCGAAATCTGCCCCGCGACTACTTTTTACTATGCTGAAGATGATCATCAGCAGTACCTAGCCAAACATCCACAGGGCTACTGTGGTTTGCGAGGCACTGGCATTCAATATTGTTGAATCACAAGCACTGTTTCAAAGTTTTAAGTCAGTGTTTTTATATTGTACTCACCTTGCTCAACTTTATATCTAGATTTGAGAATGAAGGGGTAGGCAGTTTGATAACAAACTCTGTGCCCTCATTGGGTTGACTGTTAAAACTGATACTGCCGCCGTGCTCAGTGATAATACGATGTACAATAGTCATCCCCCATCCTCTGCCTGCGGTGGAATTACCAGCCTTGGTTTGATGTCCACTGCTGTAAGGATCCCAGATACGGCGCTGTAACTCCTCGGGAATGCCCGTACCAGAGTCGGCAAACGTAATAATGACATCGCTATGTTTTTGAAAGGAACAAACTTTGAGTTGCCCCCCATTGGGCATTGCCTCTTTTGCATTGCTCATCAGGTTGGTAAACACGATTTCTAAATCGCTCAATAAACCGTATATCTTGGGGATAGAGGATAGTTCGGTGTGCAGTGTATAGCCGGATACAGGCATTAACTTAAAGCATCGGTCTATGGCTTTATTAACATCGACAAGCTCTCGTTCAGAGGGCTGAGGTTTTGCGCTGTCGGTAATGGTTAGCGTTTCATTAATCACTGTCGATGCGCGCTCAATTTCTTCGTAGACCAATGCTTTAAACTCGTCTATGTTTTGTAGATTTTGCAGTCGACCAACAGCCAATTTAATAATGCTTAGCGGCGTTTTTAATTCGTGGTGACACTGGTGCGTGGCATGGGCAACAGCCTCTATCTTTTCATTCCGAGTTTGAAGAAATTGTATTTCTGTTTGATGCAGTTTTTGTTTGGTCTTTAAATAGATGGTTTCCAATTCTTTCATTGGTGTTAAGCGGAAAAATACCGCAGACAGATAATTGAGCAACCGCTTAAAAAACTGCATATCATATTCGTTATATAGATCTTGGTTACTCTTTTCACCCAAAATAATAAAGCCTTCCAGCAATTCTGGTGAATGTAGTGGAAGTATCAGAGTATGCTGCATATTTTTATGGCCTAATTGCCTACAAAACTCCTGCAGCTCTGTACTACAGGTTAAAATCATGGTGGGTTGGCTAAATGAGACTATTTCTCTAATAACATCATCGCTCGTAATAGCAATATTTGGTCGGTTATCTAATATGTCTATCTCGGCAATAAAGACATTACTTTGTAAATAATAGGACTGATTTTCCTTATTGGCGATAAATGCCTGCAATATTTCCACCTCAAACACGCTGTCCAACAGGTTGCGTACTTCTTGTATAATCGTATTACTATCTTTTTCGGCGGTTAGTTGCTCGGAAATTTTGGATATTACTTCATTGGCATCGTACCAACCCCTGACAAATTTTCTTCTTACCGACGAGGTAAGGAGACGTTTAAAGGGCTCTGCATAAAGACTCCAGAAAAGACAAAGTAGAGGTAACAGTATAGTACCCATAGATGTATTTGTTATTGATAGCTGATAAACCAATAAGGCAGAAGATATAACTATTCCGTAGGTAACCAATACCGATACTCGTTTACTTACAACCAGTCGAGTACCAGCCAGATCATACTTTAGAAAGGTTGTAATAAAAAACATGGTGGATGGAAATAGGGAGCTAAGGTAGCCATAGAGTAAATAATCATAATTCCCAAAAAGAGGCAAAATCATGTTACACCAGACAGTGATTAAAAAGAATAGACTAAAGCCCACCAGCAAATGGATAATATGTGGCCTGCTTTCTGGACTTCTGCTATACAATTTTACTAGCGCACAAACACCCAGCAGAGTGTAGGTGGTTAGATAAATCATATATAGGAAGTAACCTATACCATCGTAAAAAACCACTTTTCCCGCTTCCAATACGGCATAGGAAATCATATCAGTGCATAAAATAACTATCACAATGAGCGTCAAAATAACCATATGAGCTAGGCTAGAAGTAGCTGATAAGGGTATCTTGGCTAGTTGTCGGCAGAAGAAATAAAAGTTAACGGAAAATAATAGTGCAGATACCAGCTGTAGATCCGATACTAGATTGACATTTGCCGCTGTGACTTGGGTTTCTATATACCAGATACATAGATTCCAACAGGCAATACTCAGACTGGTGGTTAAAAATAAACCATTTTCAAGACTGCTTTTTTTATAGACCGCATAGAGGCCCATCGAGGATATCAGCAGGGCATTAATCGGGAATAGAGAGAAGATATTCATAGAGTATTGATATCTCTAATTGCTGATGCATTATCACTAATGTTTGCTATATTCATAATCATTGCTCCAGTTGTGAACTACAAGCATTCCTCACCAAGGAAACTTATATAACAATCCCTAGTATTATTATTCTGTTATGTAA
>JAQWMF010000076.1 GCA_029246925.1 Porticoccaceae bacterium
GCAGTGTAATAACTATGAGGTGATTGACCTCGGGGTGATGGTGCCCGCGGAAAAAATACTGCAGACGGCAAAAGATAAACAGGTGGATATTATCGGCCTTTCTGGGCTTATTACTCCCTCCCTGGATGAAATGGTGCATCTGGGCAAGGAAATGCAACGTCAGGGCTTTTCTGTGCCTCTATTAATTGGTGGCGCCACCACCTCTAAGGCGCATACAGCGGTTAAAATTGCCCCCAATTACGATAATAATCAGGCTATCTATGTCTCCGACGCATCAAGAGCCGTGGGTGTGGCCAGTAAACTAATTAGCAACGACAGTCGCGATGGCTTTGTGGCGGATATCCAAAAGGATTATGAGGCGGTTAGATTGCGCACTGCCAACAGAACTTCAAGGGGCACGCTGTTTGCCTATAAGGATGCGGTCAAACAAAAACCGCAGTTAAATTGGCGCGACTATACCCCTGAAATTCCTAAGCAGTTGGGGGTTACTGTACTGGACGACTACCCTCTTGAGGCTCTAGTGCCCTATATTGACTGGACACCGTTTTTTATCACTTGGGATCTAGTGGGCAAATACCCGAAGATTTTCAATGACGATGTAGTAGGTGAAGCTGCGCAAAATCTATTCGAAGATGCTCAGCTGTTATTAAAAGATATTATTGACAATAAGCGACTGACTGCGCGCGCAGTATTTGGTCTATGGCCGGCCAATACGGTGAATCACGATGATATTGATATTTACGACCCAGCGGATAGTTCGCAAACTTTGGCAACAGTACATCATATTCGCCAACAAATTCAAAAACCCGGCGCCAGCGAAGAGTTGCTGTCCCTTGCGGATTATATGGCCCCTAAAGAGAGCGGTATTAAGGATTATATCGGTGGCTTTGCCGTCACTACGGGTATTGGCGCCGACGCGTTGGCTGAGCAATATGAGGCTAAACAGGATGATTACAATGCGATTATGGTCAAGGCATTAGCCGATAGATTAGCCGAGGCCTTTGCCGAGCATTTGCATGAGCGAGTGCGCCGTGAATACTGGGGCTATGCCGCTGATGAAACGCTGGATAATGAGGCGCTGATCAAGGAGAACTACCGCGGTATACGCCCTGCCCCCGGCTACCCCGCCTGCCCCGATCATACGGAAAAGGCCAGCCTGTTTGAGCTACTAAACGCGACTGAGAATACCGGCTTGGAACTAACCGAAAGCTTTGCCATGACTCCCGCCGCCGCGGTAAGCGGCTGGTACTTTGGGCACCCTGAAGCCAAATATTTTAATACGGGTAAAATTGATAGCGATCAGCTTGAATCCCTTGCAAAACGAAAGGGAGTTGAGACCTCAGAGTTGGCGCGTTGGCTAACGCCAATTTTAAACGATTAATGGGGTTATTTGATGCCTGAGAGCGAATCTGACAAGAAGCAAAAAACCAATCTGTTGTCCGTGGTTAAGAGTATTCTGGCCGCCGGCATTGGGGTGCAAAGTGATAACAATCGTACCCGTGATTTTGAGCAGGGCAATCCGTTGACCTTTATTATTGGCGGTGTTGTTTTTACTCTGCTTTTTATCGCTACCATAGCTACAGTCGTGGGTTTTGTTTTAAGCCATTAAAACCGTTAAGCACCCTCAAAACTTAAATCATCGACAAATTTTGAATCGGAAATAATTGCCTCTAGGTGCGCATGGTTGCGAGGCAATATTTGCGACTGGTAAAACTGCGCTGTGGCGACCTTTTGAGATAGAAAGTTATCTTTATGTCCCGCCTCAATTTCTCGCTGGGCTGCACAGGCCAATATCAACAACTGCCAATAGGCAATGGAATTACCCAACAACATCATAAATTGATAGGCCGCAAAAGAAGCCTTGTGATTATTCTGCAAAATATACTCAATAGCACTCTGACACTGGTCTATGGTACTTATGAGAGGAACTGTAAGCGACTTCACCATATCTGAATGATCTGCCAGACTATCCGCTGTTTGAGTCATTTCAGTTATCACCTGCTGTAGCCCACTGCCTTTGTCGCGAAGGCATTTACGTCCGACAAAATCCAGCGCCTGTATGCCATTGGTTCCTTCATAAATGGGCAGTATTCGCGCATCGCGCATATGCTGAGCAGCACCTGTTTCTTCAATAAAGCCCATACCGCCATGCACCTGAACACCCAGTGATGTTGTTTCCATAGCCATCTCAGTACACCAACCCTTTACCAGTGGCGTCATTATTTCGACCCGCTCAGCACTGACCTCTCTTATTTGCTTATCTTGATGATGAGTAGCACGGTCCTGCGTGGCGATAGTATATAGGGACATAGCCCTGCCAGCTTCTGTAAGCGCACGCATCTGAGCTAACATGCGCTTAACATCTGCATGATGGATAATCGCTGCTCGCCCCTCGACCCCATGAACCGCACCCTGAATACGCTGATTGGCGTATTCAACAGCCTGCTGATAGGCGCGCTCACCAACTGATACACCCTGATGCCCTACTGCCAATCGCGCATGATTCATCATGCTAAACATACACATTAGTCCTTTATTTTTGGGCCCTACTAAGTAGCCTACAGCCCCGCCATTATCACCAAAAGCTAGGGTACAGGTGGGACTGCTATGTATACCTAGCTTATGTTCAACACCCACTGCTTTAACATCGTTGCGCTGCGCCAAAGTACCATCGTCGTCAATTAGGTATTTGGGTACCAAGAACAGTGAGATACCTTCATTGCCCTCGGGGGCATTCGGCAGTCTAGCCAACACCAAGTGAATAATATTCTCCGCCTGCTGATGCTCGCCCCAGCTAATATAGATTTTTTGCCCACTGATTAAGTAATGATCACCCTGTGGCACCGCCTTGGTTTTTACTACAGATAGATCACTGCCCGCCTGAGATTCAGTTAAATCCATGGTGCCAGACCAGACTCCGGAAATTAGCTTATGCAGATAGCGATCTTTTTGCTCCTCAGAGCCATACAGATTAAGTGCATGAATGACCCCGCGAGTAAGTGTAGGCAATAAACTAAAGCCAACATTGGCAGATTGCAGCATTTCCTGTACTGCCGCATCGATGATTGCGGGGAAACCAGCACCACCATATTGCGTGGAGCCGCTCAGGGAACACCAACCGGCTTCAACCATTTGCTGATAGACGCCATCTAATGCCGGCGAAGTAATTACGCGATCGCCCTCGAGATAAGCTGGCTGGGTATTGGATGGCCAATTAGTGGGGGCAACAACCTGCTCAAAGAATCTTGCCGCCTCGGGCAGTATAGCGGCGACCATATCCTCTCCTGCATCTTCAAATCCAGGCATAGCACATAGATCTGAATAGTTGACCAGATGTTCGAGAATAAATTGTAATTCCTGCTGAGGAACCTTATAAACTGTCATGGTGGCTCGCCCCTTAAACTTATACCTATTTAATAAATAGGATAAGCCCAATCTATGAAAATAGTAAATTAAAAATCATGACTGAGCGGTCTTAATTAGCGAGATACTTTCCTATAATATGGTTTATAACTTTATTTTATATTATTGATTTATATCGTTTATTTTTTAATATTCCAATAACCATTATCGGCATCCAACTGACCTATCACAGGATCAGAAACCAGTCTATCAATCACCTCAAGCCCCATCTGTGACATACCTATAAAGGTATTTTCACCTGGTCTATTTGGCGTTAAATCGGGGAAGTTTCGTCGCGTTCTATGTATCCAATAAGCGTCCGAAACTGTGGTTATTTTGAAGGCTTTTTTCACCTCTTGATGCCCCAGTATAAACCCAAGTAACCCACCCCAAGTTGCTGTTGGATTATCGGAATCCCAACCCACTAGAGTGCCAATTTGAAGCGTGCGAACTATATCGCCCTCGCCATAGAAAAGGCTTACTAAGCTTGCAGCGAAATTAATGACTGCATCAAAAGGCTGATTGTATTGATAGCCATCATTTGTAGTGAGTTGATAACGCGTATAAATCGCGTCTCTGGTTGATTCCCAGTCACTTTTGTCAGGATTGTTCTGGTAATGATCTTTGACAAAGCGATAGACTGCCTCAGGCGATGAACCCTCTGGCAAATATTGACTCGCCTGCTCAGCTAACCATTGGCTTTGCTGTTTTACATTTTTCGTACTATCAACTATAGCCGCTAAGCTGTGCATCACTATATAAAATTCGGCAATCCACTGAGCATCATACTTAGCCGTTGTTCTAATGGGCAGATAGGCTATATCCAATGCTATATCAGGTCGCCCAGGCGCCAATAAACCAAATATTTCGGTGGTTAATTGAGCATCTATCATATTGTATTTGGGGTTATTAGCTGGCTCACTGGTTTGCGGCGGCAACACACCCTGCTCCATTAATAACCTCGCCTGCTGATTAGACTCCCACAAAAAATTCTCTATTTGAGGTTCTGAGTCAGGAAATTTCTTGTAAAGGGGCGCATCTTTCTCGGAATAAATATGGCTTAACCAACCCTGACGAATCTGCTCGGCACTAAGCTTTGATACCCTTAAATCATGGTGTAGATGAAGGTACATATACTCGATATCTGTATCATCATCGGCACCCCAGGCTGTCCCTGCTGGCTGAAAATAAAACTCAATATGACCTGCATGAGGTACATATTCACCCCACATCGCAACCTGATCTTTAGCACCCCAGTCTTCATCGGTATAAAAAGGCATTGTCTCTGGGGTGCCCACCTTATCCATTTCGGTGATTAATCCCGTCCAATTAGCTATATTTTGACCCAGCCAAAACCCCTCAAGCTTATGTTGGTATTGATCACGAGAAATTTTATACACATCAGGGGTTGGTGGCTGCTTGAGTTGCAACCAAGAGCAGGCTATAACACCAATAATTAGAAAAATTATTACGGTGAAAAACCTGATTGCTTGTTGACTGTATGACTTTGAGCACATTGCTAAATATTTTTTATTTTTACTTTTTGCTACAATAGCACAACTTAAAATAAGTATGCGCCGGTTTTACGTTCCGGTTTAGCTGAACACACTCAAGGGGTTATTATGCCTACTCAATACGTCACCTGTGCCCTGTATAAATTTGTGGCCCTTCCCCACTTTGAAAATCTTCGCGCTCCGCTTCTTGAAGCCATGACCAAAAACCAGATTTTTGGCACCCTACTGCTAGCAGTCGAGGGGATTAATGGAACTGTTTCTGGCACTAGGGATGGAATCGATAATTTACTCGACTGGATCAATCAACAGCCGGGACTGGAAAATATAGATAGCAAAGAATCCTATGATGATAAAATCCCCTTTTATCGCACTAAAGTAAAACTCAAAAAGGAAATCGTCACCATGGGCGTTGAGGGCATTGACCCCAATAGAACTGTGGGCACCTATGTTAAACCTGAAGACTGGAATGCGCTAATCTCTGACCCCGATGTGCTGTTGGTGGACACTCGCAATGACTATGAAGTTCAGGTTGGTACTTTCAAACATGCTATCGACCCAAAGACGACCAGTTTTAGAGACTTCCCTGAATGGTCTAAAAACAATTTAGATGCCAACAAGAACAAAAAAGTGGCGATGTTTTGCACGGGCGGTATACGCTGTGAAAAATCCACCGCATTTCTGAAGGAGAAAGGATTTGATGAGGTTTACCACTTGCAGGGGGGAATCCTTAAATATTTGGAGAAAGTGCCTGAAAACGAATCCCTGTGGCAGGGAGAGTGCTTTGTGTTCGATAACCGAGTGACTGTAGATCACAATCTAAACTCGGGCAGTTATGATCAATGCCATGCCTGCCGTATGCCTATCACTGAAGAAGAAAAATCTCTAGAAAATTATATTGAGGGCATTTCCTGCGTTCATTGCCACAATCAGGTGTCTGAAGAACAATTAAAGCGCTTTGCCCAGAGACAAAAACAGGTCAAGCTTGCTAAAGCGCGAGGCGAAGCACATATTGGCAGTGCAGCCCAGCTAGATACCGAGCGGAGAAGGTCTGAAAAGAAAGCTCGAAAACAAGCTGCCGCTAAAAACAATAGCCAAAAATAATCTAATTCGAGGCATTTTATGAGGGTATGGAAAAAATGTTTTGCTTTGTTTGTTTTATTTTCTTCCAGCATCGCCTACAGTCATAGTATGGAAAAAATTCAACACACTTATGTTTTAGTTCACGGCATGACCGGCGGCGGCTGGGATTGGAAGCTCATAGACAACCTACTCAGCGAGGATGGGCATGAAGTTTACCGCCCTACGCTTACTGGACTTGGTGAACGAATGCACCTGGGCCACCCAGACATCGACCTTAGCACGCATATTTTAGATATCGTCAATCTTATTAAATTTGAGCAACTAGAGAATATTGTTCTGGTGGGGCACAGCTACGGAGGCATGGTAATCTCTGGGGTAATGAATGAACTCCCCGAAAAAATACAGTATGCATTTTTTCTCGACGCCCTAGTACCCGATCACGGCATGTCAGCTGTAGATGTTGGTGCAAGAAATATTAGATTTACCCGCAAGGATGACTTGGTATATCCACCTTGGCTAGATAATAAGCAAACCTTTCCCCGAGACTTACCCCACCCTGCTAAGACTCTGACAGAAAAAGTGGCATTTAATAATAAGAGCGCACAGGCACTGCCTGCAACCTATATTAATTTCACACCTGAATCATTGATTAAAAGAGAGCGCTCAACCAACTCTTCTTGGCAGCGCGCGGAAAAGAGAGGCTGGGTAGTTAAAACATTTGATAGCGACCACAATCCCCATAGATCCAATCCTGAGGCGCTTAAAAAGCTTTTAACAACTTTCTAAACACCTCTCTCACAGAATGAAAGAATTAGGCTATAAATGCCTCTAGGGTCAGCGCTAGATCATCATCTTCTACCGCTGATCCTTCACCTATTGCGATTTCAATCGCCTCAACTGTACTTGAACCTACTGCTGAATCTGTATCCACAAATAAAGTTAATACATGGCTTGCATCATCGAAATAGTTACCAAATACATTATCTAAGCTAGTGTCGTTATTGCTCACCAAATCCAAGATATCTGTAGCAACATCACTTAGCGCACTTAGCTTATTCTCCTGAGCCCCACCATCCGAGGCGCTAGATAGACCTGTATAACCTAAGGACATGAGTGCGGCAGAGGCATCAATAGAATCAACACCAGATTCAAAATCAACTAGGGTATGAATATCAGCTGCACTCCAAGTAGCAAAACTGGAAGCCAATACAAACATATCTTCACCGGCACCGGAGGTAACCTGTGCAGAACCATCCGTCAAGGCAAATACATCTGCCTCATCGGTCCCTGTATAAGCATCTGCTGCTGAAGACACTAACTGATCTGCTACCAATAACCCAACCGTTTGCTCTGCACTATCAGCGCCATTAGCTGCTGTTACTGTGAAGTTATAGTTTGGCACTGTCTGGTAATCCGCTTCACCGGCTAGCGTTACAACACCTGTAGCGCTATCAATACTTAGCTGTGAGGCCATAGTTTCAGACTCTGAAGGCTCAGACTCTGTAGAAATAACCACATCATGAGACTGACCGTCAAAGGTAAAGCCTGCGGCATTACTACTTGATGTAAGGTTAATTGTAGACGAGCCTGAAGCACCCTCTGCAATATCAAAGGTCATTGTCATTAGATCCGTCGGCGCAGCATTGGGCCA
>JAQWMF010000077.1 GCA_029246925.1 Porticoccaceae bacterium
CTTAGTTTGTTTATCCTCAAAGATTCGATTGGCGAGATTTTCAAATTCTTGACTGAGGCTGAGCTTTGCATCCTGAACAAGCTTAAGCTGAGTTTCGAAGTTTGATTGTTGGCTGGATAGTTTTTCTTCAAGTACAAGCTTCTGAGCATTGAGCTGCGAAATTTCATCTGACAATTGATGTCGCCCTAGGATGCGACCAAACACCACACCAATTATTAGTGCTGTTATGCTCGCAACAGTGATTAGTATGGCTGTACTTGTAAAAATAGTAGGTTCCATTGGCTATTTTATCCAGTTAGCTGTTATTTACTTTAAGGTTCTGAGATTATAGCGTTTAAATCTGAATTTAAATAAGTCTAATATTAAGCTGATGTTACCTCCATTAATAAATATCGCCCCATTTCGCGATGCGATTGAAAAAAATCAGCTGATTTTGACGGCTAATCAGCGTCTTGCTGCCCAGATACAGCAGGCTTGGGGTAAGTCTATTAACCACAAAGCTCAGGTATGGAAGGCTCCCAGAGTTATGTCACTGGAGCATTGGCTTAACTTTTGCTGGAATGAACTTCAAGATCAAACTCACAGCCTAGTCGATGGCTATGCCCAAATTGGTCGACTGCAAAATCTGTTTTATTGGGAACAGACCATAAGCAAGCATGATGATTCTTTGGATCAAAGCTTTGCAACTATGGCTAATGACTGTTTTAATCTTTTGCAGAGGTGGAATTTATCCATCGATAGCCTTGATGATCAAAGCACAGCCATTTATAAATTTAAACATTGGGCTAAAACCTATCAAAAAGTTTTAGATGAAAATAAGCTTGTTACACCTGCATCAGCTTGGCAAACGGTTGGTCAGGGGTTTTTACAACAAGCCTTAGCAGCTGAAAATACAATATATCTTTATGGGTTTCAGTCTATTCCCCCACTTCAGCAATGGGTTTTAGAAGCTGCCAGCCAAGATATACAGACCATTGAAGCTATAGGTAAAGCCGCCACTGTCACCAAATTTGAGTGCGCAGATCCAGCAACAGAACTTAAAGCGGCGGCTAAATGGGCTGCAAAACAGCTTCTCAAAGATCCTAATCAGCGTATTGGCCTAGTTATACCGGATCTCAACAATAGAGTATTGGAAATTGCTCGAGTTATTAATGCAGTCCTAGCCGACAATAATTGCTCCACAGCAGTTAATATTTCTGCTGGGGTTAAATTGGCAGAAACGCCACTATTGCAGTCAGCACTTGCCCTTCTGGAAATGACGGAATATCAGTTGCCACAGCAACACTGGTTAGGTGTTTTAAACTCAGCCTATTCTCATTTTTCTCATCTACCTATTCAATTTCGGGTCGATTGCGAACTGGCAATACGCAACACCAAGAAGCATGAAATGGGTATGGATAAATTTATCCAAATAGTGAGAGGACAACAGGCTAAATTAGATAACCCAGATAGTATTCAGCCACAGCTACAGCCGCTTTATGATATTCAGCAAACCATTCGTCAAACAGCATCAAACAAAAAAACTTTTTCACAATGGGCTGAATTTTATAATCAATTTATAAAGCAACTTGGCTGGCCTGGAATACAACAACCCAGCAGTCTTCAGTACCAACAGATTCAGTATTGGGAAAAATTATTAGGTTTTTTTACTGAATTAGATAATCTAGGCGTCGAAATAAATCGCTCTAAAGCACTTGGATATTTACATAAGTTAGCTAACGAGCATTTATTTCATCCCCAAACCGGCGATGCCCCATTGCAGGTTTTAGGACTTCTTGAGGCTGTAGGCCTTCAGTTTGACCAGCTTTGGGTCACCGGTATGCATAACGGTAACTTTCCCGCGTCAGGATCAATGGATCCAGTACTATCTGCAAGCTTTCAGCGCGCTCACAAAATGCCTTTTAGTGTCCCAGAAAAAGAGCTTAAAATTGCTCAAAATCTTTTGTCGGGTTTTGCCATCAATAGTAACCAGCTTTTTCTTAGTTACCCTATAACTGAGGGTAAAACACCCTTAGATCAAAGTCCCTTAATCAAAAATTATAATCAGCAGGATGTATTTTCAAAAGTTGGTACCTTAAGTTTGCCTTCGTGGCTAGAACAGCCCTATCAATGTGACATAGTCGAAGATCCTGGTCACCCCTATAGCGCTAAAATAGAGCCCATTCGTGGCGGGAGTTCTATCCTTAAAAATCAATCTACCTGTCCTTTTAACGCCTTTGCCATTCATCGTTTGTGGGCGAAAGCATTTGAACAGCCCACTGTGGGGCTCGAGGCTATGGACCGCGGCAGCATTGTGCATGAAATTCTCTATCGACTTTGGAATAGCTGGAAGAGCTCGGATATTTTTTGTGCATTATCTGAAAAGCAACTTAATGAGCAATTATCGTCCACTATTGATGATGTACTGACTGAGCAAGCAACAGATAAATCTATTCTTTTGGGTGAAAATTTTAAACAGCTAGAAAAACAGCGCCTAAGTAAAATAATCAGTCAGTGGTTAGAGATTGAACGACAACGACAACCTTTTAAGGTCAAAGAAACCGAGCAGAAAAAGCAACTTTCATTGGGTGAATTAAATATTTCATTAATAATGGATCGCTTAGATACTGTCGATGGCGAAACGCTGGTGATTGATTATAAAACAGGGTCAGTGAAAGCTAATGTTTGGCTTGGTGATAGACCCAAGGATCCCCAGCTTCCTCTCTATATTCTTGCATCTAACCCACAACCAGCAGGCTGTGCTTTTGCTTCATTAAAAGGTAATGAGCAGAAATTTCTCGGCATCTCAAAAGATCTTATGATTCATGGTATTAAACCTTCAGAAAACTGGCAGATGCAGCTTCAGGAATGGCAACAGTCCATCAATAATCTGGCCCATGAGTTTATAGAAGGAAAAGCGCTTTTACACAGCTTTAATACCACTGAATTTAATTATCAGGCCGATCTATTACCTTTTAATCGCTGGAATGAACAACCGGATATTAAGCGACTGATTGAGGCTAAAAAGGGTTAATATGCAACAGAATAAAGCGAATAGCGTTGAACTCAGTGATGCCAAAGCTCGGCAACAGGCAATTGACCCAAATTGTAGCTATATTGTTTCTGCGCCTGCAGGTTCCGGCAAGACAGGCTTAATCACTCAGCGATTACTGAAACTATTAACCAGAGTAGATAATCCCGAAGAAATTCTCTGTATTACATTTACCCGTAAAGCTGCGGCAGAAATGCGCCACCGTATCCACAGTGCCTTACTATTTGCCAGTGAAAATCCAAGACCTGAAGATAACTTTGAAGCTGAAATATGGGATCTTGCTTCTGAAGCACTATCGAGAAATAAACAACTCGAATGGCATCTTTTAGATATACCCTACCGGTTACGCATAAAGACAATTGATAGTTTTTGTCATTATATTGCCAAGCAGTTTATGTTTGATAATGGTCACGGAGGATTACCAGAACAGTCGGAATTTCCACAGGCACTTTATCACTCAGCTGCGCGTGAACTACTTAAGCAAGTTGAAGCAAACAATCCTACCAGTAAAGCACTAGCGACTGTGGTCAACCACATGGGTAACGACCTTTCTCGCTGTGAAAAGCTTTTTGCCGATATGCTTGGTAAACGCGACCAATGGTTACCCCATATTTTTACTGCCGCCGATAACAGTAACTATTTTCAAGTCGTTATTGAACAATTAATAATCGATACCCTTGAGCGAATAGAGCAACAAATATTTCCTTTAGCAGGTGACCTAATTGAGCTCGCCGACTACGCCGGCAATAACGCACCCAAGGGCAATGCCGAGTTACAAAGCCTAAAAGGGATTATTGACTACCCAGACCTAAATCAACAGGGTTTAACGCAGTGGAAAAATATTCTACGCCTATTGGTTAAAAAAGATAAAGACTTCGCTCCACGTAAAACCGTTACTGTTCGCGAAGGCTTTCCAAAAGAAGATAAAGATACTAAAGATCGTATGCTGAAATTACTGGCTGATTACAGTGACGATAAAGTACTACAATCGCTGGTAGCGGATGTGATGCATCTACCAGAGTCACAAATAAGCCAAGAGCAACAACAGATGTTAACCGCACTAGGTTTATTGTTACCTCAGTTAGCCGCAATTTTAAAAACGGTATTCCAGCAACAGGGACAATCGGATTACTCTGAAATAACAATGACCGCATTAGATGCCTTAGCGCCTGATCTACAGACTGAGGCTATCTCTGATATTACTTTAAAATTAGATTATCAGCTAAAACACATTCTAGTGGATGAATTTCAAGATACTTCTGGTTCGCAAATGCGCCTTCTTGAATATCTTGTCACTGGCTGGGAGCCTGATGATGGTCGAACCCTATTTTTAGTGGGTGATGCTATGCAATCGCTTTATAGCTTTAGGGATGCCCGTGTTGGGTTATTTATTAATGCCCAACGCTATCCTATTGGCCCAGTACAATGTAATTCATTATCCCTAAGCAGTAATTTTCGCTCAAAAAAAGGTATTGTCGATTGGGTCAATGACAATTTTCTAGGGGCGTTTCCTGCCACAGCTAATATTAATCGCGGAGCAGTTCCCTATAATCACTCTACATCGGTCAAATCAGCAGAAGCATCGCAGGCCGTTTATTTTCATGGCTATAACAGCAAAGAGACTAACGATTATAACCGTGCTGAAGCAGATCATATTGCCAAGCTTTGCCACCAAATTAACCAACAAACACCGAATGAATCAACAGCGATTTTGGTGCGCAATCGCGGCCATCTAAAACACATTGTTCCAGCACTAATAGAGGCAAAATTACACTGGGAAGCGATAGATATAGACCCACTGGCCGACCGAATTCCCGTGATAGATTTAATGTCTATTACTCGAGCTATATTATCTCCCGCGGATAGGATAGCTTGGCTAGCTGTGTTGCGAGCACCTTTTTGCGGGCTTAGCCTGAAAGACCTAGTTATATTGACCAATGCACAGCAAAGCACAGGATCCCAGCCTAATTGTATTTTACAAAGACTAAAAGAATGGCAACAGAAACCTGAACAATTCCATCAATTAAGCGATCAAGGAAGTCAGATATTAAATCGTGTCTCCCCCTTATTCTGTTATGCTTGGGACAATCGAGATACCGATAATTTACGCAATCTGATTGAGCAACTTTGGGTTCAACTCGGCGGGCCATCAACACTTATTCATCAGCGGGATATTCATGATATACGCAGCTATTTGGATTTACTTGAATCTTGGCAGGAAGCAGGAACGCTTAAAGATTGGAATGAGTTTAGCCATGCAGTAGATAATTTATATGCACAGCCGATCACTATCTCTGCCAGTCAGCAGTCTAAACCTATTCAAATAATGACTATTCACAAAGCGAAAGGCCTAGAGTTTGACCATGTCATATTGCCAGGATTAAGCAAGAGCCCTAAATCCAATGATAATCCGCTTCTACAATGGCAAGAACAGGTAGATGATCAAAATCATTCATCTCTTCTATTGGCGGCTTTGGGGCCTTACGATGAAGACAGTGACCCCATATACAGTTATCTAAAACATGAACAATCCTCTAAAACCATTCTGGAAAATGCCAGAGTACTCTATGTAGCCGCAACCAGAGCAGTTCGAAAATTACATCTTTTCGGAAAGCTCAAAGAAAGTAAAAATAGCTGGCAAACTCCCTCTAAAACCTGTCTTCTAGCCTGTATTTGGCCTTCGTTAAAAGATCTTATCGATCAGCCGGGTTTTCAGGTCACTACGCTAAGCGATAACGATGGCGGGAAGACTGCAAATAGTGAAGACCAACCCATAGAAAATTTTTATCGTAGATTACCGATTGAATTTAACGCCGTCACCATGCCTAAAGATATGATGACTCTAGGCGTTAATCATCAACCTACAAATACCACCAAGAGTGATTCTCTTGATTATAGAGCGCGTCATCTAGGTACTGCGTTGCATAGAACACTCAAGCAAATTGCTTCTGACGGCGTCGAACGTTGGCCGGTTGAAAGACGAAGTAAACTTGAGCAAGGGTGGAATTCCACTCTTAAACAGCTTGGTGTATTGGCCACTTCGAATGAAATATCTGGATTAAGAAACTCTTTAGAAACCATGCTGAATGATAGCCGAGGCCAATGGATACTTAAACCTCATAAGGATGACCACTGCGAGCAGGAACTCTCTTACTTTGACAATGTCAGCCAAACGATCAAAACTTCAGTCATCGATAGAACCTTTATCGACAACGATGAACGATGGATTATTGATTATAAATATTCAGCACCAATAGACAATGAATCTGAACACAGTTTTACCCAGCGTCAAATTGCAACTTATAGTCCTCAGCTAAATCATTATGCAAATCTTTATCAAAAGCTAGAGTCTAAAAGGGTGCGCTGTGCGCTCTATTTTCCGCAGACGAGCGTATTTATTGAGGTTGTAAGCAATTAGTCTTTCACTGTAGTGATTTTCAAGTACAATATAAATATTGGGGCAACAAATAAATAATTAGGAAATAAAAATGGACACTCAAGCAGTTGAGAATATTAATATCGAAGCGCCAGAGATTCTTATCACACCCGCGGAATTAAAGCGCGAGATACCTCTTACCGACAAAGCGCGTAAAACTGTCGCTGAAGGTCGCCAAGTTATTGAAGATATTCTTGCAGGTAAAGATCATCGCGTTTTGGTGGTGGTAGGTCCCTGCTCTATTCATGATCTAGTCGCAGCAAACGACTATGCATTGCGATTAAAAAAACTGGCTGAAAAAGTTAGTGATACATTATTTATTGTTATGCGTGTTTATTTTGAAAAGCCCAGAACGACCGTTGGCTGGAAAGGGTTAATTAACGATCCCTATATGAATGACTCATTTAAAATAACTGATGGTCTGCATATTGGTCGTAAACTGTTGCGAGACATCCTAGAAATAGGACTTCCTACAGCAACAGAGGCTCTAGATCCTATTTCACCGCAATACATGCAAGACCTTATTGCTTGGTCCGCGATTGGTGCTCGGACTACTGAGTCACAAACACACCGTGAAATGGCCTCTGGTCTTTCATCTTCAATTGGCTTTAAAAATGGTACTGATGGCGGATTAACAGTCGCTATTAATGCATTGCAGTCAGTCGCTAATCCCCATAGATTTTTAGGTATCAATTCGGATGGCAAGGTGTCAATAGTGACTACTCGCGGAAACCCAAATGCTCATGTTGTGCTTCGTGGCGGCAATGGCAAGCCCAACTATGACTCCGTTAGCGTCTCAATTTGCGAGCAGGAACTAAATACTGCCAATATCAAGCCTAATATTATGGTTGACTGTAGTCATGCAAATTCTAATAAAGACCATAATCTTCAACCCTTGGTTTTAGATAACGTGAGCAACCAAATTTTAGAGGGAAACACTTCCATCATTGGTGTCATGCTAGAAAGTCACATTAACGCTGGCAATCAAAAGCTGTCCTCTAACTCTGATGATATGGAATATGGCGTATCAGTTACCGATGCCTGTATTGATTGGGAAACAACTGAGAAATCACTGGTTCAAATGGCAGATAAACTTCGTGAGGTTTTAAAAAACCGATAAGGAATAATTCTACCCTATGCCGAATCTTTTACTTTTAATAGCCGTTATTGCTGGCCTCTGGTACTGGTGGTCTTATCAAGAAAATTTAGATGATGCTAAACGAAAGCCATTTCTATGGAAAAGTGGTTTTTGGCTTATCCTAATGCTTGCCGTCTATATGGTTGTTTCCGGTCGAATGCATTGGTTGGGAGCAGGTATTGCAGCTCTGGTTCCAGCCTTGCGCACCCTGTTAGTCTGGGGGATGCGAGCGCGTCCTTTACTAAAATTGTTTAGCCGATTTAAAACAACGCCCTCTCAGTTTAAAACTCAATTTCTGGTTGTAAGTATCAACTTTGCCAGCGGAAAGATTGATGGTGAAATTATTTCAGGTGATTATGCTGGCAAACCGCTAAATGGACTCACTCAAGATCAATTAAAAGACCTGTTACAGCAATACAAAGTTTCCGATAAAGAGTCATATGTACTTCTACAGGCCTATTTAATTCGCAGTGGCTCGTCGAACGAAAAAGCTGATAATCAATTCAAACCCAGCAGTTTTAATGATCTTTCAAACGACGAAGCCTACGATATACTTGGATTACCCGCTACCGTCTCAAAAGATGAGGTGGTAAAAGCGCACAAAAGACTGATGCAACGAATACATCCTGATCGAGGCGGTAGTAACTATTTAGCCGCTAAAATCAATGCCGCTAAAGATCAACTTATAAAGTAAATCAATATTAAAACTATATAGCCTGCAGGTTAAATCAACTCTACAATAAACCACCGGCATCCAAAGGTTTCTCTTATGTCCAATGACAGTCCAACAATTTCTTTAACCAAACAGCTTATTTCTTGTGCGTCAGTAACACCAGAAGATGCAGGCTGCCAGAAGCTTATGACTGATAGGCTGGCTGCTATTGGTTTTGAGATACAGCATCTTCGATTTGACGATGTTGATAACTTTTGGGCTATACGGGGCAATTCTGGCCCCATTCTCTGCTTTGCAGGTCACACCGATGTGGTTCCCTCTGGTCCAGAAAGCAGTTGGCAGACGCCACCTTTTGAACCCACCGTTAAAAACGGGCAACTCTATGGCCGTGGCGCGGCAGATATGAAAGGTTCACTTGCTGCTATGGTGGTCGCCGTTGAACAATTTGTTGCAAAAAACCCTAATCATAAAGCTCGTATTGCGTTTTTGATCACAAGTGATGAAGAAGGTATAGCCGCAAACGGTACGGTTAAAGTGGTTGAATGGTTAGATCAACAACAACTTATCCCTGAATTCTGCCTAGTTGGGGAACCATCCAGTAGCAAGCAATGTGGTGATACTATTAAGAATGGCCGCCGCGGCTCTCTAGGTTGCACTATGCGGATTATCGGGAAACAGGGGCATGTTGCCTATCCGCAACTAGCTAGCAACCCAATACACTGTGCTGCATCTGCCCTAGCGGAACTCGCAGAGCATGAATGGGACCAAGGCAATGATTTTTTCCCCGCCACAAGTTTTCAGATTTCAAATATAAATGCTGGCACTGGCGCTACCAATGTTATCCCTGGAGAACTAGAAGTAATATTCAATTTTCGCTTCTCAACCGAAGTAACCGATCAACAGCTCAGACAGCGAACAACTCAAATACTGGACAAATATCAGCTTAACTATGAAATGAATTGGCACCTAAGCGGCCAACCTTTTCTAACGGCTGAAGGCGAACTGGTTGACGCGGCAGTTAAAGCGGTCAAAGAAGTAACAGCAATGGATACCGAGCTTTCAACAGCTGGCGGCACTTCTGATGGTCGATTTATCGCACCTATGGGCACTCAGGTGGTTGAGCTTGGTCCAGTGAACGCTACTATTCATCAAATTGATGAATGTGTTTCTGTAGATGACTTAAATAAGCTTACTGACATATATCAGGCACTTCTAAAGCACCTATCTATTTAACGCTGTTACTTGGGTATTTTTTGCTTGGCAAAAATATCATAACGGGTTGATTTTCCCTCGAGGGAATAACTCGGCTTTATCATCCCTAAATAATCCGAGTGAGAAGGTCTTTTAACTACGACTCTATAAATAGCTTTATTCAGTGCCTTTTCTAGAACCTCTGACGCATCCTCATCAGCACCAACAATCTGATGCAAGGCCTGCATTTCCTTTTTAACCTGAGCCGATTTTTTTCTTGGTGGAAACATCGGGTCTATATAGATAACGTCCGGAAAGTTATCCTCAGATACTGTATTTAAATAATCTAAGCTATTTGTTTGGATTAATGTCATGCGTTGAATAATTTCAGCAAGTTCAATATCGTCTAGCGCTGCTTCTCTAGCCTTCTCAAGCCCATGGTTTAGCAATTGATAAACAATAGGATTGCGCTCTAACAGACTAAGATTACAGCCCAAACTTGCAAGCACAAAGCCGTCAGAACCTAGTCCAGCAGTTAGATCCAGTACATTAGGATAAAATTTGCCTGATACACCCACTGCTTTAGCGATCATTTGACCTTTGCCGCCACCATGATTTCTTCGATGGCGATGACTGCCAGATACAAAATCACAGCGAATGGCTCCATGATTTTTTTTACTAGAAACAAAACTCAATCCATTGGCTGACAGTTGTAACGAATAGTCGGCCTCAACAGCGTTGATTAATTGAGGCGTTCTCGCATCAATTGATGGTATATCCATTTGCTTAGAAATACGATCTGCTGCCTGCTTAAGGCATGAATCAGAATAAGTAATGATAATTTTAGACATTGGTATATTTAAACATATATACATAAGCCTGTGGATCATAAAGGATAAATGTATAAGTAATAAATACATCAAAGAATAAATATAATTTTCCTTGATAAAGCGCTAAATAGACATTTTTATCAAGACAATAATTCAACTAAAAACTGCCAAACTCAGCCTTTCGTATTCAGCATAATTAGTAATCCTGTCATTATTTCAAATGAATCGACTGCCAATAATAGATCTCACTAATATGAGGCACTAATTTGTCCACAGAAGCTGTGGATAACTTTGTGGAATACTAGCTGAGCAACTACATTTACCCTAGAAAAACCACGGGATATGTACAGATTGGTTAATTTTTGTACAGTATAAAAATAGCTTATAAATCAATAGGTTATAAATTTTGATAGCAAATATCAATGACTTGCAACTGATAGGTGAAGTGTTATTTTAAGAAAAAGGTCTATCTGTGGAAAAAAATCATTATAATTAGAAATTAAGTAGTAATTCTTTTGCCGAACCACAGTAAAACATAAAACGAAAGCGGACTATATCTTACTTAAATACAACCAGTCAAACCCTTCATCCTGATCTGCGTAAATTAGTTCTGCAGAGCCATGATAAACTCTGTCAATTGCCTCTTTTACAATTTTCTTATTGTTATTACTTTGGCTAATATGTCCAATAACTAACTGCTTAATACAACTCTGATCAATCACGCTTATTAATGCTGCTGTTTGATTATTATTCAGATGACCCCACTGACTACTAACACGATCTTTAAGAAATCTGGGATAACTACCTGCATTTAACAATTGCAGGTCATGATTAGCTTCAATAAGTAATCCATCACAACCACTATACTGCTGTTCAATATAGGGAGTTATAGAGCCAACATCAGTTAAGATGCCTAAACGGTGGACTGTAT
Source organism: Porticoccaceae bacterium (assembly GCA_029246925.1). GTDB lineage: Bacteria > Pseudomonadota > Gammaproteobacteria > Pseudomonadales > Porticoccaceae > HTCC2207. The sequence continues at coordinate 11,231 of JAQWMF010000077.1, forward strand.
CAGACAGTATATATTGAACAGGTTCTTTGGCGTCATGAGGCACCGGTATCGGTTTAACACTGATACTACCAATATCAAAAGGTCTATGGCTATCTATAAGATTTAGGCCAGAATAGTCGCCTAGATTAACCCCTGTAGCGCGAAGGCAACCAGCAGTCACAAATACATCGATCGAATAGCGAGCAGCCAAGGGTAAAACACCCTTCCAGTGATCACTGTGCTCGTGTGTTACTAAAATAGCATTGAGTTGTTCAGGTTTCTTTTCTAAACGCTCAAGGCGTCGAATACTGTCTTTTATAGAAAATCCACAGTCAACCATTAGACAGGTATTTTGAGATTCAATTAAAGTAGCATTACCCTTACTACCACTTCCAAGAGAGGCAAAACGCACCCAAATTAACTCCTTTAGGACATATTGCTTCTAACTATGTTAAGCAGCTTAAGAGCCAGCTCCTTATCAAGGCTGTCGCCCTCTAGAGTTACAACACGTATTTCGACATTGTCCTCAACTACTTTCACCAAAATACGGTAATTAGCCTGTAAAATATCATCGGTTGATTCAGAGCCAAACCAACTTGCAATACCGGATGATTTTTCTTCTACCATTTCATCAGAGTAGTTCACTAGGAGTAATCCTTTACTGCGGTCTTTATCAATAAGACTAAAACCACCACGTGAAGCTGAGTAATTGATAGATGCCCAAGAGCGGTCAAAGGGAAGCTTTACCAAAATAAAAGGCTCAGCTACTTCGGGATTGATTACATCAACTTTAGACACACCACCTATATCTTGAGCCAGCAATGAAACAGAGGCATAGTCAGGCTGAGCAACTAGCTCATTAGCCAGAAAAGAAACCATATCTTTTTCTTTGTTATCTGTATCGGATAATTTAGGCCAAGTAGATACTGAATTTTCACCTTTTGGTTTAAACTGATGAAGAACCGTTATTTCCGTACTGCTTAACTGCACTCCAGGTGAAATTATTAAACGAAACCTGTGCTCATTCTCTTGATCTGAATTATAACTTAGCCAAGAAGTCTCAATAACGCCTTCTGAACCATCAGCTTTAATCGAGGGTATGCCATTTTTGTTTAAGATATTACGAACTCTAGGCCATAGCTCACTGGGTGTGTTATTGATAAGAATCCATCGTTTTTCATCTATTTTTTGAATTTTCACTAACTGTTCAAAGGTATTAACCGAAATAGGCTGAGGCCTTGGTACTTCAGACGAGCTTTGCTGTATAGCCCCACCAGAAAGTTGAGGTATTGGATATATTTGTCCAAGTCTGGAGGGGCTTAATTTTTCTGGCAATACGATTACCTGTGTCTCTTTAGCGAAAAGGTAATCATCACTGCGATCTTCAACACCAAGCCAACTACAACCACTGGTTATTATGCAGACTACTACAAAAAGTTGCGAAATACGTTTCATATTATCCAATCCTACTGCCCTTTATCGTTGTTTTTTTAAGCTAGCGATGCAGCTTTAAGTGAATTTAATACTTGGACCTGATGAATCTCAGATAGTTGCGTTAGCGGCAACCTAATTGCATTAGTTATCAAACCCTGCTGACTGACTGCCCATTTAACGGGAATCGGATTAGACTCCACAAACATCGCATCATGTATAGGTAGCAGTTGTTGATCAATAGTTAATGCCAGATCAGCGTTACCATTCAATGCTGCCTCGCACATTTGTGACATCAATTTTGGCGCAACATTAGCCGTAACAGAAATATCACCATGACCACCCAAAAGCATTAATTCTCGTGCCGTATGATCATCGCCAGAGTAGATAGCAAAATCTTTAGGAGAATTATCAATTAACTGTGCAGCACGATCCAAATCACCAGTTGCCTCTTTAATACCCACAATATTTTTTATTTTACTTAAACGAAGTACGGTTTCCGGCAACATATCACAAGCCGTTCTACCCGGCACATTATATAGAATCTGATCTATATCAACTCCTTCCGCAATAGCTTTGTAATGCTGATATAAGCCTTCCTGTGTTGGCTTGTTGTAATAAGGGGTTACTAACAAACAAGCATCTGCACCGGCACTCTTTGCGGCTTTAGTAAGCGCTATAGCCTCTCTAGTACAATTAGCACCAGTTCCAGCAATAACCGGGATACGTCCATTAGAAATGTCCACAACCGCCTTAATGACACGACTATGCTCGTCTACGCTCAATGTTGCCGACTCCCCCGTGGTACCAACGGCAACCAAAGCGTGAGTTCCCTGATCTATATGCCATTCTACAAGGCGCTCTAAAGCATCCCTGTCAACGTCTAAGGTCTCTAGGGTCATCGGGGTCACAAGAGCAACAATACTTCCAGTAATCATCTTTGTTCCTTTGAATTTAATTATCATCTAACATTTACTATTAATTATATTAGCAAATAGCTACTGTTATTTTGTATAAAGATCCGACTCTCCAGACGGACGGGTTTTAAACCGACGATGTGCCCAAAGATATTGTTCAGGTTGTAAGCGAATAAGTTCCTCAGCAAGGTTGTTAATTCGTGTTGCGTCAATAAGATCATCGCCTGTTGGAAATTTCTCTAAGGCTGACTTAATTGTGACTTTATACCCTTTAGCCTCTGGAAGCCGAGTAAATATAACAGGTACAACAGATGCCCCAGTTTTTTCTGCTAGCCGAGCAGTGCCATAAATAGTCGCTGCTTGGATATCAAAAAAAGGCGCGAAAACTCCCCGCTTAATGCCATAATCCTGATCGGGAAGATACCATAGTACACGACCATTTTTTAATGACTTCATTGTGCCACGCACATCATTTCGAGAAAATAGGTTACAACCTTGGACATTGTGACTAATACGTCCTTTCAGTTGAACAAAATCATAAACAGAATTTGCATGAGGTCTATACATTCCATCGATTTCCATAGCGCCAGTCAAAGCTGCAGCGCCAATCTCTAGCGTCGTAAAATGCAGACCTAATAGTATTATGCCTTGGTTTGAGGAACGATCTAAATTTTCTACGCCTTCAACTGTTACCAGAGAATCTAACCTTTGCTTAGACCACCACCAGGCCATTCCAACTTCCATTAGGGAAATTCCCATACTGAGAAAATTAGCCTTGAGTAATTTCTTTTGCTCTATAAGGCTAAGTGCGGGAAAGCATCGTTGAATATTGGTAAAGGCTATATGTTTACGATCTGTTGGCAGTTGCAATAATATTAAACCCAATAGCTTGCCCAAAATAAGAAGCGCTGGATAAGGCAGTAAAGTCACCAGCCTCCACAAACCAAGCCAAAACCAAGTCATCCAATAACGCGGATGAAAAAAGTCCACTTTAAACTTGGTATTATTTGACAGCATAATGCAAAGCCCTACTTTACGCCTCAGGCCATCTGAAAAATAGGCACATCAGGATTAACATCGGCATCATAATCAACACCTTCAATCTCAAAACCAAATAGATTCAAGAATTCTTGCTTGTAGCCGTCCAGATCGGTTAGCTCACCCAATGTTTCATTACTAATGGCAGACCAACTTTGAGTAACTGCATCTTGAATCGCTGGATCTAGCTCCAATTCATCAACCCGTAGACGACCCTCTTCATCTAGTCGCGGCGCATCTGAATAGAGACATTCTGTAAACAAACGATAAAGCTGCTCAATACAACCCTCATGGGTACCTGTTTTTTTCATTTCTTTAAATAACATAGCTAGATAAAGGGGCATTATAGGTATAGCCGAACTCGCCTGAGTCACAACCGCTTTAAGAACGGAAACCCGTGCATCACCACCCGTTGATTCGAGTTGATCACGAATATTGAGTACTTTTGTATCAAGGTCTTTCTTAGCCTGACCAATGGTGCCGTCCCAATACAAATCCCAAGTAATTTTTTCACCGATATAGGTAAAGGCGGTGGTTTTTGCACCCTCAGCTAGCACACCGGCTTCTTGAAGAGCATCGGTCCACATCTGCCAATCTTCACCACCCATAACCGCAACTGTATCGTCAATTTCCTGCTGATTAGCCGCTTCAAGGCTAAACTCTTGCAGCTCTTCTTTATCCGTATTGACGCCTATCATGGTCACATCTTTGCCTACAGGCTTAAGTGTAGAATTAAATACTTCACCTGTATTTGGATGTTGGCGACGAGGCGCTGCAAGACTATAAATAACAAGATCTACCTGACCTAAGTCCTCTTTAATTGTATCAATAGTCTTTTGCTTTATTTCATTTGAAAATGCATCACCATTAATACTTTTGGCATAAAGCCCCTCTTCCTCAGCCTTTTTATGAAACGCCGCGCTGTTATACCAGCCAGCAGTCCCAGGCTTTCTGTCTGTACCGGGCTTCTCAAAGAAAATACCCAGTGTCGAGGCACCACCGCCAAACGCAGCAGAGATTCGAGCAGCAAGGCCGTAGCCCGTAGACGAACCGATCACCAATACGCGCTTAGGCATCTCAATGGCCGGCTGAGATTTAACGTAATTGATTTGATTAACTACGTTAGCCTCACAACCCGTTGGGTGAGTGGTTATACACATAAAGCCACGAACACGAGGTTTAATAATCATCAATTGCTCTCCAAATATAATAATGATGTGACATGAAAATATAGTCTAATTCTAAGCCGAGTATCATACCTTAAAACAAGCTGAATCATGTAAATTTATGTTTTTAAAACGGTGTCTAGATAACAAAAAAGGCCCAAATAATGGGCCTTTTAAAGATCTTAGTAAGAAAGCGTCTAAAACTAGACCTATAAAGTCATATGCCTAATATCACTCAGAATCTTAACTAGGTAAGTCATAAATCGACCTGCATCACCACCATTAATCACTCTATGATCATAGGAAATGGCTAGCGGTAGCATTAACCTTGGCTGGAAGTCAGAACCATCCCAAATCGGTTTCATTTGCGATTTAGACACACCGAGAATACCAACTTCAGGACTATTAACAATAGGCGTAAATCCATTGCCACCGATAGCGCCTAAGCTAGAAATCGTAAAACATCCACCCTGCATATCATTGGGCTTTAACTTACCCTCACGGGCAAGTGTTGCCATGGTGATGACATCGGATGATATCTCCCAGATACCCTTCTTATCAGCGTCTTTAATGACTGGAACAACAAGACCACGCGGGGTATCTACTGCCATACCAACATTGATATAGTGTTTTTGAACATAATTTTCACCGTCACCCGCAAGTGAACGGTTAAATTCTGGATTAGCTACCAATGCTGCAGCGGCTGCCTTGATCAAGAAAGCAACCGGCGTTACCTTGATACCGCGCTTTTCACCTTCTGCTTTGAGTGATTTCCGGAATGCTTCCAAGTCAGTGATATCAGCATCATCAAACTGAGTAACATGAGGAACATTTAACCAGTTACGCTGCATATTATTTGCGGTAACTTTCTGAATTTTACTCAGCTTAACCGTATCAATCTCACCAAATTGACTGAAATCAATGGCTGGGACCTGAGGAATACCCGCACCTGAGCCTGAACCTGTATTACCACCCGATTTAAGGGCAGATTTAACGAAATTGTTAACATCATCCTTTTGGATGCGGCCTTTTGGCCCCGTACCAGACACTTGAGATAGATCTACACCAAGCTCTCTTGCAAACAAACGAACTGCTGGCCCTGCATAGATCTCTGCAGAGTCGCTAGTAACTGTCTCTGGAGTAGCAGCAACAGCTGCAGGTTTAACCACTTCAACAGGCTTATCTGCCGCAAGTTCAGGGGTTGTCTCAGCTTGTTCTTGCTCCACAGCTGGTGCAGAAGCACCGCGGGTAACTTCGATTAATGCCACTTGATCGCCCGTACCTAGCTTATCACCCTCTTTCGCGATAATTTGTTTAACGGTACCCGTTAGCGTTGATGGAACATCCATGGTAGCCTTGTCTGATTCAAGAACTACAAGGGTTTCACCCTCTTCTACCTGATCGCCAACTGCGACAGAAATCTCAATTAATTCAACCTTATCGTCATTACCAATATCGGGAACTAAGGCAATTTGCTCAGAGGTAGTCGTTTCCTCAGAAGCCACAGGCGTTTCAACAGCAGGCTCTTCTACAGCTGTTTCAGCAACAACTGGCTCTGGAGCAGCAGGTTCAGCAGACACTTGAGCTTCAGCTGTTTCAACTTCGGCAATCGCATCACCTACTTTGACTGTATCGCCTTCGGTGACCAAATATTTAACCACCGAGCCTTGAACTGGACTAGGAACATCCATAGAGGCTTTATCAGACTCTAAAACAACCAAAGATTCTTCTTGCTCAACAGCCTCACCAACAGCTGCACATAGCTCAATCACTTCTACCGACTCTGCGCCGCCTAAATCAGGAATTGTTATAATTTCTATTGCCACTTAAATTATCCTTTATAGATAGTCTTTCTATTCGTTTAAAACAGGTTCAACATTTACAAATACAAGGGATTGGGTTTTTCTGGATCTATACCCAATGTCTTAATTGCTTTTTCGACCACAGACGCCTTTATTGAACCCTGATCAGACAACGCTTTCAATGCGGAAATTACCACAAAATTACGATCAACTTCAAAGAAATGGCGCAATGCAGCACGGCTATCACTGCGACCAAAGCCGTCAGTACCAAGAACGTAGAATGGTTGCTCAATATAAGCACGCATCTGCTCTGAATAGGCTTTCATATAATCTGTTGAAGCAATGATAGGTGCAGTACAGTCGCCTAGCTGCTCTGTAATATACGCTGTCTTAGCTTTCTTGGTGGGATGTAACAGGTTCCAGCGATCAATTGACTGACCCTCTCGAACCAGCTCATTCACACTGGTTAAACTCCAGATATCAGATTGCACATCAAACTGATCTTTAAGAATTTCTGCAGCAGCAATGACTTCATTCAAAATAGTGCCCGCACCCATAAGGGTTACTTTTTTATCACCTTTGTCGGCTTCAGCAAATTTATACATACCCTTAACTATGCCCTCTTCTGCGCCTTCAGGCATTGCAGGTTGGGTATAATTTTCATTCATTGTCGTTAGGTAGTAGAAGCAATTTTCTTGATCTTCGAACATGCGCTTTACGCCATCTTGAACGATCACAGCTAATTCATAACTAAAGGTTGCATCGTAACTCTTACAGTTAGGAATGGTATTAGCCAAAATAAGACTGTGACCATCCTGATGCTGAAGACCTTCACCGTTAAGTGTAGTCCGACCAGCAGTTGCACCGATTAAGAAACCTCTTGCTTGACTGTCACCAGATGCCCAAGCTAGGTCACCAATACGTTGAAAACCAAACATTGAATAGAAGATATAAAATGGGATCATTGGGCATGAGTTAGTACTGTAGGATGTAGCAAGCGCCAACCAAGCAGACATAGCGCCCGCTTCGTTAATACCCTCTTCAAGAATCACACCCTTTTTGTCTTCTTTATAGTACATAATCTGTTGATGATCATGAGGTACATATTTCTGACCGGCTGAGGTATAAATACCCAGCTGACGGAACATACCTTCCATACCAAAGGTTCGTGCTTCATCAGGAACAATTGGCACCACACGGCTACCAATATTCTTATCTTTAACCAATGAAGAGAGAACTCTTACGAAGGCCATAGTGGTAGAGATTTCACGCTCACCAGAACTTTCAAGTTGTTTTTTAAACGCACTCAAAGGTGGCGTGGTCATTGGTTCGAAATCAGCCTTACGTGCAGGAAGAGGTCCGCCAAGTTTTTGACGGCGACTTTTCATATAAGCAAGCTCAGGGCTATCAGCCGCTGGCTTATAATAGGGAACGGTTTCAAGTTGATCATCTGGAATTGGAATACCGAAACGATCACGGAACTTACGCAAGCTATCCATATCAAGCTTTTTAACAGAGTGCGTATCATTAGCAGCTTCACCAGCGGCACCCAAACCGTAACCCTTCACTGTTTGAGCAAGAATTACCGTTGGCTTACCTTTACTTGCCGAGGCTTCGGCATAGGCGGCATAAACTTTGTATGGATCATGACCACCACGATTCAGCGACATAATTTGGTCATCAGTCATATCTTTGACTAACTCAAGCAATTCTGGGTACTTACCAAAGAAATGCTCACGGGTATAGGCCCCGCCGTTGTACTTATAGTTCTGCAACTCGCCATCGCATACTTCGTTCATACGTTTGATCAATAGGCCAGATTTATCTTTCTCTAGTAGCTGATCCCAATGACGACCCCAAACTACTTTAATCACATTCCAACCAGCACCGCGGAATACGCCTTCTAACTCTTGCATAATCTTACCGTTACCACGAACAGGCCCATCGAGACGCTGAAGGTTACAGTTAATTACAAACACAAGATTTTCAAGCTCTTCTCGACCAGCGAGGGAAATAGCACCTAAACTTTCTGGCTCATCACATTCACCGTCACCTAAGAAGGCCCATACCTTTCTATCACCGCGAGCCACAAGACCTCGGGCAGAAAGATAGCGCATAACGTGTGCCTGATAAATCGCTTGAATAGGACCGAGGCCCATAGAAACTGTTGGAAACTGCCAATAATCTGGCATTAGCCAAGGATGTGGGTAGGAAGAAAGGCCCTTGCCATCAACCTCTCGGCGGAAGCTGTCGAGCTGATCTTCCGAAAGTCTACCTTCAAGGTAAGACCTAGCATACATACCTGGAGCACTGTGACCTTGGAAGAAGACTAAATCACCAAGATTTTCACCTTCTGATCCTCTAAAGAAATAGTTAAACCCAATATCATAAAGGGTTGCAGCAGATGAGAAACTGGCGATATGACCACCAATACCATCACTCTGCTTGTTAGCACGCATCACCATGGCAAGTGCATTCCAGCGAATCAATGATCTAACACGACGCTCCATAAATAGATCGCCAGGCATAACCTTTTCTTTATTAGCAGGAATAGTATTGCAATAAGGTGTGGTAATTGACTGCGGCAAGCCAACACCAGAATTGGTAGCACGGGCTTGCAACTGACTTAAAATATATGAAGCTCTATCGCTTCCTTGAGCTCGACAAATAGAGTCAAACGCTTCTAACCATTCTTGGGTTTCTGTTGGATCTAAATCCTGAGACATGCGGCACCAATAATTTTAATAAATTCAGTTGTTAAGGGGGTTGCTATCAATAGGTCTCACGACCTTAAACAAAGACGCTTTGGCCCCCTAATGAAGCCGCATATCATAATGTAGTGAGGCTACAAAATCAATGAAATTGAATAGTTTTGAGCTGTAAATTTATATAGTATATATCTTTAACTTTACGCTATAACACTTTGTTTATTAATGAGATTAAAAAATATATTTTTAAGTTAGTTTAACTACATAAATGCTTTTTCACCCGCTAGTATGGAAACAGATACTGATGATCAATCCGCCCATTATCATTTAACAACTTATTTTTCTTATTGTTATCCTGTGTTTGCACCAACAATTGACGCGGCTGTTTAACGATTAATCTATCGTAGGCATGCTGGATATCACCGACTGTTATCGACCGTATTTCAGCCGCCAACTGTGATCGAAAATCAAATCCCTCATAGCCCAAACTTAACGATTTAAATAGCCAAGTATTTAGCTCTGACAAATTATCAGGCGACTTTTCTAAATTGACTAGTAATGCAGACTTGTGCTGTTCCAGCTCTTTATCGGACAGCTTTTTCATCTGCGAAGCAAAACCCTTAGTAAAACCTCTAAACTCCTTTGCCAGAGCCTGCTCCGAAGCAACAGGCGATTGAACCAACATACCTATGCCCGGAACGCGATTAATATGCAAAGGGAACGCAGAAACAACGTAACCTAACTGTTTTTGGGTTCGTAATTGATGGTAAAAAGAGGGAGAAACTACCTGAGCGATCAAGCTCATTGACGCCCTCTCCTTCAAGCTATCGTTATCACCCTGAATATACTGGATTAATACCGCATCGTTATGATCCACCCCAATATAGCGACTAATGTCTTTTTTAGGCAGTCTTGCTATTTTAGCCTTGATATCACTTGCCTTGAATTGAATCGAACCCAACTGTTTGATAATACGGTTAACACTTGCTTCCTGATAATTACCACTGACAAGAACCTTGGCATCAAAGCTAGACATCAATCTTGAAGAAAAATCCCGTAAGGCAGCCATATCTATTGCCTGCATAGCTTTGGCCTGATCAACAGAGGTCCATCGACCTTCTACTATTGAATAGAGATATGAAATAACCTGCCGAAATGGATAGTCGCGCTTAGAATTATTTTTTTCTCTTATTACTTGCTGTTTTATTAACGCAAAACGATCGGCATGCCACTGAGGATTGTTTAAAGCCAATAAGATCTTTTGTAAAAGTATCTCTTGCTTGTCAAAGTACCCCCCAACAACAACCAACAAACCCTTTTCACTTGCTGAAATACTATAGCTTAGACCCGCCATATGCGCAGGATAAAGCTGATCATTAAGCTGATCTAGAAGATAGGCAACGTAAAGTTTAGCCGCAGACAACCCCTCTACGCTTGCAGTTAACTCACTAGCTAAGGAAATAATAATTTCCGCTTTAGGCACACCAAACTGTGTATTTGGAAGATACCAAACCCTTAGTCCAGACTCTTCCTTATAAAGCCTAGGTGTTGAAGATGGCGGCGTTACAATGAGCTCTAAGCTTTCTGGTATAAAAGGGTTTTTATCGGCCAGACTAATATCAAGGCTTGGTTTAGAGAGCACTAAACGATCAATGCTTTTGTTATCCAATGGCACTGAAAGATAGGGTGTTTGATAGAATTGAGAGGTGCTGTCTACCTCTATATTTGGCGCAGACACAAAAATCAGCATATTACTCGGCTTTAGCTGGGCTGCTATCTGTTTAATGATTTCACTATCAAAATCATTCGCCACATAGGGTGCACGCAGGAGCTCCGCACCTGAATGTTTATGCATTCTTCTGGCTAAGTCTGTTGCATATCTTGCGGGATTTTGTTTTTCAGCAAACTTAAAAGTAATATCCCTAATACTTGCATTCTCAGACTGTCGCCAACTCTCTATACCACGGTCTGCAATGAGTTTTATCCAACCAAAAAGCTCTATAAGTATCTGCTCTCTTTTGTGATAGCCCTCTGGCGTAAGACCTATATCAATAGAAAATAAACTGGCCCCACGATCTTCCAGCACCAGCCCTGCAGAAAGACTATCAGCCCAACCTTTTTCCTTTAAAGCATACAATAAGCTTCCCTGCCCCTCATAACCAATCATTGACGCTAAATAGTCAGCGGGCTTGGTTTCCCAGTATGGGTCTAACTTCGGCAACTCAAAAAGCAACCCCAGCCCTGTAGTGTCTTTTAAGGGGCGAACATTAATCTGCATTGGTAGTTTAATAGGGTCAATATAATTGGACCTGTATGGCTTTATTTGTACCCGCTTATTTTCAATAGCAGAAAACCTATCTCGCACAATATTATTTAGCTGCTCTAAGGGCTCTTTACCCAACACCACAAGCTTCATTAGATTGGCTGAATAGTATTTATCATAAAAGTCTATAAGTTCATCTCGCACATCCGATTGTTGATTGTCAGCAAGGGTTTGAAGATTACCCACATTAAATTTGGAAAGCGGATGACTGGGATTAGCGATTTCTCTCAAGACATCCCACTGCCTACGAGTATCATTTTTGTATTTTAATTGATACTCAGACTCTACGGCTTTTCGCTCTCTATCTACATAGTCAGCATCAAATAATGGGTCAGTAAAAAAAGGCGCAAAGCGATCTAAGGCATCGGCTAGATACTCAGCATTGATATCGAAAAAATAATTAGTGTGCTCAAGACCCGTGCTAGCATTATGACTGCCGCCATGCTCACTGATAAAGGTTTGATAGGCATCAGCCTGAGGATATTGCTTGGTCCCAAGAAACAGCATATGCTCCAAAAAATGGGCCAGACCTTGCCGCTGCTTAGGGTTTTGATAACTACCCACATAAAGGTCTAATGCAGCTGCCGCCTTATCAGTTGTTGGATCTGAAATAAGTAGCACATCAAGACTATTTGCTAAGCGAATACGTTGGTATTGACGCTGATCATTGGCACTTTTTTCTATAGGCTCCTGAAGATTTGACGAGAACTCAAACGGCTTAAAGCTACAGGACGTAGTCAGCGCCAAATTGAATAATAAAGCTATTGCACCAATGGTATTAAGCCCTGTGTATCCCTGAGGTATCTTTTCACCCATAACCATTCCAATAAGCCGAAAAACAATTACTCTGATTGAATAGCCGTACTAGGCCAAGCGTTGTAAATAGCCTTAACTAATGTGGCAAGAGGAATAGCAAAAAATAAACCCCAAAACCCCCAAATCCCTCCAAATATGAGCACTGCTATCACAATAGCCACTGGATGAAGATTAACAACCTCAGAAAACAACAGCGGCACTAATACATTGCCATCAATTATTTGAATAATGGCATACAGACCCAGTAGCCATGCAAAATCATCTGACAAGCCCCACTGAAGGTAGCCTACCAACAAAACAGGAATAGTTACCAAAGTAGCACCGATATAGGGGATCAACACTGATAAACCAACTAGCGATGCTAAAAGAGTAGCATATTTTAGATCGAGGAATAAAAAGGTAATAAATGCAACAGAGCCCACAATCAAGATCTCAATGGCTTTGCCGCGAATATAATTAGCAAACTGCATATCCATTTCATCCCATATAACCGTCATTACTCGACGCTCCTTGGGCAGCATATTAGATATAAAATTTAATAAAACATCCTTATCTTTTAACATAAAAAACACTAATAAAGGGACTAGGAATATATAGATCATAATAGCAAGCAAACTCGGAAAACTACTGATAGAAAGACTTAGAATTTGCTCAGCAAGGTTTGCCATTTCCTCAGAAGCACGCGCAACCACCAGCTGAATCTGCTCAGGGCCTATATACTCAGCTGCCCTTTCTGGCAATGAACTCAACAGTTGGTTTAACTGCCCCACCATGTTGGGTAATTCTTTCAATAGCAGTGATGTCTGCCTACCCACTATAGGCACCAAGACAACTAAAACAGTGATAAATGTCACTAAAAATAATATGTAGGCTGAGAGAACCGCAACAATCTTTGAGAAGCCTTGATTTTGTAGATTATTCACAACACCCTGCAACAAAAAGGCGAAAATCAATGCGGCAATCACAGGGCCTAAAACATCACCTAAGGTGGCGATAATAATGATGGAGGCCACCAGAAAAATACTCAGCAGAACTGCCTCTTCGGTACTAAAGTACTGCGCCAACCACCGCTGTAAAACCTTCTTCATAATGTCTCCAGAATAAAAATAGAAGTTTATACTGTAAATATGTCATATTATAGCCAAATCATACAGGTATCCCAGATGAAACCAATCTGTTTTTTTACTGTCAAAACTGGTCCTGTAACAAGCTAATAGCAATATACATACAATTTAAGAAAAAAATTCATGCCAAATATACCAACACCGTTATTAAGACATTTAAATTTGGCAAAGCTGCTTATCATTTCCCTATGGCTTACTAGTTTTAACACCCTAGCCGCCGATATAAAATTACCCATTCTTGGCGATAGCAGCTCGGGTATAGTATCCAAAAAACAAGAATACAAACTTGGCAAAGCTTGGCTTCAAGCCTTTAGACGACAGGTTGAACCGTACGACGACCCACTACTGCAAGCCTATTTAGAGCAATTATGCTTGAATTTAGCCGTGCATAGTGAGCTGGATGACACAAGGCTAACCCTAGTACTCATCAACAACCCCAACATAAATGCTTTTGCCGTACCTGGCGGTATTGTAGGGGTCCATACGGGTATTTTTTCTCATGCTGACAACGAGGATCAGCTCGCTTCTACTATTAGCCATGAATTAGCCCATTTAAGCCAACGACATTTTGCCAGAGGTATTGAGGCTAAAAGAAACTCATCTGCTATTACCATGGCGGGTCTCTTAGCAACGATTATTGTCAGCTCAAAAGCTGGTGCAGATGCTGGCATGGCAGCACTATCTGCAACACAAGCGATTTCAATCGATAAACAACTTCGCTATAGTCGCAGCAATGAGCAAGAAGCTGATCGCCTAGGTATAAAAATTATGGCGAATGCGGGTCGTGACCCCAGAGCGTCAGCAGATATGTTAGAAAAAATGATGGCTCTTACCAGATACAAAAGTAGTAGACCTCCTGAATTTTTGCTAACTCACCCAGTCACAGAAAAACGTGTTTCGGATACAAGATCTCGCACTTACAATGTAAAAAAACAACATTACCCAGATAACTTTGACTTCTACATCATGCAAGCTAGAGTTCAAATATTGCTACACAATAATCCAGCTTATTCGATTAAATTTTTTAACCAAAAATTAACGTCCAACAGCTCCAATACAGATGCATTGACCTATGGCTTAGCGATTGCCAACTTAAAAGCTGGTAATTTTCTTCAAGCAAAGAAACTACTGGGCAAGTTACTAGAAAAAACCCCGCTCTATGCCCCCTATATACATTCCGATATTGAAGTTGATATAGCTGCTCAGCGTTATACCACCGCACTGCAAAAGCTAAAGAGCCATCTAAAGCTTAATCAAAACAACTATCCATTAAAGGTACTTCAAGCGGATGCCTTGTGGAAATCCCATCAATATAAAGCATCTGCAATGATTCTACATTCCCTGAGCAGGCAGCGGCCTGAGGATTCTTCCATATGGTACAAATTAGCTGAAGTTAGAGGCCTTGCCGGAAATATTTCAGGTGTTCATAAGGCGAGAGCAGAATTTTTTATTCTAATCGGTGCGTTAGAAAATGCAAAAAGGCAGTTAAAGTTTGCTGAAAAGTTATTAAAGTCAGATTTTAAAGGTCTTTCAATAGTTCAGCAGCGGTTAATTGACATCGACGAGATGGAACGCAATCTTAGCAAGCTTTAGGGGGTTTGCTTAAAGGTCATCATTCGATCTAAGGCTGTTGTTGCAAGCTTTGCAACCCGAGTGTCAACCGTAATCTCTCCACTACCCTGCTGTAAACATTGCAAAAGGTTTTGCAGGCTATTCATTCCCATCCATGGACAGTTAGCACAGCTTCTGCAGGTAGCACCGCTACCGCCAGTTGGCGCTATGATTAACTCTTTCTCAGGGGCTGCTTGTTGCATCTTATAAAAAATACCCTGATCAGTGGCGACAATAAGACGCTGTTGAGAAAGATTTTTAGCTGCAGCAATCAACTGCGATGTAGACCCAACAACATCGGCAATATCAATCACAGATTGCGGGGATTCAGGATGAACCAATATTGCACAATCTTCATGCACCTGTTTAAGGTCGCTTATTCCCTTAGCCTTAAATTCTTCATGAACAATACAGCTACCATCCCACATTAGCATGTCGGCGCCGGTTTGCTTTTGAACATAGGCACCAAGATACTTATCAGGAGCCCAGATAATCTTCTCACCCAATGCATCCAAATGATCGACCACATCAACAGCGATGCTAGATGTAACAACCCAATCCGCACGAGCTTTAACCTGCGCTGAAGTATTTGCATATACCACCACTGTTCGATCTGGGTGCTGATCACAAAAATCGGTAAATTCGTCGGCTGGACAACCGACATCTAAGGAGCAGGTTGCTTCCAACGTAGGCATTAATACCGTCTTATTTGGCGTCAGTATCTTAGCCGTCTCACCCATAAATTTAACCCCAGCAACAATAAGCCTGTCTGCACTATGCTTACTGCCAAATCGAGCCATCTCAAGAGAATCCGCTACCACACCACCGGTTTCTTCAGCTAAGGCTTGAATCAACGGATCTGTATAGTAGTGAGCGACTATGACAGCATTTTTTTCAATTAATAACTGCTTTACTTGCTGACGAATAGACTCAAGTTGATCAACCGGCAATGGCTCATCAATTGAAACCTTGTTCAGATACTCCTGAACAATAGCACTAGGCTCTTCACTGGTCGTTGGATACGGGTCTTGATGCATAATTAAGACTTATACCGTTGATAACCAGTAAATAGCGCCAGTCACTACAATTAATACAACCGCAATAGCGGCAAGCGCATCAGCCTTTCCATCGCCATCGTTTTGATTATTTACATCCGTCATTTAAATGATCCTGTAAGGTTATTTTCCTATTAAATATAGGCACTATTAGAGTTTTCGGCATTCTAACAAGCATTTCACAAGCTGTCTTGCCAAAACACATGACTATCCCATTAATCGACTTTATTCCTTTTAATTTGAGCCTTATAGGGAAATATTAATTTAAAAGCACGGTCTCAATCTGTATCATTGACCTTTCCATTGTTAATGAAGCCACAGCAGTTAATAGATGTATAAATACGATAATTATGACCATAAAATTGTAAACGAACGAGTTGAGCAATTTAGAGACCAAACACAACGCTATTTAGCAGGAGAGATTGCAGATGAAGAATTCCTTCCCCTGCGCCTGCAAAATGGTCTTTATGTTCAGCGTTTGGCGCCAATGCTTCGAATCGCAGTGCCCTACGGCATGCTATCCAGCCATCAAGTAAGAAAACTTGCCCATATCGCTCGGGTCTATGATAAAGGCTATGTTCACTTTACTACAAGACAAAATATTCAACTAAACTGGCCAGCCTTAGAGCAGGTTCCAGATATACTGGCAGCGTTAGCCGAAGTTGAAATGCATGCTATCCAAACCAGTGGAAACTGTATTCGAAATACAACCACTGATCAATTCGCTGGGGTAGCTAATGATGAAATTGAAGACCCCCGCCCCTGGTGTGAACTAATACGTCAGTGGTCGACCATGCACCCTGAATTCGCTTTTTTACCGCGAAAATTTAAAATCGCGGTATGTGGTTCCGAAGAAGATCGCGCCGCCTTTTTGCTACATGATATTGGCCTGCAACTCGTTAAAAACGATGCTGGAGAGCTTGGATTTGAAGTTTTTGTCGGTGGCGGCTTAGGTCGTACACCAGTTATTGGCTCATCAATTAGAAAATTTTTACCCAAAGAGCATCTTCTATCCTACTTAGACGCCATTGTTAGGGTATATAACCGTTACGGTAACCGAGATAATAAATATAAGGCACGAATTAAAATTCTAGTTAAAGCTTGGACGCCGGAGGTTTTTGCCCAACGTGTAGAAGCTGAATGGGAACATTTAAAGAATGGGCCCTCAACGCTGACTGACAAAGAGATATCCAGAGTTAAACGCTTCTTTTCTGCACCTGATTACCAATCCATTAATGCAACTGAATCAGCCGATAAATTAGCTGCCATTGCCGCTGACAATACTGCCTTTAGCCGTTGGTTAGACCGAAATACACAGTCGCAAAAACAAGCAGGCTATAGATCGGTTACCCTCTCATTAAAGCCAGCTGGTGTAGCTCCGGGTGATGTCACCGATAAACAGCTTGAAACTATTGCTGACTTAGCCGACCGCTATTCCTTTGGCGAGTTGCGAGCAACTCATAATCAAAATGTTGTACTTACAGATGTTATTGAATCAGAGCTCTATAATCTCTGGAAACAAGCTAAAGCCTCAGGTCTAGCTACACCAAATATTGGAACCATCAATGATATGATCTGCTGTCCAGGGGGCGATTATTGCTCTCTTGCAAACGCAAAATCTATCCCTGTTGCTGAAGCCATTCAACGAAAATTTTCTGACCTTGATTATGTTTATGATCTCGGTGATCTAACGTTAAATATTTCTGGATGCATGAATGCCTGTGGGCACCACCATATCGGACATATCGGCATTCTTGGTGTCGATAAGAAAGGTAAGGAATGGTACCAAATACAAATAGGCGGCAGTGCCAACAAAAACGCCTCTCTTGGCAAGGTCCTTGGCCCCTCTCTAGCACGTGACCAAATTACTGACGGCATTGAAAAATTGCTTGATGTCTATGTCGAAAATAGAATTGCCGATGAAAGTTTTCTAAGTACCTATCAACGTATTGGAATTGAGAAGTTTAAGGAAAGAGTCTATGCCCCAAGTACTTAAAGACCATTGTGTTATTGAAGATAACTGGATCCCATTAGAAGCGTCTTCAGAGACTGTTCCTGAGGGAGATGTCCTTCTGACCTATAACCAATGGCAAGACTTTTCAGAACAGTTACCCACCCACAACGGTAGTGTCGGGGTCATCATCGAGGGCAATGCTGAAATCGAAGATATTGTTGAACCCTTGCTTAATCTGCCACTTATAGCGATAAATTTTCCCAAATTCGCCGATGGACGAGGCTTCTCAATAGCTAGGTTACTGCGTGAGCGCTATAATTATCAGGGCGAAATTCGTGCAGTTGGTGGTTTTATTCGCGATCAGTTATATTTACTCAGTCGCTGCGGCTTTAATGCTTTTAAATTTTCGGATGATACTGATTTAACCAAGGCGGCTAACTCACTACAGGATTTCTCTGAAACCTATCAGGTGAGTGCAGACGAAGAAAATCCACTTTTCAGAAGACGATAAGTAATTTGCAGTCTAATCAACAAGCAGGTTTAACCAATGGATCAGCACGTTGTTTTTATCTTTTTTCTTATCTTTACAGGCGGCTCTCTTTTAGCCTCTCTTGCCCTTTTCGGTCGCCAGCCACTTCTGGTAGCCTATATTGCCCTTGGCGCACTTATGGGCCCTTATGGGCTTGGCTGGGTATCTGATCTAGAGCTTATTGCGCAAATCTCCTCTATAGGTATTGTATTTTTGCTGTTTTTACTAGGCTTAGATATGCAACCACAATCACTGCTCAAGGTGCTTAAGAAAGTTGCACATATCACTCTAATAAGCTCCCTACTGTTTGGTGTAATTGGTTTTGGTATTGCCTATAACTTCAACTTCACCCTAATTGAATGCACAATCATTGGTGCAGCAATGATGTTTTCTAGCACCATTATTGGCATTAAACTTTTGCCTACAACTGCCCTCCATCACAAACACTCCGGTGAATTAATGGTCGGTATGTTATTAATGCAGGATTTTCTGGCTATTGCCGTGTTGCTTGTATTGTTATCAGCAAGCTCCAGTGACAATGGTATGTCTAGTCTTGTGATGAGTATAGTGGCACTCCCAGCGCTTGTGATCTGCTCAATGTCCTTGGTACGCTATCTATTGCAGCCTTTGTTTTCACGTTTTGATCGTATTGGCGAATATATTTTCCTACTGACTATAGGTTGGTGCTTAGGTATTGCGGAATTAGCCGAAGTCATTGGTCTATCTAAGGAAATAGGCGCCTTTATTGCCGGTATTTCATTAGCAACAAGTCCAATTGCCCAGTATATTGCTCTAAACCTCAAGCCATTAAGGGACTTCTTTTTAATACTGTTTTTCTTCTCGCTTGGCGGCGGGTTTGATCTATCACTATTAAAAACAATAGCGATACCAGCTATTCTGTTAGCTGTAGTAATGCTTTCCCTTAAACCAATTATTTACCGATACCTTCTTAAGTCACAGAGCGAAAATAATAGTCTTTCATGGGATATAGGGTTTAGATTAGGGCAAAACAGTGAGTTTTCACTGCTTATTGCCTATATGGCATTTAGCACGCAATTAATTGGTAATGATGCGTCGCATCTGATTCAAGCAACAGCCATCATTACCTTTTTGATCTCAAGCTACATTGTTGTGTTTAATTTCCCAAACCCGATCGCCGTTAATGAGCGATTGCGTAGAGACTAAACTTACTTATAGATGTTCGAACTGTCAGTTAGACGGCCCCACCATTTAACAAGTAATCGATCTGCACTTTCCTCAGCTGCGATACCTAAGCGCTGGGGTAGTTTCTTTTTCTGAACATAATTTATTTCGAAGACCTTAGATTCTTTGGCGCAGCCAGTAAGATATTCGTCACTCGTCATCAACTCATCGACTAATGATAAGTCCAATGCGCGCGAACCAAACCACACCTCGCCTGTTGCTACCTTATCAATATCAATTTTAGGCCGACGCTCTGCAACATAGGATTTAAATAATTGATGGGTATCCTGAAGATCTTCAATAAATTTCTCTCGACCCTGCTCAGTATTTTCACCAAATATAGTCAGTGTTCTTTTGTGCTCACCCGCAGTTAACAACTCAAAATCAACATCATTCTTTTTCAATAGTCTATGGAAATTTGGAAGCTGAGCCACAACACCAATGGAGCCAATAATAGCAAATGGCGCGGCAAGAATTTTATCCCCAACACAGGCCATCATATAGCCACCGCTTGCAGCTACTTTATCAACACAAATTGTAAGAGGAATACTTTGCTTGCGAAGTCGATCCAGCTGACTGCTCGCCAGGCCATAACTATGAACCATACCACCAGAACTTTCTAACTTAACAACGACCTCATCTTTAGGCTGTGCCTGAGTAAGAACTGCAGTCACTTCCTCGCGCAAATTAGAAACCGCTGAAGCACTCACATTACCCTTAAACTTTAAGACAAAAACTCTCTTTTTTTCATCCTGTTCAGATTGCGCCTTTTTACTATCCAACTTAGCGCGTTTCTTTTGATCTTTACGAAGTTTTTTTGCCTCAGCTTTCTGTGATACTGGATCTATCAAAGCCAAGGACATAGCTTCACTGATTTCATCGTACTGATCATTTAACGGATTGATCTCTAATTGACCCCTATCACCACCCTGTTTATTTTTTTGACTAGCACTGGTAACAATGGCGACCAATAAACCAAAACCCATAATCGCTGTTACCATCTTGGCAAGAAACAAACCATACTCTGCTAAAAATTCCAAATTAAACTCCATATATTGCGTATTACAAAAAAGTGATGATCTGAAAAAAATCACATCAACCTAATTAATTATTCATAAACAGGATTATAGACCAAATAAATAATTGAACAATGGTGACTAGCCGTCAGCAAGCGACCATAAAATCTGATAAATTTGGTATATATCATACCGTTTTGGTTGCAAAAACAACCCCGTGCGGCTAAGGTTTGCGCTTTCTCAATATTGCTGCCCAATAAATACCAAAAAGGCTAGTTTATTGACCCAATCGCCTTAATTCGCCAATACAATCAGGCATACAAAGGACAGAAATATGACGGCAACATTAGCACAGGCATTTCAAAAGAATTTTTTAGGTAACTCCCCTAGTTGGTACCAAAAACTCATCATTGCTTTTTTGATTATAAATCCTATTTTGCTGACAGTCACCACACCATTTGTAGTTGGCTGGGTGCTTATTGCTCAGTTTATCTTTACTTTGGCCATGGCGCTTAAATGCTACCCACTACAACCAGGCGGCCTATTAGCAATAGAGGCAATCTTACTGGGTTTAGCAAGCCCAGATAACGTTTATCAAGAGACAGTGGCAAACTTTCAAGTGATCCTATTATTAATGTTTATGGTCGCTGGCATTTATTTTATGCGAGATATGCTGCTCTTTACATTCACTAAGATTTTACTCAATGTACGATCAAAAACTGTACTTTCATTGCTTTTTTGTTTCTCTGGTGCTGTTTTATCCGCATTTCTAGATGCACTGACGGTAACAGCAGTCCTTATTACAGTGGCCGTTGGCTTTTATTCGGTCTATCACAGGGTGGCTTCTGGTAAAGCATTTGATGACACGACTCATAACCATCTCGATAATAGTACTGTCACAGAATCAAATAGTGACAATCTAGAGCAATTCCGGTCATTTCTTCGAAGTCTAATTATGCATGGTGCTGTGGGTACAGCCTTAGGCGGTGTAACAACTCTAGTGGGCGAACCTCAAAATCTTCTAATTGCTGAAAAAGCTGGCTGGCAATTTATAGAATTCTTTATGCGTATGGCACCAGTGACTATGCCAGTATTTGTCTGTGGTTTGGTCTGTTGCATCCTTTTGGAAAAAACTAAAATTCTAGGCTATGGGGCACAGTTACCCGACGCTGTGCGACAGGTTCTCACCATATACAGTCAGGAAGACGAAAAAAACCGTTCAAAAGAACAGGTAGCCATCTTAATTGTTCAAGCCATTGTAGCGGTTATTCTAGTGCTTGGTCTGGCATTTCACTGGGCACCAGTTGGACTTATTGGCCTAATGATTATTGTACTTCTTACCGCATTTAATGGCGTTACCGAAGAGCATCAAATTGGTAAAGCATTTGAGGAAGCCCTGCCTTTCACCGCCCTATTGGTTGTATTTTTTGCTATCGTAGCGGTTATACATGAACAGCATCTATTCTCGCCAGTTATTACTTGGGTATTGGCTATGGACCCCGCATCACAACCAGGCGTTTTCTTTTTAGCTAATGGTTTGCTCTCGGCAATTAGTGATAATGTGTTTGTAGCAACCGTGTATATCAATGAAGTAAGAGCGGCACTGGATTCTGGCATGATTGATCGTGAACATTTCGACAAACTTGTCATTGCTATTAACACCGGAACCAATCTGCCTAGCGTAGCAACACCTAATGGCCAAGCTGCCTTCTTATTCCTGCTCACTTCTGCTTTAGCACCACTTATCGGGTTATCCTATATGCGCATGGTGATTATGGCATTACCATACACAGTTGTGCTCACGGTTGTTGGTTTTTTAGGCGTCTTATACATGCTATAAATAAATAAAAGCCTTGAGGCAAGTGCCTCAAGGCTTTTATTTATTTTAACTCTATCCAAGCAATGACGACAGCTATTTACACTGTTCTATCTTTTTCGAAACATCCAACACATTAGCCTTACCTTGGGTATTTAGATGGGAGATTTATAACATCTTTTTCCCCCAGTAAAACCTCATTGGCAAAATAAAAGTCTCTTACCGCTAAAATTAATTGAGCCGCTCGCCTATCATTGTGATCATTTGTTTCGATACCAAATCCATCACGGGCGAGAGCGTTTAAATATTTAATAAGCTTTTCTTTGCAATCAGACTTTAATGCAAAGTTATAGACCATTGATATATAGCTATCATATTGATTATGAGGCAATTCCGAATCAGATTGACCCAAAGGATCCCAGTGACTCAATAAAATATCACCGATCGCCCGATAAAAGCTATTGCGCTCTATCCATGCAACGTTTGTTTCACTTACCTTTTGTTGACCTGCGTTTAAACCAGTCATTTCTATATTGAGACTCCGCTCATTGCTATTAAATCCATTTAGCTGCTTCTAAATTAAAGCTTTCAATTAGTGATAACTCGTTTTTTTGAAGCATCACCTTAAACCTAGACCAAAATTATCAGTATCGCAAATTTAAACAGTTACTTTATTAAACATTGAATTGTTATCACAATACTGTGATTCGATAATCCAAAAAAAAGCACCCTTTCGAGTGCTCTTTTATTAATAGACGACAGGCTATTTAATCTTCAGGGTATTCCCAGAATGAAGAAAGAACATTCTCTCCATTAACATAGAAAATGGAATCACCATGGAAGATTGCACGTTGACGGTCATTATTCCACCAATTACCTGTACCCCCTGAAATATATCCATTACTGAAAATAGAAGCGCTTTCTGACTGATGTTTATTAAATATACTAAACGTATACAAACGATTCTCTTGAAAATAACCCATATCCGAAGAAGACGATAGCGTAACTGGAACTGAGAATCGGTCTGTAGTTTCGCTCACTTGCTGATAGGTAAATGCATGACGGTTATATCTAGCGGGCGAGTAGCTCCAATTAGAACCTAAACCAATACTCATAGCGGTTTGAGACATTGGATTATCCATAGACGCGACATTAAATAGCTCCAATTTAACCAAGCCATTTTCATCTTGACCTAAACCAAGCAGTAGATCATCGTTGACTGGGTGTAGAAAATCTGAAAATCCAGTGACTTCTAATTCGCCAGCAACAACAGGATTCTCTTGATCAGATAGATCAAGTACATAAAGCGGATCGGTACGCTCAAATGTCACTAGATAAAGGGTATCCCCAAAGAACCTCACGCCGTAAAGGTCTTCGTTAGGCTTACCAATCTCGTTTGGATGCTGTTCATTAGGCAGGGTAGCAACCTGAGTCATGCTGTAGGTTTCTGGTGACTGTTTAAGCACAGTTAGCTGATGATCTCTTGTGTCTTCAGAATCTCCAGTCCACTGACTGCTCACTACTCTTAGGTAGCCATTGTGTTCATTGATGCGAAAGTCAATCTCACCTGACCCGAAAAGATGCCCCTGTACTTCACCAGAACCCGTGTATCCGAGATTAGCCGAGAGATTAAATCTATGCAATATCGTACGCGCATCGTCTCCCCAGCCTTCTGACTGAATAAAATAAATGGCGTTTTGACTGACGTAAACACCGGATGTAGATTCTAGATAACAGGTGCTATTAACCACAGATTTTTCTGCCACATTAATAGCAACCAGCATAGTCATAGTTGGGTAACCATACTGTGCTGGTGCCAATGCATGATTGTCGTTAATCATCAAGCAGTCCGTCGCTGCTAGAAGATCAATTTCCTCATCATTGACATAGCCTTTCGGAAGCAACTCTGTAGTAGATACATCGTCTAAAATTTGCTGGTTTTCCGATTCTTGATCGACCGTAGGATAATCAATAAAGTTAACAATTTGCGGGGTATGTCGGGCGACTAAATACACAATATCACCTTTCTTTCGACTGGTAACAAAGCCACCTTCGATTTCAAACTTCCAATCTAACTGTGGATCTTCAACGTTAGAAATATCATAAACTGTTACGCCAGTCGTTTGACCACGCCAATTGGATGCATCCATAAATGCAGAACCATACATTCCCCACCATCCAGAACTATTAATTGAGGCCAGCTGATTACCGTTAGTATAAAGGCCCTCAATGGTGCGATTACCCTCGATAATGATACTGCCTACCTGTTCAACCATTGCCTGATCTGGGTCAGTAGCCATTATTTTAATAGCGCGTTGCTCTGGAATAATGGGGTACATTGGCTCATCGGCAACAGCCGGTTCTTCGCCAACTTCAATTGCATCGTCTACCAAGGCAATTGGCTCATCAAAGACGAAACAGCAATCCTCATACATGCTATAGCTAGGTGCTATAAAAAGATGCTTATTAACACCGTCATATTTAACGAAATCATGTTCATCTATGGTTTTTTCTAACGTATAAGTAGTTGTAAATGACTCACCACCACTATCAGAAACAGCGGCATCCATTGCCATTTCCGGCATGCCATCTACCATGGGCTCAGAAACTGCGCCAAACATTTGTTTGTAGCTTTGCGTAAGCTTCGATGAAAATTCTAAATTATCACTCATTGGAACCAACAAACCGGCAGCTTGATCCATAGGCTGGCTTGGCATATGGGACGCTATATATTGCTCAATTTCATCTGCAGTACTTCTAGTTGCACCTATAGCTAGCGAACCACTTACCAATGAGTCGTCAAGGAGACCAAAGAGATAACGCAAAAGTAATAAGCCATCCGTCAGTGCATCTATTTCGCCATTACCATCAATATCAGCAATATTGGATACTGAATTCATTGAATCCATAATTTGCTCAGTGGTCAACACCGAGTTAAGAGCAACAGCACCATTGGTTAGTGAATCATCACGTAGACCAAAGGCGTAGCGCAACAATAGAAGGCCATCAGTAAGCGCATCAGTTTCACCATTTGCATCAAAATCCCAGTTTAAAATTTGATTATTTTCGCCCTCTGTATTGTTGTTGCCCGATGTATCTGAGGTTGTATTTTCAACAACGTCCAAGCTAGCTATCATTGCTGAATGTGTGTAACAAAAATAGGACAAAGAATCGCCACTAAAATCTGAAGGGATTATAATCGTCAACTGCTCATCAATATCAATAGCTGCTGCACCGCCAACAACCCCACCAGTTCCATTACTTGTAGCCTGTATCTCTGAATGTGCCACTTTCCAAGCATCGCCAACATTAAACGCATGGCCTTCATCCGTTTTTATAAAAGTATGTGCAGAGCCTTTTTCGAGAGAAACGTCCATCGACCCTCCATCAGGGGTAGATGAAAAGATATAATATGGTGCGGCAAATGGGTCAGAGTTCAATCTAACGTATATTGTCGAATCCTGCGAGTAAGCTGGGATACTAAATGCCAGTAGCGTGAAAAGAGAAATCCCACGCATTACCCAAACCTTTATTCTTTTAATAGTTGAAGACATGAAATACCTCTTCCTTATTTTATTATTCTATAACGTCTCAGTAATTACCCCAAAAGCTAGACCTTTTAGAGACAAATCTTACAAGACTATATGCTTTTTTAATTGTATAAGCTAACTTAAATCATGGCAAAAATGTTAGTAACCCTGACCCGTGCGTCATAAGACCTTAATCAAAAACTGTATTAAGCAAATGTCTCTATGCCATTGGATTTAATAAAAGTCGATCTCTGAAACACTAATATCTGCATGATAATCTGGCCCATAAGCAACATCGCCAATAGGCTTAAGTTTATTCTTAACGGAATAAATTCGCCATTATCGTCGGAAAAAAGCGTCTGAAAATATGACCTTGCAGTATCCATACTATTGATAACGGGTGACGAAAATAATTATTTTGATTAAATATCGACGACATAAGTCACAAAACATAGCCGTTTAACTGCTTAAAGTGTGTTTTCAAACCCAAAATGTCTTAATATATGGCTTTGCTAAATACTAAAATACAATAAAAAGGTAGTATTAATGGCTTCTTACAATAGACTTTTTCTACTCGCTGTTGGTCTTTTCTCCCTTAACAGCCTCGTTATAAGTAGTGAAACCACTACTCAAGACAATGAACCTACAACTGCATCAGTAGGCTCAAAAACCTTAAATCAGCAATCAACCACAGGTCCATCAGGACAGCCCCTTAGCTGGGATATCGATAAAGACGGCAATGCCGATGCATTGACTGATGGCTTATTGATGCTTAGATACAGTTTTGGGTTAAGAAATGAAGTTCTTACAGAAAACGCTATAGCATTGGGGTCATCCCTGTCGTCATCTGAGGTTGCAGCAGAACTTGAAGCCACCCTGTCAATTGCTGATATTGATGCCAATGGTCAGGTAGATGCGCTCACCGATGGCCTAATACTTTTGCGCTATCTCTTCGGGTTACATGGTGAATCTTTAACCAATGCAGCCGTTGGTACAGGGGCTGTTAGATCCTCTACCGCTGCGATAACTCAGTACCTGTTAGACAATATGCCCGGATCTAATCCTGGGGAAATACCCGAGACTGTTATTATTAATGAAGTTTCACCCTCAAATTCTACATTTGATGATGAAGATGGTGATAGCCCAGATTGGTTCGAGCTGTTCAATAATGGCGATACTGCCGTTGATTTAACGGGCTGGAGCATAACAGATGATAGTTTAGAGCCAACCAAGTGGGTTTTCCCTCAAACAGTGCTTGCGCCAGGCGCCTATTTGCGTATTTGGGCATCAAATAAAGACAGAGTAGCTGGCGGTACCTACAGAACCCTCGTCAATCAGGGTGATAATTTCCGTTACATTATTCCAACATCTAACCCCAGCAGCTCATGGATTAATTTAAATTACAATGACAGCAGCTGGCAGCAAGGAACCAGTGGTTTTGGCTACGCTGATGGTGATGATTCGACCATAGTCCCTAATGGCACAAGATCCGTTTATGTCAGAAAAACTTTCACAGTCAATGACTTGGAGTTTATGGATAAACTTTGGTTTGATATAGATTTTGATGATGGATTTGTTGCCTATATTAATGGTGTTGAAATTGCTCGCTCTAATATTATTGGTGATCGTCCTAACTATAATGCTCCAACAATCACCGATCGTGAAGCTAAAATGTGGCAAAGTGGTAGTCCCGTTCGTTTCCCAATAAACGATATACAGACATTACTTGTCGACGGGGAAAACGTTTTAAGCATTCAGGTGCACAACCACAATACAAATTCATCAGACATGACATTGATTCCATTTTTATCAGCCTTTTACCTAGGCTCAACGAATGATGGCATCCCCCCACCTAGCCTATTAGGTTTTGAGGACCCAAGTCTCCACACCAACTTTAAGATATCTTCAAAGGGTGAAGAACTTACCCTCTACGAAAGCAATGGTAACCAAGTTGACTATATCAACGTTATAGCCATGGACACGGACAACAGTATTGGGCGCTCACCGGTTGACGGAAGTATCTTATTTTTTGAAACCCCTACCCCTGGCGAGGTAAATCCTAGCATTGGCTATACAGGTGTCATTCAGAGTGAAGTGATTTTCTCTCATGAAGGTGGTGAATTTAATGATCAAAGTGTCACTTTGAGTGGCATTGCCGACGGGGAAGAGATTCGCTATACATTAGATGCGTCTATTCCTAATATGTTGTCGAATCTTTATACCGCACCAATAATTATTAGCGATAATACGGTTATACGCACCAAAATATTCAAAACAAATTATATTCCCTCTCGAACAGATAGCAGAACCTATATCACTTCGAATACACATGATTTGCCAATCGTTACCCTTGTATCGGATCCCAATAATTTATTTGACCAGCAAACGGGAATTTATGCCTATGGACCTGAAGATAACTATGAAAATTCACTACCCTTCTTTGGTGCAAACTTTTGGCAAGACTGGGAGCGAGAGATTCACTTTAGCTTTTATGAACCTGATGGAGTCTTAGGTGTTGCCATTGATGCAGGCGTAAAAATATTCGGCGCTTGGAGCCGCGCCAACGATCAGCGTTCAATGTCCATTTTTGCCCGAGGTCGCTATGGCTTTAGTAAGTTAAAATATCCCATTTTCCCCTCTTTAGATTATGATAAATTTGAGTCAATTGTGCTGCGTAGCTCAGGCAATGACTGGATGAGAACGAACATTAAAGATGTTGTAGCTACCAGTCTTATGGAAGGCAGCGGAATCGAATATCAAGCGCATAGATCAGCGGTGGTTTATCTTAATGGAGAGTATTGGGGCTTTTACAATATACGGGAAAAAGTCAATGAGCACTTTCTCGATGATAAGATCAATGTTGATAAGAGTGAAATCAATCTGCTTACTACAAATGGTGAAATCGTTGAGGGTAGCAATACCTCATACAATGAATTAATTTATTATGTGTCAAACAACAGCTTATCTGTTCAGTCTAATTACGATTATGTAGCCAGCCAAATTGATATAGATAATTTTATAACCTACCAAATTGCCAATATTTATTTAGATAACACTGATTGGCCGGGGAATAATGTTAAATTCTGGAATTCTCCAGAAACAAAATGGCGCTGGATCATGTACGACACTGATTTTGCCTTTGGACGTCCATGGGAAAGCCCACCATTTTATGATAACGACACCTTATCATTTGCTCTAGAAGCTAATGGCCCAGGTTGGCCAAACCCACCTTGGTCTACCCTTTTTGTTCGAAAATTGATGGAAAATACCCAGTTTAAAAACAAGTTTATCAATCAATTTGCGGATGAGATGAATGGACGCTTCAAAGCCAATAATGTTCGCAACCATATAAATGAAATTGCTGATTCTGTTGAATCCGAAATTACCCGACATTTTCAACATTGGAGTAACTGGAACAATAGATCACCCTATTGGCAAAACCAAGGTATGTTGTCATCCTATTCAGAATGGGAATCTCAGATAGACAAACTTATAGACTTCAGCGACAACCGAATACCTTCATTAGCTGGTCATTTTAGGAGTTATTTCGGAATCAATGGCATGTTTAATCTGAATGTATCTATTAACAACACTGAAGCAGGATCGGTACAGTTAAATTCTCTAACAATTGATAGTACAAGCTGGCAAGGTGAGTATTTCGACTTTATACCAGTGTCATTAACGGCTATTCCTAATGAAGGCTACGTATTTTCACGTTGGCAAGGAGCTGTTAATCAGACAGATAGCAACGCAACACTAACAACATCACAAAATGCTAGTGTTCAGGCGATATTTGAGCCCGCTGAGAACTAAATGATCCT